>JANJTW010000056.1 GCA_024710925.1 Rhodocyclaceae bacterium | reverse complement strand
CGCTGCGCAACATCAGCCAGAAGTGGACGATGCCCATTCGGGATTGGAAAGCCGCGCTCACTCGCTTTACCATCCAGTTCGAGGAACGAATTCCTCAGATGTAATCAGAAACCCCGTTTACACAAAAATTCGGACAGGCCCAGTTCAGCAGTGATGAATCGGGGCTAGGCTGCTGGTCAAGGTGATATTCCGATAAAGGACCGCTTACCAGTGTATTGCTGACAAAATCAGCTAACAGGTCGAACGGCAGCAAAGGCCGAGAAGAAGCCGCTTTGCCAGTGCGAGATATCCGCCGGCTTTGCTTCTTGATTGCCGAAATTCCAGCGAAAAGCAGAGCGTTCCCACCGCATCAGCGCGACGCGACAAATTCCGCACGCGCCAACCACGAAATCCGGCCCTCGCCTTTCACAGCCAGTAGACGAAGACGAACAGGATCAGCCAGACGACGTCGACGAAGTGCCAGTACCAGGACACGGCGGCGAAGCCGAAGTGGCGCGCGGCGTCGAAGTGGCCGGCGAAGACGCGGCCGGCGATGACCGCCAGCATGACGATGCCGAGCGTCACGTGCAGGCCGTGGAAGCCGGTCAGCAGGTAGAAGGTGGCGCCGTAGATGCCGGTCTTCAGCGAGAAGGCGGCGATGCCGTACTCGTAGATCTGCAGCGCGAGGAAGACGAGGCCGAGGCCGATGGTGAAGAGCAGGCCGAGCTTGACCTGCCGGCGGTCGCCCTTCTGCAGCCCCCAGTGCGCCCAGGTCACCGTCGCCCCGGAGGAGAGCAGGAGCAGCGTGTTCAGCGCCGGGATGCCCCAGGCCGCCATCGGCGTGAACGCGTCGGCGATCCCTGGGCCGGCGGTCGGCCAGCCGCCGGCGTAGCCGGGCCAGACCAGCTCGGCGTCGGCCAGCGCCGGCACGGCGAAATTGCGCGCGTAGAACAGCGCGCCGAAGAAGCCGGCGAAGAACATCACCTCGGAGAAGATGAACCAGACCATGCCCCAGCGGTAGGAGACGTCCACCTGGCCTTCGAGCAGGCCGGCCTGGTTCTCGCGGATGACGCTGCCGAACCAGCCGACCAGCATGTAGACCAGGATCGCCGCGCCGAGCGCCATCAGCCACGGGCCGGCGGCGACTTTCGCCAGCAGCAGCACGAAGCCGGAAGCGATCGCCAAGAGCGCGCAGGAGCCGACGATCGGCCAGCGCGACGGCGGCGGCACGTAGTAGGAGGTCGTGGCGTGGGCGTGTTCGCTCATGGCGTTTTCCCCTGGCTCAGTCGATCTTCGGCGGCGTCGTGAACGAGTGGTAGGGCGGCGGCGACGGCAGCGTCCATTCGAGCGTGTCGGCGCCGTCCCAGGTCTTGTCGCCGGCCGGCTCGCCGCCGCGCACGCACTTGACGACGATATAGACGAAGAGCAGCTGCGCGGCGCCGAGGACGAAGCCGCCGAGGCTGGCGATCTGGTTGAAGTCGGCGAACTGCAGTGCGTAGTCGGGGATGCGCCGCGGCATGCCGGCCAGCCCGAGGAAATGCATCGGGAAGAAGGTGACGTTGAAGGCGATCGTCGTCAGCCAGAAGTGCCATTGGCCGAGCCTCTCGTCGTAGCGGTGGCCGGTCCATTTCGGCAGCCAGTAATAGACGCCGCCGATGATGCTCATCGCGGCGCCGGAGAAGAGCACGTAGTGGAAGTGGGCGACGACGTAGTAGGTGTCCTGCAGCTGGATGTCCACCGGCACCAGCGCCAGCACCAGCCCGGAGAAGCCGCCGACGGTGAACAGGCAGACGACGGCGACGGCGAACAGCATCGGCGTCTCGAACGACAGCGAGCCGCGCCAGATCGTTGCCACCCAGTTGAACACCTTGACGCCGGTGGGAATGGCGATGAGCATCGTCGCGTACATGAAGAACAGCTGGCCGGCGACCGGCATGCCGGTGGTGAACATGTGGTGCGCCCAGACGATGAACGACAGCAGCGCGATCGACGACACCGCATAGACCATCGAGGTGTAGCCGAACAGCTTCTTGCGGGCGAAGGTCGGGATGATCGTCGACACGATGCCGAAGGCCGGCAGGATCATGATGTACACCTCGGGGTGGCCGAAGAACCAGAAGATGTGCTGGAACATCACCGGGTCGCCGCCGCCGGCGGCGTTGAAGAAGTGCGTGCCGAAGTGGCGGTCGGTCAAGAGCATCGTGATCACTGCCGCCAGCACCGGCATCACGGCCACCAGCAGGTAGGCGGTGATCAGCCAGGTCCACACGAACAGCGGCATCTTCATCAGCGTCATCCCCGGCGCGCGCAGGTTGAGGATGGTCGTGATGATGTTGATCGCGCCCATGATCGACGACAGGCCGAGCACATGCACGGCGAGGATGGTCATGTCGTAGGCGATGCCGCCCTGCATGAACAGCGGCGGGTACATCGTCCAGCCGGCGGCGAGCGCGCCGCCGGGGACGAAGAAGGAGGCGAGCAGCAAGGCTCCCGCTACCGGCAGCAGCCAGAAGCTCCAGTTGTTCAGCCGCGGGAAGGCCATGTCCGGAGCGCCGATCATCAGCGGCACCTGCCAGTTGGCGAAGCCGACGAAGGCCGGCATGATCGCGCCGAAGATCATCAGCAGGCCGTGCATCGAGGTCAGCCGGTTGAACTGCATCGGGTCGACCAGCTGCAGTCCGGGCTGGAACAGCTCGGCGCGGATGACCATGGCCAGCGCGCCGGCGAACATGAACATGGCCAGCGAGAACCACAGGTAGAGGGTGCCGATGTCCTTGTGGTTGGTCGTCGTCAGCCAGCGCGCGAGGCCGCTCGGATGCTCGTCGTGCGCATGCGGGGCGAGGGTGGCGTCCATGCGGGTTCTCCTCGTTCTTCTATTTGCGCAGCGCGGCGACCTCGCGCGGCTGCACGCCGTCGCCGGTCTTGTTGCCCCAAGCGTTGCGCTCGTAGCTGACCACCGCCGCCAGTTCGAGGTCGGAGAGCTGCTTGGCGAAGGCCTGCATGGCGGTGCCCGGCTTGCCGTCGAGGACGATGGCCAGGTGCGCGGCGAGCGGCCCCTTGACCAGCGGCGAGCCGTCGAGTGCCGGGAAGGCGCCGGGCAGGCCCTTGCCGCTTTCCTGGTGGCAGGCGGCGCAGTGCGCGGCATAGACCGCCTTGCCGCGCTCGACCAGTTCGGCCAGCGGGTAGTCGCGTGCCGACGCCGCCTGCACAGCGGCGCGCGCCGTCTTCTGTTCGTCGAGCCAGGCGGCAAAGCGTTCCGGCGGCACCGCCTCGACGACGACCGGCATGAAGGCGTGGTTCACGCCGCACAGCTCGGCACACTGGCCGCGGTAGGTGCCCGGCGCGTCGACCCGGAACCAGGCGTCGCGGACGAAGCCGGGGATGGCGTCCTGCTTGACGCCGAAGGCCGGCACCCACCAGGCGTGGATGACGTCCTCGGCGGTCAGCACCAGGCGGATCTTGCTGCCGGTCGGCACCACCAGCGGCCGGTCGACTTCGAGCAGGTAGTGCTCGCCCTTGGCCTCGCGGTTCTCGATCTGCGCCTGCGGCGTCGCCAGGTTGCTGGCGAAGCGCACCTCGGTGCCGAGGTACTCGTATTCCCACTTCCACTGCCGCGCGGTGACCTTGACCGTCAGCTCGGAGGCGCCGGTGTCCTTCATCGCCAGCACCACCGACGTGCTCGGCACCGCCATGCCGATCAGGATCAGCACCGGCACCACCGTCCAGGCCACCTCCAGCCGCGGGTTCTCGTGGAAGTCGTGGGCGGCGTGGCCGCGTGACTTGCGGTGCCGCCACAGCGCGTAGAACATCGGCACGAAGACGACCAGGAAGATGCCGAAGCAGATCCACAGGATCAGCGTATGCAGGTCGTGGATGCGCTGCGCGATCTCGGTCGCCGGCGGCGGCAGGTTGAGGGCGAATTCGGCACCGGCCGGGCCGGCGAGGCCGAGGCCCGCCAGTCCGGCCGGTGCCGACAGGGAGCGGCGATGCATGTCCATGGCGCTACCCGCGGCCCCACTGGTGCAGCCGCGCCAGCCGGCGGCTCAGCTCGCGGCCGACGCAGCCCACTTCCGCCGCCGAGAGCAGGCGGCCGAAGACGATTTCCCGACCCTGGCCGCGCAGCACCAGGCGCGGCGCGCCGACGGCGCCGCCTGTCTGGACGGCGACCGAGACCCACTGGCTGTTGAATTCGGTGTGGCGGTCGTCGCCCGGCGCGTGGCTGTCGACGACCAGACGGTCGGCGTCCAGCGTCAGCTGTTCGAAATCGCCGGCATGCCGGCGCACGTGCAGGAAGGCGGCGACCAGCCCGGCCAGGCTGGCGGCCATGAAGGCGGTGATCGGCCAGGCCCCGTGCAGCAGGAAGAAGGTGCCCGCGACGGCGAACCACGGCGCGAGGACCAGGACCGCGGTGCCGAGCCCCGGCTCCCGGACGCCGGGCGTCGGTCGGGCGGTGACACGGAACGGCAGCGGACTGCCGAGTTGCAGACATTCGACCATGGCGCGCATCCCTTTCACCGGATCGCGACACCGTCCGTCCCCCGTCCTCCCTGCCTGTTATCGGCCCGGACGGGTGAAGCGCTACTTGCTACCGTTATATGAGATCGGCAACGGGATTACAAATTCCCGCCGGCATGATCCCGACAGCCCGTTCTGCGGAAGGCGGTGCCGGCTGGCAGGGCCGCCCGTGCCGGTTGGACTGCGCCGGCCGCCGGTGGTTCGCGGCGGATCAGTGCCCGCGGCGCAGCTTCGCGGCGCGCGCCTCGCGGGCGCGGGCGGCCAGCGTCGGCGCCACGTAGCCGGTGACGATCAGGCAGTCGGCCAGCCAGTAGGTGGCGAGCACGGCCAGCCAGTTCGGGTCGATGCGCTCGCCGCTCGCCTCGTCCTCGAATCCCGGTCCGGCGAGCAGCAGCAGGAAGAAAAAGGGCAGCCAGCTGCGCAGGCGCGCGGCCGGAATGCGCGCCGGGATTTCGATGTCGCCCTGCGATTCGATCTTCAGCAGCGTGAACGGCAGCGTCATCATCCACAGCGGCGGCACCAGCAGGCGGTCGACCAGTCCCGGCGCGTCGTCGTCCGCCGGCTGCCGGCGGTCGGCGAATTTGCGGTAGAGCGCGTAGGGAATGGCGGCGAGCACGCCGAGCATCATCGCGAACAGCATGGCGAAGCCGAGCAGCGGAAAAAGGGCGAAGGCGCGCACGACGGCAATCAGCGTCACCCAGCCCTTGTTCGTCTCGGCGAGCGCCCAGCGGAAATAGGTGTAGAGCAGCAGGCCGCCGACCGCCGCCAGCGGCAGCGCCCACGGCAGCGCGCGCAGGAAACGGCGGCCGAGCTTGTTCACGCCGCGGTAGTCGAAGCCGTCGAGCCAGCCGGTGCCGAGCCAGACGGCGAGCATCGCCAGCAGCAGGCCGGCCATTGCCAGCAGCGCGCAGAGCGCGGCGTCGCGGGCGGCGGGCGGAGGCGTAGGGGCGGCTGGCATGCGGCGATTATATGTCGCCAGTCCGGCGTGGCTCGTGCCCGGTGCCGGGGCTTCTTCTCAGCCGGCCTTGTCGACGATCCCCTGGCAACCCGTGCCGCCGTCCGTGCGCGGGCCGGCGAGCAGCGGCGCCATGTGCCACAGCCAGAGGGCGAAGACGCCTATCCAGAGCAGCGAGGAGAGCGCCAGCAGCAGGTTTGCCGGGACGCCGGGCAGCGCCGTCGCCGCGCGCACGACGGCGGCGGCGAAGAGCGCGGCGGCGCCCAGGGGTACCCAGAGGCGTTCGTCGAGTTCGCGGCCGCAGTGCATGCGGCCGGCGATGTTGAGCACCATGTAGATGGACAGACCGATGGCGCCGACGGTGAGCAGATGCCGGCCGGCGGAGACGCCGTCGCTGCCGCTGACCAGCGCGAAGCCGATCAAGCCGTAGCCGGCGGCCATCAGCACATAGACCGCGAAGAGCATCAGCGGCCAGCGGCGGAACAGCGCGCGGCCGACGTGCCAGTCGCTCTGCAGGTGGCAGAGCGCGGCGGCGGCGGCGAGCGCCAGCCAGCCGCCGATGCGCTCGCCGGGGGCGAGGAATTCGGCGGCGGTATAGGCGGCGATGCAGACGATGGCGAGGTTGCGCTTCGGCGGCCGGGCGCGGTAGTCGGGGCTTTCGCCGCGCTCGTCGAGCGCCGCGTTCACGATGCGCATCGAGATGCGGCTCATTGCCAGCACGACCAGGATCATCAAGAGGCCGACCGCCGCGTGCAGCCAGCGCGCCGGCGAGGCGCCGGCGAGCGCATCGGCGTAGAAGCCGGCGATGAGCACGGCGAAGGCGACGAGCGCCCAGAGGAAGGAAAGGTGCCTGCGCTCCAGGTCGGCGAGCAGGCGCGGCGCGAGCAGCGCGACGAGGCCGGCGACGAGGCCGAGGTGGATGAGCCCGGCGACGGCGAGCGCTGGAGCACCGATCCCGCCGCTCAGCCAAAAGCCGGCGCGACCGGCCAGCCACAGCGCGAACAGCATGCGCACCGGCCGCGCCGGTACCGAGGCGGTGCCGGTGAATTCCGGGATCGCGGTCAGCGCGAAGCCGGCCACCGCCGCCAGCGAAAAGCCGAAGATCAGCTCGTGCGCGTGCCAGACGAAGGGGCCGCCAGCCACCGGCGGCAGCGGCAAGCCGTGGCCAAGAAAGGCGCCCCACAGGGCGATCAGCCCGGCGGCGGAAAGTGCGGTGGCCAGGAAGAACGGACGGAAGCCGCACAGCCACAGCGGATGGGCGAGGGCGGCAGGATTGCGGTTCAGCACGAGAAGCCTTTCTTGCGCGGCGCCTTGCCGGCGTCCGTCGCGCAGGCCGGCCCGGACGGGCATGCGGCCGAAGCCGGGGATGGCGCAGCGGCCGAAGATACGCACGAAGGCGCACCGGAAGCGGCGCACGCGGACTCCGGCGAGAACAGCGGCACGACGGCGGCGCCATCGCCGTTGCCGTTGTTGCCGGCCTCCGCCGGCAGGTCGAGGCCGAAGCTGGCGCAGACCGCCGGCTGGCGCAGCAGTTCGGCGGTGCTGCGGTAGACCTCGGCCTCGCTGCGCCGGCGGGCCGGCACTGGCAACTCGGCGCGGAAGACGATGCGCCCGGGGTCGGCGGCCATGACCAGGATGGTGTCGGCCAGCCGCACCGCCTCCATCAGGTCGTGCGTGATCATCAGCACGGCCAGCCCGTGCTCGGCCTGGTGGTCGAGCAGCAGCCGGTGCAGTTGCGCCTTGAGGCCGATGTCGAGCGCCGAGAAGGGTTCGTCCATCAGCAGCAGGTCGGGGCCGAGCGCCAGCGCGCGGGCGAGCGCGGCGCGGCTCTGCATGCCGCCGGAGAGCGCGTTCGGGAACTGGCCCAGCGCCAGTTCGTCGAGGCCGACCGAGCGGGCCATCGCTTCGGCGCGTGCCCGCCGCTCGCCGGCCGGCACGCCGAGCGCCTTCAGGCCGAGGGCGATGTTGTCGCGCGTGGTTTTCCACGGCAGCAGGCGCGGCTGCTGGAACATCACCGCCGGCCGCAGGAAGCCGTTGGCGAGCGTCCCATTCTGCACCGTCAAGAGGCCGGCGCAGAGGTGCAGCAGCGTCGTCTTGCCGCAGCCCGAGGGGCCGACCAGCGCGACGGTGCGGCCGGCCGGCAGGTCGAGGTCGATGCCTTCGAGCACGCTGCGCAGCGCGTAGGCGTGGTCGAGTCCGCGGATGGCGAGTGCGCGCGTCATGCGGCGCTTCCTTCGCGTTCCTGCCGGCGCCAGCCTTCCAGCTCGCGCTTGACCGGCTCCAGCAGCAGGTATTCGACCGCCAGCAGCGTGACGACGACGGCGGCGATCCAGGCCAGCGTCGCCGCCGTGTCGAGGTGCGAGCGGCTGACCGCCAGCGCGGCGCCGACGCCGTCGGCCGACGACAGCAGCTCGGCCATGACGACCACCTTCCACGAGGTGCCGAGGGCGGTGATCCACGCCGGGAATAGGTAGGAGACGACGTGCGGCAGGTAGAGGTCGAAGAGCTTCATGCGCACCGGTAGCCGGAACACCGTGGCCATTTCCTTCAGCTGCCCGTCGAGCGTGCGCGTGCCCTGCAGCGCGCCGACGAAGATCACCGGGAAGCAGGCGATGAAGACGGTGAACACCGGCGTCCCGTCGCTGGCGCCGAACCACAGCATGGCCAGCACCAGCCAGGCGATCGGCGGCGTACCGAGCAGCACGGTGACGAGCGGGCGCGACATCATCGACGCAGTCAGCGAGATGCCGGCGAGCATGCCGAGCGTGCTGCCGGCGGCAATTGCCAGCAGCAGGCCGGTCGCCGCGCGGCGCGCGGTGACGGCCAGTTCCGGCCAGGCGGCGCCGCTGTCGACGAGGCCGGCCAGCGTGGCGAAGACGGTGCCGGGGTCGGGCAGGACCAGTGCGCCATAGACGGCGCTGGCGCCCTCCCAGGCGGCGAGCAGCAGGCACAGGCTGGCGACGGCACCCCAGCCGCTCCACAGGTAGGCGGGGATGCCGGCGAGCCAGGCGCGGAGGAGGGTCATTGGACGACCTTCCCCCCATCCCCCTGCCCGAGGCAGGGGGCGACTACGGTTTGCCGGCCTTGCCGGCGCCATGTCGAACGTTGTGCCGCCTTGGCGGCGGCCCGGCGGGAGGCGCTCATTTCTTCGGTGCGTAATAGAAGCCGGCGTCCGGCAGCTTGCCGCCGATCAGCGCCGGCTGGCGCGCGTGCAGCTGGCCGAAGAAGAATTCCAGTTCCGCTTTTGCCTCGTGCGCCGGCACGAAGGCGGTGTTGTCGGCGCGCACCGAGTCGGCGACGCCTTCCGGCGTGAGCATGTCGACGCGCTTCGCCACCATCGCGCCGCAGTCGTCGGGCTTGCTCTCGCACCACTTCAGCGACGCGGCGTAGGCCTGCTGGAAGCGCTCGACCAGCTTCGGATTGGCCAGCGCCTGGCCCATCGCGGCGATGCCGGCCTGCGGGATGCGCGCCTCGCGCTTGAGCAGCCGGCCCCATTCGTGCTGCAGGTCGGCGCTGCGGTAGAGGTCGGGGGCGACGACGCTGACCGGGAAGGATTTCGTCTTGCGCAGCGCTATCGACACCGCCGGCTCGGAGAGCACCGCGTGGTCGGCCTGGCGCGCGATCAGCAGCTGCATCGCGTCGAGCGGCGAGCCGACGTAGCGCAGCCTGAAGTTCTTCTTCGGGTCGAGGCCGGCCTGGTCGGCCAGCGTCTGGAAGACGATGTCCGGCATGTCGGCGCGGAAGGGCATCAGCACTTCCTTGCCCTGGAAGTCGGCCAGCGTCTTCAGCGACTTGTCGCGCGACACCAGCCACAGCGTGCCCCAGGTCGAGATGTTCACCAGCTGCAGCCTGACGCCGCGGTTGTAGAGGTTGGCGGCGACGTTGCTCGGCATGGCGATGAAATCGACCTTGCCCTTGCCGTCGATGGCCAGCACGCGCAGCTGATCGGGGTCCTTCCACGGCACGAACTCGACCGTCTCGGCGACGTCCTTGAGCGCGCCGCTCTCGGCGATGTGGATCAGCGGGTAGGAGACCGCCGCGAAGGGGCCGGAGAGCGTGAGCTTCTGGAGCTTTTCGGCGGCGCTGGCGGGGGCGGCCGCAACGGAGAGCGCGGCAGCGAAAACGGCGGCTGCCGTCAGGCAGCCGCCGAGCTTCCGGCGCAGGCGATGGGGGAGCGGAGTCATCCGGATTTCCTTCGTCGGTCAGGTCAGGCCCGGCGCTTGGCCGGGGACGGTGTCGGGCATCAGAAGTCGCCCTTCCACGAGACGACCAGGCTGCGGCCCGGCAGGTGGATTTCGCGGCCGGAGACGCCGTCGCTCAGGTGCTCGTGGTATTCGCGGTCGAAGAGGTTCTTCAGCGCGACGCGGAAGGTGTGCTGCCTGTTCATGCGCCAGGTGGCGCCGAGGTCGGCGGTGGCGAAGCCCGAGGTCTTGTTCTCGCTGCCGCGCGAGAAGACGGTGGCGACGCGGTTCTGCTCGCGCACGAAGCGGCCGGTGACGTCGGCGGTCCAGCCCGGCGCGACGTGGCCTTCCCAGCCGAGCGAGAGTTCGTCGGCGGGCATCTGGAACAGCGGCTCGTTCAGTTCCTCGTTCTCGCCGCGCAGGATCGTGACGCCGGCCTTCAGCCAGTGGCCCTGCCAGGCCTGCCACTTGCCCTGCGCCTCGAAGCCGTCGATGACGACCTTGCTGATGTTCACCGTTTCCTTGCAGGCGTTCACGTTCGCGGGCGGACAAATCTGTCCGGCACGGGCGGAACCGGAGATGTCCTGGCCGCTCATGTAGTCGCTGATGCGGTTGCGGTAGACGGCGGCCGACCAGGCCAGCTTCTCGTTCTGGCCCTTGACGCCCAGTTCAAGCTGCGTCGAGATTTCCGGCTTGATCTGCGGATTGCCGACGTAGTAATAGCCGTCGCCGCGTGGCGACGATTCGTAGCGCTCGCGCATCTCGCCGGCGCGGAAGCCGCGCGCCAGGCTGGCGTAGGGGCGGAACAGCGGCGCGACCTCGTAGCTGGCGCCGAGACTGCCGGAGAAGGCGCTGTCTTCGTTGTCCAGCCCGGCGGTCGTTCTCGGGCCGAACGGTGCGCGCGAATTGGCGACCGAGGCGGCGCTGCCCTTGACCGTGTCGTGGCGCAGTCCGGCGAGGACGTTCAGCTGGCCGAAGCGCATGTCGTCCTGCACGTAGAAGCCGAGCGCGCGAATGCTGCCGCTGTCGAAGGGGTCGCTGCGCTGCATCGCGAATCCCGCCATCGGATTGGCGACGAGGCGGTCCGGCGACGCGTCCATCTGCCAGAGGTTCATGCCGAACGACAACAGGTGCTGCGGATGCACCAGCCAGTCGGCCTTCGCATCCAGCCCCTTGGTATGGAAGGTGACGTCGGTTTCCGAGTTGTTTCGCCCGAGTGTCGTCGAGTACGAATAGATCAGGCGTTCCATTTCCTGATAGTAGGCGCGGACGTCGACGTTGATCGGCGCTTCGCCCGATCCTTTGCGGCTGTAGCCGATCTCGGCGAGCGTCCGGTCCTGCTTCGGCGAGTGCACGGTGGTGGTGCCGTAGTTGGGAACGTTGTATTTCGTCGACCCCGGGTACCAGACATCCCGGTCCTCGTGCTGCTGCAACGACAAGCGCAGCTGCTGCTGGCCGTCGATGCGGAAGCGGTACTGGCCGATGAAGCTGTTCGAGTCGTAGCCGCTGCGGTTCACGCGGCCGTCCGGGGCCTCGTAGTCGTCGATGCGGGCGAGCGAGGCGCCGAGCATCAGCGCGTGGTCGCCCTGCGACAGGTTCATGACGCCGGTGCCGCGCATGCCCTGGCTGGCGCTGTCGTAGCTGGCGCCGGCCGAGAACTTCGCGCCCGGCTCGAAGCGCGCCTGCGGCATCAGCACGTTGATCGCGCCGCCCAGCGCACCGGTGCCGTAGAGCACCGAGGCCGGACCCTTCACCGCCTCGACGCGGTCGGCGAGGCCGAATGCCATGAACGAGGCGACGGCGCCGGCCGGCTGCGCCGAGTTGAAGCGCATGCCGTCGACCAGCAGCACGATGCTTTCCTTCTTCAGGCCGCGGATGACCGGGTTCTGGCCCTGCGCGCCGTCGCTATTGACGGCGAAGCCGGGTTCGCCACGCAGCGCCTCGCCGAGGTTGTCGGCGCCGTCGCGGCGCAGGTCGTCGCCGTCGGCGACGAAGACCGAGGACGGGGTGCTCAGCGTATCGGCTGCGTAGCCCTTGGCGGTGACGCTGACCGGGGCGAGGGCGGTGTCGGCGAGGGCGAGCGAGGAGGCGAACAGCGTGGCGATGGCGCAAGCCAGCGGGCGCGGGGCGAAAAGCATGACAGTCTCCGGAAGGTGCGTTGGAGCTGGCTGGCGATGCGGCTGGCTTGCTCGGGTGGCATGATTCTACATAATGAGAATAATTCTTGTTTGATTTGCGTCAAAAAGATCATCCGGTGATGTGCCTTCGACGGGGGCGCGCGCGCCTGCCGCGCCGTATGAATAGTCAATTGCTATTGCTTGTATTGGAATAATTTTCTTGGGCTATTTATCGGGCCTGCCTAGACTGAGATCCAACAGCCGGCGGGACCGCCGGCGACGACAGCGAGGTTGCCATGCGTGCCTATATGCGTATGCTTTTCGAATTGTTGGTCGGCCTGCTCGCGCTGGTTGCGCAAACCCACTGATTCCCTGTTTCCGGTCCAGACGGATCGAATCCCTTTCACGTTGTCACCAAGGAGAGAAAAAATGGCTGCGAACGAAAACAACGGCGGCGGGCGCTGCCCGGTGATGCACGGCGGGGCGACCTCGGCCGAGACGATGCGGCAGTGGTGGCCGAAGACGCTGAACCTCGACATCTTGCACCAGCACGACCGCAAGACGGACCCGATGGGGCCGGATTTCGACTATCGCGAGGAATTGAAGAAGCTCGACGTCGCCGCGCTGAAGCAGGACCTGAAGGCGCTGATGACCGACAGCCAGCCGTGGTGGCCGGCCGACTGGGGCCACTACGGCGGCCTGATGATCCGCATGGCCTGGCACGCGGCCGGCACTTACCGCATCGCCGACGGGCGCGGCGGTGGCGGCACCGGCAACCAGCGCTTCGCGCCGCTCAACTCCTGGCCGGACAACGCCAACCTCGACAAGGCGCGGCGCCTGCTCTGGCCGATCAAGAAAAAGTACGGCAACAAGGTGAGCTGGGCCGACCTGATGATCCTCGCCGGCAACATGGCCTACGAGTCGATGGGCTTCAAGACCTTCGGCTTCGGCTTCGGCCGCGAGGACATCTGGCATCCGGAAAAGGACATCTACTGGGGCGCCGAGAAGGAATGGCTGGCGCCGACCGGCAGCGAGGGCAACCGCTGGTCCGGCGAGCGCAAGCTGGAGAACCCGCTGGCGGCGGTGATGATGGGCCTGATCTACGTCAACCCGGAAGGTGTCGACGGCCAGCCGGACCCGCTGAAGACGGCGCGCGACATGCGCATCACTTTCGCGCGCATGGCGATGGACGATGAGGAAACGGTGGCGCTCACCGCCGGCGGCCACACCGTCGGCAAGGCGCACGGCAACGGCAGCGCGGCCAACCTGGGCGCGGCGCCGGAAGGTGCCGAGGTCGAGGAGCAGGGCCTCGGCTGGCAGAATCACACCACCCGCGGCATCGGCCGCGATACCGTCACCAGCGGCCTCGAAGGCGCGTGGACGACGCATCCGACGAAGTGGAATACCGGCGCCGGCGGCTACTTCGACCTGCTGCTCCGCTACGACTGGTGGCTGCAGAAATCGCCGGCCGGCGCGCACCAGTGGCAGCCGGTCAACATCGCCGAGGCCGACATGCCGGTCGACGTCGAGGATCCGTCGATCCGAAAGACGCCGATCATGACCGACGCCGACATGGCGCTGAAGTTCGACCCGGCGTACCGCAAGATCGCCGAGCGCTTCCGCGACGATCCGAAAGCCTTCGAGGACGCCTTCGCCCGCGCCTGGTTCAAGCTGACGCACCGCGACATGGGGCCGAAGGCGCGCTATTTCGGGCCGGACGTGCCGCAGGAAGACCTCGTCTGGCAGGACCCGGTGCCCGCCGGTCGCAAGGACTACGACGTCGCCGCCGTCAAGGCGAGGATCGCCGCCGCCGGTTTGAGCATCGGTGACATGGTCGCCACCGCCTGGGACTCTGCGCGCACCTTCCGCGGTTCCGACAAGCGCGGCGGCGCCAACGGCGCACGCATCCGCCTCGCGCCGCAGAAGGACTGGGAAGGCAACGAGCCGGCGCGGCTGGCGAAGGTGCTGGCGGTCTATGAAAAGATCGCCGCCGACACCGGTGCCAGCATCGCCGACGTCATCGTGCTCGCCGGCAACGTCGGCATCGAGCAGGCAGCGAAGGCGGCCGGCGTCGCGGTGACGGTGCCGTTTGCGCCGGGCCGGGGCGATGCCTCTGCCACGCAGACTGACGTCGAATCGTTCGCCGTGCTCGAACCGCTGGCCGACGGCTTCCGCAACTGGCAGAAGACGCACTACGCGGTGACGCCGGAAGAGCTGCTGCTCGACCGCGCGCAGCTCCTGCGCCTGACCGCCTGCGAGATGACGGTGCTGGTCGGCGGCCTGCGCGTGCTCGGCACCAACCACGGCGGCACGCAGCACGGCGTGTTCACCGACCGCGTCGGTGTGCTGACCAACGACTTCTTCGTCAAGCTCACCGACATGGCCTACACGTGGCAGCCGACCGGCCGCAACAGCTACGCCATCGTCGACCGCGCCGGCGGCACCACGAAGTGGACGGCGACCCGCGTCGATCTCGTCTTCGGCTCGAACTCGGTGCTGCGTGCCTACGCCGAGGTCTATGCGCAGGACGACAACCGGGAGAAGTTCGTGCGCGACTTCGTTGCCGCCTGGACGAAGGTGATGAACGCCGACCGCTTCGATCTCGCCTGATCTTCGCGGAAACCCTTCGCCGCGGCGCCTCGCGGCGAAGGCGGTGGAATGACGTCGGCAAAGGCCCGCGGTGGGCCGGCGAATGATGCTGCACGGCGTACGATTCCTAGGTAAGCTTCCCGGGGCGGCGTCCAATGACGCCGCCCCGTTTCTTTTGACGATCCCGTTTTCCGACAGACGACGATGCCCGATTCCGGCTTCACCGCCATCGCCATGCCGCCGCGCCCTGGAGTCTGCCGATGAGCCTGCAGGCGACCGGTACGGCGGCCTGGCCGCTCGCCGGCGGGCGGGCGATCGCCCTGCGCATCGTCGGCCTGCTGCTGCTGACGCCGCTGTTCTTCCTGTTCTGGCACTGGGACTGGCCGCTGGTCGTGCATTTCGCGCTGGCCCTCGTCTTCGCCTACGGCGCGGTGACCACCGTCGCCCAGGTGCAGCGCCTGCGCGCGACGCAGCGCGCCTACCAGCTGGCGATGCAGGCCGCGCACGACGGTTTCTGGCACTGGGACCCGGTCGGCAAGCGTCTCGACGTCGGCCACCGGCTGCTCGAAATCCTCGGCTACAGCCAGAACTTCCTGCCCGACACGCATGCCTGGCTGGAACTGGTGCACCCGGACGACCGCGCCCACTACAACCGCACCGTCGCCGAGCACCTGAAGGGCCGGACGCCGTTCTTCTACTGCGAGTACCGGGTGCGCGCGCACGGTGGCGAATACCGCTGGATTGCCTCGCGCGGCATCGCCGTGCGCGACCGCCGCGGCGTCGCCTACCAGATGGCCGGCTCGGTCACCGACATCACCGAACGCAAGCGGCACGAGGAGCAGATCGCCCATCTCGCCGAGCACGACCAGCTGACCGGGCTGGCCAACCGCTTCCTGCTCGCCGAGCGGCTGACCGCGGCGCTGCCGGCGGCGAAGGCGGACGGCGGCCGGGTGGCGCTGGTGTTCATCGACCTCGACCGCTTCAAGGACATCAACGATTCGCTCGGCCACCGCCTCGGTGACCACCTGCTGCAGGCCGTCGCCGAACGCCTCGCCGACGGCGTGCGGATGGGCGAGACGCTGGCCCGCCAGGGCGGCGACGAATTCATCGTGCTCATGCCGGGCATCGCCGGACGTGCGGCTGCCGAGGCGCGGGCGCGGGCGCTGCTCGACCTGCTGGAATCGCCCTTCGTCACCGACGGCAACCGCCTGCACGTCGGCGCCAGCCTCGGCCTCAGCCTGTTCCCGGACGACGCGGCCGACGCCGAGCAGCTGCTGCGCAACGCCGACACGGCGATGTACGCGGCCAAGCGCGACGGCGGCGGCACGGTGCGCTGGCACACGCCGGAGATGAAGGAGCGCGTGCTGCACCGGGCGTCGATGGAGGCGCGCCTGCGCCGGGCGATCGAGCAGGAGCAGTTCGTGCTGCACTTCCAGCCGCAGTTCGAGACGGCGACCGGTCGCCTGTTCGGCGCCGAGGCGCTGCTGCGCTGGCGCGACGGCGACGAATGGATTCCGCCCGACCGCTTCATCCCGGTGGCCGAGGAGACCGGGCTGATCGTGCCGATCGGCGACTGGGTGCTGGACAACGCCGTCGCCTGCGCCGGCCGCTGGCGGCAGACGCTGCCGCAGCCGCTGCGCATGGCGCTCAACCTGTCGCCGCGCCAGTTCTGGAGTGGCGACCTGCTGGCGCGCGTGCTCGCCGCCATCGACCGGCACGGCGTCGACGCCGGCCAGATCGAACTGGAGATCACCGAGTCGCTGCTGCTGCAGGCCGAGGGCGAGCACGTCGCCGTGCTGCGCGCGCTGCGCGAGCGCGGCATGCGGCTGGCGCTCGACGATTTCGGCACCGGCTACTCGTCGCTCTCCTACCTGCATCGCCTGCCCTTCACCAGCCTGAAGATCGACCGCAGCTTCGTCGGCGCGCTGTTCGACGACGACGGCAACTACGCCGACGGCGCCGCGCTGATCCCGGCCATCGTCGCCATGGCGCACAGCCTGGAGCTGGAGGTCGTCGCCGAGGGCGTCGAGACCTCGGCGCAGCTGGTGCACCTGCGCGACCTCGGCGTCGACCTGCATCAGGGCTTCTACAGCGGCCGGCCGGCGGCGGAGGCCGATTTCGTGCGCCAGTTCCTCGCCCCCGAAGGGCTTTGAGCGCGGCGATGTCGGCGCAGGCCCGCTACCGGCAGAAGCGCGTCAGTGCCGACGACGCCATCGCGCTGGTCCGCGACGGCGACACCATCGTCGTGCCGACCGGCGCTGGCGAGCCGCCGGCGCTGCTCGACGCGCTGTCGGCGCAGCGCCGCCGTCTGCGCGACGTGAAAGTGCTGCAGCTGCTCGGCCTGCGCGCCTTTCCCTACCTCGATCCGGAAACGGCGGAACACGTCCGCCATCTGGCGCTGTTCTTCAGCGGCGCGACGCGGCCCGGCGGCGAGGCCGGCTGGATCGACTTCGTGCCCAATTCCTTCGGCGAGATCCCGGGCATGATCGCCCGCCGCGAGCTGGCCGCCGACGTCGTCTTCGCGCTCGCCTCGCCGATGGACGACGACGGCAACTTCGCCCTCGGCCTCGGGCCGGACTATTCGCACGCGGCGACGCGGGTGGCGCGCGCCGTCGTGCTGGAAGTGAATCCGAACGTGCCCTTCGCCTGCGGCAACTGCCACGTGCATATCTCGCAGGTGGCGGCGCTGGTCGAGAGCGAGGCGCCGATCTTCGAGGCGCCGGTGCCGGCCATCGGCCCGGTCGAGGAGGCCATCGCCGCATACGTCGACGAACTGGTCGAGGACGGCGCGACGTTGCAGTTCGGCTACGGCGGCATTCCCGATGCGGTGGCGCGGCAGCTGCGGCACAAGCGCGACCTCGGCGTGCACACCGAGATGATCGGCTCGGGTCTCCTCGACCTGATCGAGAGCGGCGCCGTCAGCAACCGGCGCAAGACCTGGCTGCCGGGGAAGATGGTCGCCACCTTCGCGCTTGGCGACCGGCGGCTGTACCGCTTCCTCGACCGCAACCCGGCGATGGAGATGCATCCCGCCGACTTTACCAACGACCCCTGCCTGGCCGGCCGCAACGACCGGCTGGTGGCGATCAACGCCACGCTGCAGGTCGACCTGCTCGGCCAGTGCGGCTCGGAGAGCTTCGGCGCGATTCCCTATTCCGGCTCCGGTGGCCAGCTCGATTTCGTCCGCGCGGCGAACCGCTCGGCCGGCGGCAAGGCGATCATCGTGCTGCCGGCGACGGCGCGCGACGGCAGCGTCTCGCGCATCGTGCCGGTGCTGCCGGCGGGGACGCACGTCACCACCGGCAAGAACGACGTCAATTACGTGGTCACCGAATTCGGCGTCGCGCAGCTGCGCGGCAAGTCGGCACGCGAGCGGGCGCGCGCACTGATCGCCATCGCCCATCCGGATTTCCGCGGCGAGCTGGCGGCGGCAGCGCGGCGGCTTGGCTGAACCGTCGCGCTTGACTGCCGGCCGTCAGCGACAGCTTGGCGCCGGTACTGCCGGCGCCGCACTGCGCCCCTCGTCTCCGGCAATTTCCGTCGATTCGCGTGCCCGCTTGGCCAATCGCGCCTTCCGCTTGCGCACCCAGATGACGACCCCGGTGACGCTGAACAGCGCGATCGCCAGCCCGCAGAACGACATCAGCGCCCGCCCCGGCATGCCAAGAATCCGCCCCGAATGCAGCGGGAACATGGCCTGCAGGAAGAGGTCGCCGGCGCTGCCTTCGCCGGGAACATCGGCGCCGACCAGCGTGCCGTCGCGCGCATCGAAGTAGACCCAGGCATTGCCCAGCCCCTTGTCGCCGTGGCTGTTGCCGGCCTCGAAGAAGCCGGCGCCATAGACGCCGAACATCGTCGACAGGAAGAGGCCGCCGACCGGCGTCTGCCAGCCGCGTTTCTGTCCTTCCGCTTCGGCCAGGCGGAGGATGTCCTCACGCGGAATCATCGGTGCCAGCGGCGCCTCCGGCGGTGCCGGCACGCGGCTGGCGAAGGGCGACGGCGACAGCGTCGAGAACCAGCCGACGAGCGGACGCATGACCTGTTCCTTGAGGTTCATCGACACCGAGGTGACGGCGAGCATGAGCACCAGTGGGAAAAGCCAGACGCCGCCGGAGCGGTGCAGGTCGAAATTGAGCCGGTAGCCGCCGGCCTGCCAGCGGAAGCGGAACGATTGCCGCCAGGTCTGCCGGCTGGGGAACGAGATCCAGAGTGCGATCAGGGTATCGAAGACCCAGACGATGGCGACGATGCCCATGAACAGTACGCCCAGTTCGAGGCCGAAGCCGTCCGGCAGGTGCAGGCTGTAGTGCAGCTTGTAGAGGAAGGGGAGGAGGTTCTCCCGGTCGAGGGAAATCCGCCCCCATTCGCGCTGGCCGAGGATTTCGCCGCTGACCGGGTCGAGCGCGACCTGGTTGAAGTCGAGCGGGTAGGGCTTGCCGGTCGCCGGGTCGATGCGCGCTTCGACGAAGAGGCTGAGGCTGTGCCCAGGCTCGACGGCGAGTGGCAGGAAGCGGACGCGCAGGCGCGGGTCCGCCGCTTCCAGCCGGCTGGCCAGTTCGAGCGCGGGCAGCGGCGTCCCAGCCGCCTTCGCGTGGAACAGCTGCGGATTCAGCCACTCGTCGAGTTCGTGGTCCCAGGAGATGACCGCGCCGGTGAGGCCGGCGATGAACAGGACGAGCGCGGCGGCAAGGCCGAACCCGCGGTGCAGGAGGACGAGAAGGCGGCGCACGGGACTCTCCTCAGTACTTCCAGTTCAGCGAGACGCTGCCGTTGCGCGGCGCGCCGTAGTAGCCCTGTCCGTAGCTGGCCCAGTAGAGACTGCTGAGGTACTTGCGGTCGGTGACGTTGTTCAGGTTGGCGCTGACGCTCAGCTGCTTCGTGAGTTCGTAGCGCGCCATCAGGTTGACCAGCGTGTAGGCGGACTGGCGGACTTCGACGGCGCCGGATTTGGCGTAAACGTCGTCCTGCCAGCTCAGGTTGGCGCCGACCTTGAGGCCCGCGACGAAGGGCACGCGATAGACCGCCGACAAACGCAGCAGGCGGCGCGGGGCGTAGGTGCGGACATCCTTGCCGGCGTTGTCCTCGATCGACAGCTGCGTATAGCCGAGGCCGGCCTGCAGGCGCGAGGTGATCTGCCCGCTCAGGTCGAACTGGACCCCCTGCGAGTTGGCGTCGATGCCAGTGTGGTAGGCGCGGGGGCCGACGTAGCCGGCCACCTCGGCAAGGTTCTTCTGCTCGCTCTCGAAGACGGCGAGCGAGGCGTTCAGTGTCTTGTCGAGGAATTCGCCCTTCAGCCCGAGTTCGCGGCTTTCGCCCTCGACCGGCTTGAGCGCGTTGCCGGCGATGTCGGCCTGGTATTGCGGGTTGAAGATGTCGGTGTAGCTGCCATAGACCGAGAGGTTCTGCGTCAGGTCGTAGATCGCGCCGAAGTAGGGCGTGACCTTGCTGGCGCTGCTCTCGCGGCCGACGCCGTAGGACCTGCCTTCGCTCTCGGCCTTCGTCGAGCGGGCGCCGGCGATCAGCTTCAGGCGGTCGGTCGGGTTGAGGCGGGTGGCGGCGTAGACGCCCTTCTGGCGGAAGGTGAAGGCACTGCCGTCGACCGCTGCGTCGAAGGCCGGCATCGGGTAGTTGCCGGACCAGTTGGCGAGCGGCGGCAGTGCGGTGCCGATGCCCTGGCCGTAGTGCGAGACGTCGTCGAGGACGGATTTCGACCAGTTGGCGCCGAAGCTCAGGTCGTGCTGGCGGCCGCCGAGTTCGAACTGCCCGCTGGCCTGGAGGTCGACCAGGGTCTGCCGGTTGTCCATCTCGTACAGCGACGGGTAGGCAAAGAGACCGAGGCCGGTCGCCTTGTCCGGCGTGCCGTAGACGTAGAACAGCGCACCGCCGTTCTGGAAGCGGTTGCGGGTCAGCGTGGCCTTGCCCTTCCAGCCGTTGGCGAACTGGTGGCTGAGCTCGGCGAAGCTGCTCTGGCGCTTCGCATCCCAATGCGCCCAGTCGGCCGCCGTGCTCGTCGAGACGTCGAAGTTGGTCTTGCTGCCATCCGTGTAGAACATCGGCAGCGCGCCCCACAGCGGGCTGTCGGCATTGTTGCGCTGCGTGTCGTGGCCGAGCGCGAGCTGCGTCGACTCGCCAAGGTCGGCTTCGACGATGCCGTAGAAGACCGACCGGTCGTAGGCGTAGCGGTCGAGGTAGGAGTTGCCGTCCTCGCGGGCGACGACCGCCCGGCCGCGGAGGCGTCCGGATTCGATGAGCGCGCCGGAGACGTCGGCGTCGAGTCGCTTGCTTCCCCAGGAGCCGACGCGGGCGCCGGCGGCTGCGGCGAAATCGAGGGTCGGTCGCTTGCGCACGAAGTTGATCGTCGCCGACGGGAAGCCGGTGGCCGACATCAGGCCGTTGGCGCCATACACGGCGTCGACGCGGTCGTAGACGGCGGTGTCGATGTCGCCGTTGACGTTGCCGTAGATGAAGGGCATGCCGACGCCGTCGGTCTGGAAGTTGGTGACGTCGAAGCCGCGCGCGGTGTAGTAGGTCCGGTTGGTTTCGACCCGCTCGACGACGATGCCCGACGAGACGGAAAGCGCATCGTTCACGCTGAACAGACCGAAATCGTCCATCTGGCTGCGCGAGACGACCGAGACCGTCTGCGGCGTTTCGCGCAGCGACAGGTCGAGCGTCGTCGCCGAGCGGCTCTTGCGCGTGGTGTAGAGGCCGGAACGTTCGGTCGGCTGGTCGTAGGCCGATTGTTCGGTGACGACGACCGGGTTCAGCGTGGCGTCGCTGGCGGCCGGGGCCGACTGGGCGATGGCGGGCGCGGAAAACAGCGCGGCGAGGGCGCAGATCAGTGGCGACCGGCGGCAGGGGGCCGCCGGGGCAAGGCGCGAAAGCATGAAGAACTCCTGTAGGCAGTGGTTTGCTGGCTGGCTGCCTGGAGCGTTCTCCGTCGGTGGCTGGCTGTCGCGGAATCGAGCGGAAGAGGCGTTGCGAGGACGCTCGACTTCGCTTGGCGAAGGGGTCGGCGTTGCTTCATCCGCAGTCGGAGCGGATTCTGGCAAAACCCGATTTTGTTGGCAATGGGAATTATTCGCAATTGCAGCGAGACGCTGCCGGTTGTTGCGGCCGCGCTACACCCTCAGCGCAGCAGTTGCCGCCGGTGCGTCGCCAGATGGACGCCGAGGCAGGCGACGAAGACCAGGCCGGTGGCCGCGTGCCAGCGCTTGTTGCCGGCGGCGGCCAGCGCCAGCGAGGCGCCGAGGCTGGTCAGCATGCCGATCTTCGCCGCGCGGTTGATGCGCAGGCGGCGGGCGATGGCATGCTTGTCGCGCGGCAACGCCAGCTCGGCGTCGACGGCGCGTTCCAGCAGCTTTTCCATGCGTTCCGGCGCCACCTGCGCGGCGTCGTAATGGACGACGACGCTGCCGTTCGCCGGGTTGCCGCGGATCGAGGCGACGCCGGGCAGCTTCGCCAGGACGCCGTGCAGGCGCTGCAGGCGGTCGGGCTGGCGCAGGCCGCCGTCGCGGATGCGGACGCGGCCCGGAATGGCGGCGACGATGCGGGTCATGCCGGAACCTCCTTCTTTCGTGCCCGCTTCGGGGCGCGTTCGCTGCCGCCGCGCAGTGCGTTCAGCAGGATGCCGAGGGTGGCGCCGTTGTGCAGCACCGACGACAGGATCGGCGACAGCCGGCCGAAGGCGGCAGCGGCAAGGATCGCCGTGTTGATGCCGACGGTCAGCCGGTAGTTCGACGCGATCAGCTTCATCGTGCGCACCGCCGAGGCCTTGGCTTCGGCGACGAGCGCGATGTCGTCTTCGAGCAGCACGATGTCCGAGGTCAGCCGGGCGATGTCGGCGCCCTGCTGCATGGCGATGCCGACGTGGGCGCCGGCCAGCGCCGGCGCGTCGTTGATGCCGTCGCCGACGAAGGCGATGCGGGCGCCGTCGTCCTTCATGCGGCGGACGATGTCGGCCTTGTGCTCGGGCAACAGCTCGGCGTGGCATTCGTCGAGACCGAGAAGGCCGGCAAGCTCCTCGGCGCGCTCGCGGTGGTCGCCGGTGAGCATGACGATGCGCCTGGCGCCGAGTTGGCGCAGCCGGGCGAGGGTGGCGGCGGCGTTGTCGCGCAGCTTGTCCTTCAGCGCGATGACGCCGAGCAGGCGGCCGCCGAAGCCGATGTAGAGCAGCGTCTTGCCCTGCCGGTAGAGGCGGGCGATGCGCGCCTTCTGCCGGGCGTCGATGCGGATGCCTTCGTCGTCCTCGATGAAGTGGCGCGAGCCGACGACGATGCGCTTGCCGTCGACAACGCTGGCGACGCCGTGGGCGGCGATGAACTGCACTTCCTTGTGGTCGAAGTGGCGGCCCTGGCGCATGCGTGCGGCCTCGACGACGGCCAGCGCGAGCGGGTGGAAGTAATGCTCCTCGACCGAGGCGGCGAGGAAGATCAGGTCGTCGGCGGTGAATTCGCGGTCGAAGGCGACGGCGTCGGTGACTTCGAGCTTGCCGGTGGTCAGCGTGCCGGTCTTGTCGAAGACGAAGGTGTCGGCCTCGGCCAGTTTCTCCAGCACGTCGGCGCCCTTGACCAGGATGCCGTGCTTGCCGGCGCGGTGCATCGCCGACTTGAAGGCGACCGGTGTCGCCAGCTTCAGCGCGCAGGCGTAATCGGCCTGCAGCACGGCGGCGGCGCGCCGCCAGTCGCCGCTGCCAACGAGCGTCGCACCGGCCAGCGCGAGCACGCCCGGCACCAGCTTGTCGGCCAGCTTCGAGGCACCGAGTTGCGCCTGGCTCTTCGAGGCGAGCGAGGATTCGACGTAGTCGGCGATGCGTGCGGCGGCGGTGTGCTGGCCGACGTGCTCGGCGTAGATGCGCAGCCGGCCCTCCTCGACGACGGTACCGGAGAGCACCTTGCCGCCGCGGCCCTTGGCCACCGGCACGCTTTCGCCGGTCATCGACGCTTCGTTTACCAGCGCCTCGCCGCCGAGCACGGTGCCGTCGACCGGAACGGTGGCGCCGGCGCCGACGATCACCGTCTCGCCGACGGCCAGCTCGTTCGCCGGCACGCGCGTCTCGGCGCCGTCGCGCTCGACCCAGACGAGGTCGGTGTCCGGGCGCAGCAGGCTGCGCAGCAGGTCGTCGGAACGGCGGGCGATCGATTGCTCCAGATGCTCGCCGAGCGAGAGCATGAACAGCGTCGTGTTCGCCGCGGTGAAATCCTGCTGCGCGGTCGAGATGCCGACGGCCATCGCTTCCAGCACGTGCGAATTGATGCCGACGGTGCGCAGGTCTTCAGCGGCCTCGACGAACAGCGGCGTCGCCGCCGACAGCGTTGCCGGCAGGCGCATCGCCGCCGGCAGCGCGTTGCCGAGCAGCAGCATGCCGGCGTTGCGCGTCACCGCTTCGAGCGTGTCGTGGCGCGGCGCGGCAGCGTTGCCGTGGCGCGGCGGCGGCACGCAGGCGAGCAGGTCGGCGCGCAGCGCGTCGGCGTCGGTGGCGAAGGGGTCGTAGACGACCGTCAACGAGCGGATGCGCGCGTTGGCGCGCACCGACAGGACGCCGGGCAGGTGCGGCAGCGCGCGCTCGATGTCCTGGGCGCCGGCACCGTCGTTGGTGCGGTAGCGGCAGCGCAGGCGGCCCGGCACCGCGTGCACCGTCTGCAGCGCGGCGAACAGCGGCGTGCCGTGCGCCGGCGGACTGACGGCTGCAGGCGTATCAGTCTGCGTTGCCGCCATGCGCTTCCATCTCGGCGCGGATGTCCGCCGCCTGCTCCTTCATTTCCTCGATGCCGCCGAGGACGCTGGCGTAGAGGCCCATCGCCGACTTCATCAGCTTGCCGCGCAGCTTCTCGTCGCCGAGCACGTAGATGGCGCCGGCGCCGAGCAGCGCGCCGAGCAGCAGCTGCTGGCCGGGCGGCACGCTGGCCAGGCGGCCGAACAGGCCGTTGCCGCCATTGCGCATGCCGTTCATCGCCATGCCGCCGTTGCCGGCGTTCCACATCGCCTGCGCCAGCAGCGCTTCCATCTCGCGGCGCTGTTGCTTCTTCTTGTCCTTTTTCTTGCCCATTTCATTCTCCCGTGGTTTGCGGTTCCGCCATCCGGCCGAGCAGGGCCAGGCCGGCGCTGCCGGCGGCGACTGCCGCCAGCGTATTCAGTGTTTCGCCGCGGCCGATGCTGCCGGCGGCGACGCTTGCTGCGGCCAGCGCCGTGCCGCCCTGCAGCGCAGCGACGAGGAGGCGGCGGGAATCGTTGCCGTCGCGCAGTGCGGCGAGCAGGCCGGTGGAGACGAAGCCCTTGACGAAGCCGTCGCGGGCGTCGGCCCAGGGGCCGGCATGGCGGCGTTTGCGCAGCTTGTTCTTCTTCATGCCGCCTCGCCCGGGCCGGCGGCGGGTTTGCGCTTGCGCGTCGCCGGCTTGCGCTTGGCGGCGGAGGCCGCCTCGGCGGCCGGTGTGGCCGGCGCGGCCTTGGCGCGCGCGGCGCGCTTGCGGGTGCCGGCAGTGGCCGGTTTGGCGGCAGCGGCGGCCTTCCGGCGCGGCTTCTTCGGCGTCGCGGCGGCGGCGCTTTCGCCGCTCTCGTCGGTCCCGCCGGCGATGCGCCGGCGCAGGTCGCCGGTGGCCGAGCGCAGCGTCGTCACGCCCGACTGGGCGGCGGACAGCAGCGCGTCCTGCGCCTTGCGGACGCCGGCGCGGGTTTCCTCGCTGCGCCAGGCGCGGACGGCGAGGCCGCCGGCGACGAGGCCGGCGACGAAGGGGAGAAGGGGAATCATGGCGTTGCTCCTTTCGTGTCGGAGGCCGGACGGGCCGTCGTCAGCCGCGCCAGTCCTCGTATTGCGTGCGCAGGGCACCGACGAGGGCGTCGGCGGCGGGGCTTTCCGTGCCGTTCAAGAGGTCGCTCCACGCCGTCGGCGGGATGACTTTTGCATCGTACTCGACGGTACAGGAACGGGCCAAGAGGTTGATGCGCACCGAGCGGACGCCGTTCATCGCTGCCAGCGCCGCCTGCACTTCGGCCAGCGTCGGTTGTCGGCCGTCGGCGAAGACCGGCAGACCGCCATCGAGCTTCAGCCGGATGCGGCCGGCGATGTGGTGGGCGACGGCGACGGTCGGCGCCAGTTCGCGCACGATGCGCCAGGCGTCGGCGTGGTGTCCGCTGCGCTTCATCCGGCGGCGACCTCGACGCAGGCGGCCAGTTCGCGCTCGAGCGCCAGTTCGGTGTGCTCGACCTGGACCACGGTCAGCGGCTTCTGCGCCAGCACGCGCAGCGTCCGGCCGGGGATCAGGCCGTAGGCGAGCAGGCGTTCGTGCAGGTCGCCGGCGCCGCCGGCGAAGCCGACGATGGCGACCTCGTGGCCGGGGCGGGCGCCGGCCAGCGTCGGCTTTGCCGGCTGGTGGTGGATCGGGCGGGGCGAATGCGGCTTGTGTTTCATCTCATTGTCCCCAGCCGGCGGCGGCCCGCGCGAAGCGCAGCACGCCGCCGAGGAAGAAGGCGGTCGGCACGATCAGCGCCAGCATCAGCACGGCGCGTTTCGTTCCGTGCTCCTTGACGATCATCATCAGGCTGGCGAAGCAGGGCACGAACAGCGTCAGCGTGACGATGCCGACGACCAGCTGCGCCGGCGACAGCGCGGTGCCCATGACGAACAGCCCGGTGGCGCCGAAGTCGCGGCGCAGGAAGCCCATCAGGAAGGCGGCCGAGGCTTCCTTCGGCAGACCCAGCCAGCCGGTGACCACCGGCTCGCCGGCGGCGACCAGCCAGGGCAGGGCGCCGATGCCGTCGAGCGCGAAGAGGAGGAAAGCGCCGAGCAGGAAGAGCGGGATGACCTCGATCAGGTACCACTTCAGCCGCGCCCAGGTCTTCGTCAGCACGTTGCCGACGGCTGGCAAGCGCAAGGGCGGCAGCTCGGTCATCAGCGGGATGCGGCGGCCTTTGATCAGCTTGTTGGCGAGCCAGCCGACGGTGACCAGCACGCCGAGGACGACGCCGAACCAGATCAGCGTTGCCGCGAACGAGATGCCGGCGAGCATGCCCATGACCACGCCGAGCTGCGCCGAGCACGGAATCGCCAGCGCCAGCAGGAAGGTGACGATCAGCTTCTCGCGCGGGCTGTGCAGGATGCGCGTGGTCAGCGTCGCCATCGTCACGCAACCGAGGCCGAGCACCATCGGCAGCACGGCGCGGCCGTTCAGGCCCATGCGGCTGAAGGTCCGGTTGGAGAGCACGGTCAGCCGCGAGAAGTAGCCGGAATCTTCCAGCGCGCCGAAGGCGATGAAGAAGGTGGTGACGATCGGCAGGATCAGCGCCAGCGCGTAGGTCATGCCCATCGTCCACAGGCCGTACTGACCGATCAGCAGCTCGGCCAGCCAGGGCCACGGCGCATGCTCGCGCACCCGTCCCTCGAACCACGGGTTGATGACGCCGCCGAAGAGGTTTTCTTCGAGCAGGCCGACCAGCGTGCCGGCGCCGAATTCGCCGACGAACCAGTAGATGCCGTAGAGCACGAAGAGCAGCACCGGCCAGCCCCACAGCGGATGCACGGCGAGCGCACCGAGCTTCTGGGCGACGCCGTTGGCGCCCTGCGGCGTCTGCCGGACGACGCGGCCGGCGATGCGGTCGGCGGCGGCCATGCGCGCCTGCTGCAGCACGGCGGCGAGCGGTTCCGGGTAGTCGAGCTGCAGCGTGTCGCGGATTTCGCGCATCTTCTCCAGCGGCTCGGCGTCGACGCCGCCGAAGCGCTCGGCCAGCCAGGCTGCCAGCTCGGCGTCGCCGGCCAGGAAGAGCAGGCCGAGGGCGCGCGCCGAGAGGCCGGGCGCCGGCGCGAGCGTCGCCAGCGGCGCGGCCAGCGCGTCGAGCGCGGCTTCGACGTCGGCCGCGTATTCGAGGCGGAAGCGCGGCACGGTCGCCTGCGGGATCGCCGCGCGCAAGGCGTCGACGCCCTTGCCGCGCGTGGCGACGGTCGGCACCACCGGCAGGCCGAGCTCGGCCGACAGCGCCGCCGCGTCGACGGTGGCGCCGCGCGCCTCGGCCTCGTCGATCATGTTCAGTGCGAGCAGCATCGGCCGCCCCATCTCGGCCAGCAGCACCGAGAGCTGCAGGCTGCGGCGCAGGTTCTTGGCGTCGCCGACCTGGAGCAGCGTCGCGCTCGTCTCGTCGAGCAGCGCCCGCGTCGTCGCGTGCTCGTCGCCGGTGCGCGACGGCAGCGAGATGACGCCGGGGGTGTCGAGCACCGGCAGCCCGCCGAGCGCCTGCGCGACGCCGCGCGAGACCTCGACGGTGGTGCCGGGGTAGTTGGAGACGGTGACGTAGCGGCCGGTCAGCGCGTGGAAGAGCACCGACTTGCCGACGTTCGGCTGGCCGACGAGGAGGAGGCCGGTAGCGGCGGTCATGCGCGGCGGCCTTGGCGGCGGGACGACGGGGTGCGCGGAGCGGTCATGGGCGGTCGGAGGACGGGGGTGGCGGGTTCATGAAGTCGCGCATTATCGCATCAACTGAGAACAGTTCGTATTTGAGATCGGTCAAGAAGCGGCAAGGCATAGCGGACGAAGCTCACCAGACGAAGAAGACCAGGCTCCAGACGGTCGTCATCAGCGCCACCGGCATCGCCATGGCGATGGCCGCCGCCGCCTTGCGCGCTGCCGGCGCGCTTGCCGGCCACAGCAGGCGCAGCGCCAGCCACAGCGAGGCGAGGCCGCCGGCGGCGAGCAGCGCGACACGGCAGGCCGGCAGCCAGCCGAGCCAGACGTGCTCGGCGCGCAGGTGCGAAACGGTGAGCATCGACAGGCCGAGGATGACGCTGGCCGCCGCCAGCGGCGTCAGCGCCAGCGTCAGGCGCTGCCAGCTGCGGCGCGGGTCGCGCACGAGGCGGGCGGCGAGCGCCGGGCCGAGCCAGAGCAGCGCGCCGAGCAGGAAGCCGCCGAGCAGCAGATAGGCGAGGATCAGCGCGCCGTCGAGCCAGGTGAACAGGTCGTTGGCTTCCGGATGGTGGGTGAGCAGCCACCACGGCACGTCGTTGGCTAGCAGCGCGAAATGCTCGCGCTCGACCAGCCATTCGGCGAGCGCGAGCTTCATCTTCAGGAACCACGGGCTGACCGTCCACTGGAAGGCGGCGGTGGCGACGCCGAGCACGCCGAAGAGCAGCGTCGCCGCATCCGCAGTCTTCGCCGGCGCGTCGAGGTCGAGCGCCTCGGCGAACGGCGAGCGCCAGGACAGCGCGACGGCATCGCGCTGGCCGGCGCAGCGGCCGCAGGAATGGCATTCGGAGGCGCTCGTCATGCGCCGGACGTCGACCAGCGGTGCGCAGTTCACCGGCGCGAAGGGCTTGCCGGCGTCGAGATGGCGGTCCCACGCGTCGCGGTCGACCTTGTAGTGCAGCGGCGCGATCTTGGCCAGCACGGCGAAGACGCCGGAGGCCGGGCACAGGTAGCGGCACCAGATGCGCTTCTCGCGGCCGTAGAGCAGGCCGATGCCGACGGCGGCGACGGTCGAGCCGCCGAGCACCAGGAGCGCCGCCTGCGGGTATTCGTAGACGCTGACCAGCTGGCCGTAGACGGTGGTGGCGACGAAGGCGACGAAGGGCCAGCCGGACCACTTCAGCCAGCGCGGCAGCGGCTTGCCGCGGCCGTACCGGCTGGCCCATTCGGAGACCGATCCCTCCGGGCAGAAGATGCCGCACCAGATGCGGCCGAGCGCCACCGTGGCGATCATCACGCCCGGCCACCAGACGCCCCAGAAGACGAACTGCGCGAACAGGCGCAGGTTGTCCCAGAGATGGGCGCTCTCCGGTGGCAGCGGCAGGAAGGCGGGGACGACGACGAGAACCGCGTAAACGCAAACGACCATCCACTGGATGGTCAGGATCAGCGTGCGCTGCCGGCGCAGGAAAAGTCCGACGGCGGCGAGGCGGCCGGGCGGCGCGGCGGTTTCGCCGCGCCGATGGAAGGTGATCGGCTGTTCAGTCACGGCCGGCCCTCCGCCAGGCAACGGCGACGGCGCTCCAGTAGGCGGCGTAGACGAGGACGACGCTCAGCGCCGGTCGCGCGCGGTAGCCGGAGAAGTCGGCGAAGAGCTTGCCGGCGCCGTCGCCGTCGTCGAGCAGCAGTGCGCTGTCCCACAGCGGATCGACGAGGCCCGGCAGCCAGCCGGCGCCGATCAGGCGGTCGGCGCCGGCGACCAGCAGCGCCGAGGCGATGACCAGCAGCAGGAACGACGAATAGCGCAGCAGGCGGCCGCTGTCGAAGCGGCGCAGGCCGCGCGCGGTGGCGAAGGCGGTCGCCGCGGCGGCGACGAAACCGGCACCGGCGCCGGCGACGAGGTCGGCGACGCCGCCTTCCTGCGCAAAGCCGTAGAGGAAGATCGCCGTCTCGGCGCCCTCGCGGGCGACCGCCAGCGTGGCGACGACGGCGACGCCGGCCAGCCCGGCGCGCGCCTGCGCGGCAGCCAGCTCGCCGTGGATCTGCGCGCGCAGCTGGCGGCCGTGCCGGCGCATCCACAGCACCATCTGCGTGATCAACGCCGCGGCGACGAGCAGCATGCCGGTCTGGAAGGCGTCGAGCGTCTCGCCGGCGAGTTCGTCCTGGACGGCGACCAGCGCCCAGCCGAGCGCCAGCGCCAGCGCGATGCCGGCGCCGACGCCGGCGGCCAGCGCGCGCGTGCCGCGGCCGCCGTGGCCGTTGGCCTGCAGCCAGGCGTGCAGGATGCCGACGACCAGGAAGGCCTCCAGGCTTTCCCGCCAGACGACGAAGAGTGCGTTGCCCATGATGTTTCTCCCGCTCCGTAGCTTTGTTTTTTATCTGCCGCGAATCATTGGCTCACTTGGCGACGATCCAGCCCTGCGCCGTGTCCTGGTGGAACTCGTCGAAGAAGCGGTAGCGGCCCGGCTTCATCGGCGCGAACACGAGGTTGCGGCTGATGCCCGGCGCCAGCACCAGCTCCTTCCTGAGTTCCAGGCTCTCGAACTCGGCGGCGCCCGGTCCCTCGTTCTTCACGGTCAGGCGGAAGCGGGTGTTCGCCGGCACTTCCAGCGTTTCCGGGAAGAGGCGGCCGTCCTTCATCAGCAGGTGCAGGGTCGGCAGGTCGGCGGCGCGCGCCGGCCCGCCGGCCAGCGCCAGCAGCAGCGCCAGTCCGGCGAGGCCGGCCGGCGGCACGCGGCCGCCGGCCGGCGCGTCGCGCCGACGCCGGAAGGGATTGCGGTTTCCGGTGCTCATGCGCGGGCGCCTCAGAAGCTGACGTTGGCGCGCACGCCGACGACCTTGACCGCCTTCGCGTCCGGGTTGGCGCCGGGGCGGCCGATCCACTGGAAGTCCGGTGTCAGCTCGAACTGCGACGAGACGCGGTAGCGGTAGTAGATCTCGGCGAGCTTCTCGGCGCCGCTCGGTGCGTAGGCGAAGACGCCGCTGCCGTCGCCATAGAGGTCGCCGCTGCCGCCGAGGCGGCGGTAGTCGCTGCTCGATTTCAGCCAGGCGCCGGCCAGACCGATGGCGTCGCCGCCGCGGCCCCAGTAGCTGCCGTTGATCTCGGCGCCGGCGGTCAGCGCCTGGTCGAACGGCAGCTGGCCCTTGAGCAGCTTGCCGTAACGCGCGAACAGGTTCATGCCGTCGCCGACGCGCTGGTCGACGGAGAGGCCGAAGCCGGTGTGGTTGGCCTCGCTGACGCCGTCGAGCTGGGTGACGCCGTTGCGGTGCCAGGCGTAGGCGCGGTAGTTGCCGGAGAGGCCGCCGAACAACTTGAGCTGCTTCTCGGCCTGGGCGATGAGCAGCGGCGACGACAGGCTGCGCTGGTAGTTGGCGCCGCGCTCGCCGGCGCCGAAGGCGCCGAGCGACAGGCGCCACGGCTCGGCCTTGTTGGTCTCGTTGACGTAGGCGGCGATGAAGCCCGGCTGGAAGCCGTTGGCGTCGACGGCGACCTCGCCGCCGGCGTCGAGCAGCGGGTTATGCACGAAGACCGAGTTCATGAACTGGACCGACTCGTCGCCGGCCGCGTCGTTCTGGTCGAAGAAGCCGAAGATGTCGATCTTGCCGAAGGTCAGTTCGAGCTTCTCGCGCGAATGCGGCTTGAAGCCGCCGACGGGCAGCGGGATCGCCGCCTGGTACCAGGCCTGCGCGAGGATCGCCACCGAGTCGTCCGGATTGGCGCCGCTGGCGCGGAAGGCGACGGCATTCGGCGCGCTGGCGAAGTGGCCGAGGTTGGCGAACGGCGTGTTGAGGCCGAGGCCCTGGCCCATGCGGAAATGCGCGAACAGCTTCTGCTCGACGTCGCCGATCGGGCCGAGCGGCAGCTCGACGGTGGCGTCGGCGCGGTAGCTGAGCTGGCTGTTGCCGTCGGCGGTGTGGCGCGGCAGGCCGGACGGCTTCTGCGCGACGGTGGTCAGGCTGGCGCCGGCTTTCAGCCCGTCGAGTGCCTCGATCACCTTCGACGATTTGCGCATTTCCAGCGCGTCCTTCTCGACCGCCTTCAGGCGCGCGGTGAGCTCCGGCTCGTACTGCGAGATGCGCTCGCTCTCCAGCCCCTTCTCGATCTTCTCGTTGTCGGCCTTGAGCGTCTTCACTTCCTTTTCCAGCTCGGCGTTGCGCGCTTCGAGCTTTTCCAGGCGCTCGGCCAGCCTCTGCAGCAGCTCGGCCTCCTTGCCGGCGGCGATGGCCGGCGAAGCGAGCGTGACGAGTCCCGCCGCGGCGAGCGCGGCGGCCAGCACACGGGCGCGCATGGTCAGTACCCGCCCTTCTTGCCGATGCCGACGTAGGTGAATTCGTACTCGACCTCGAACGGCTTGAACCACGGGCGGACGCCGGTGGCGCGGTCGGTGTGGCGGCCGAAGTGGGCGTGCTTGTTCTCCGACGGCGGCAGGATGGTGTACTTGACCTTGTACTTGCCCGGGCCGGCGAGCTTGATGTTGTCGCCGTAGTGCGGGCCGTCGTTGGCGACCATCGGCATGAAGTCGCCGGCGACCTTGTAGTCGCCGCCGATCTTGCTGACTTCGTACTTGACGATCAGGTACGGGATCCAGGCGCCTTCCTCGAAGCCGTTCGGATTGTTGGCCAGCGCGCGGATGTCGGCCTCGATGTGGATGTCGGATTCGGACGCCTTCCTCATCATGCCGTCCGGCTCCATCTCGACCGGCTGCAGGTAGACGGCGGCGATCTCCATGCCGGCCTTGTTCTGCGGCACGCCGATCGGGTATTCGAGGGCGCCGGCGGGGGCGGCGAAGGCGGCGGCGACGATCAGTGCCGCAGCCAGTTTTTTCTTCATGGACAGCATCTTTGTGGACTCCCTGGTGGTTGAATTTTTCTGTCTGTGTCCGGCGGCGTCAGTGCGCGGCGCCGGTCGGGTCGGTGACGAAGCCGATGCGCGTCAGACCGTTGCGAGCCGCCTCGGACATCACCTGCGCGACCTTCTCGTACGGCGTCGTCCGCTCGGCGCGGATGTGCAGCTCCGGCTGCGGCTGCTGCGCCGAGGCGGCGGCGAGGCGTTCGGCGAACTGCGTCGCGTCGACTGCCTCGCCGTTCCAGAAAACCTGGCTGCCGGCGTCGATCGCCAGCTGCACGTTGTCCGGCTTGGTCTGGTTGGCCGAGGACGCCGCCTTCGGCAGCTCGACCTTGACGGCGTGCGTCAGCAGCGGCGCGGTGACGATGAAGATGATGAGCAGCACCAGCATCACGTCGATCAGCGGCACCATGTTGATTTCGGTCAGCGGCGCGTCGTCGTCGCCGGATTCCATGCTGGCGAAGGCC
>JANJTW010000046.1 GCA_024710925.1 Rhodocyclaceae bacterium | reverse complement strand
ACCTTGCGGCCGCCGCCGATGCGATCGCGCAGGTCGCCGGCGCGCGCTGCACCGCATTGCCCGGAAAGTTCGGCGACGATGGCCGCCAGCCGCTCGACGGCGTCGTCGGTGAAATAGTGGTCGAGGGCGACCGGGTAGAGCCGGCCGCTACGCGCGACGCGCTTCATCAGCGCGCGCACCGCGTCCTCGGCGATGCCGGTCTGGCGGGCGATGTCGCGCACGCGCGGCGGCTGGAACGGGCTCGCTTCGACGAGCGGCGCCAACGTTCGCCAGAGGTCGGCATCGGCGGTCGAGAGCGTGGCGCGGTGCTCGGGCAGGTGCAGCCAGCTTGAGGTCTGGGCGATCCGGCCGGCGGCGAGCGCCTCGTCCACGAGGCGGTCGAACGCGGCGCGGGCGAGCGTCGGCGAGGTCAAGCGGCGCAGCCGCTCGTGCTCGGCGCCGAGCAGGTCGGGCGCGCGCTCGTGCTCGCCGGCGAGCGCGGCGACGAGGCGCTCGCCGAGCGCCGTCCATGCCGCCGGCGCAAAACCGAGCGTGCCTTCGCGCGCGTCGATGCGCACCAGGTCGAGCGCCGCCCACAGCCGGGCGGACTCGTCGCCGGTGAGGTTCCAGCCTTGTGCGAAGCGTTCGAGCGGGACGCCGGTCGGGCTGGCCGCGAGCTGCTGCGCGAGCGCCGCTGCCGGATCGCCGGCGGCGGCGACGCGCAGCGCGGCGAGGCGCGCCGGGGCGCGCTTGTGCCGCGTCGGCGGAAAGACGTCGAGGACGCGGCCGCCGGCCAGCGTGCGGCTGGCCGAGGTGTCGCGCAGGATGACGCGGTCGCCGGTGACGCAGGCGAGCGGCCGGTCGGTGACGATCTCGGCAAGCGCCTCGGCGCCCGGCGCCAGCGTTTCGCCTTCGAGCAGCGCGACGCGGCCGGTGACATCCTCGGCGCCGAGGTGCACGTGCACCGGTGTCCAGTGTTTCAGCGCCGCCGCCTCGTCGCGCGACAGGCGCAGCGTCGCCGCGAAGCGGTCGAGCGGCAGGTGCTGGCGCGGGTCGAGCGCCCACATGCCGCGCCGGATCGCCTCGCGCGCGAAATCGCCGGCAAGGTTCAGCGCGACGCGCTGGCCGGCTTCGCCGCGCTCGGCCGGCCGGTCCTGCGCGCGCAGGCTGCGCACGCGCGCCGCGAGTCCGGCCGGCGAGACGGTCAGCGTGTCGCCGGCCTGCACCGTTCCCGAGAACACCGTGCCGGTGACGACGGTACCGATGCCGGAGAGCGTGAAGCAGCGGTCGATGGCCAGCCGGAAGCGGCCGCGGTCGCCAGCGCGGCCGCGGTGGCCGGTGCCGCCGTTTTCGCGTGCCGCCGCTTCGAGATGCGCGCGCAGTTCGGCGATGCCGTTGCCGGCCGGCGTGGCGTTGTCGCCGGCCGGGGCGCCGGCATCGTCGCTCGGTGCGGCCTTGCCGTCGCGGCGCGCGGCAACCGGAAAGATCGGCGCCTCGGCGAAGACGGTACCGGCGAGCAGCGCGCGCACCTCGGCGGCGGCGGCGGCCTGCCGCGCCGGCGTTGCCGCATCGCACTTGGTCAGCGCGACGGCGCCGCGGCGGATGCCGAGCAGGTCGGCGATGGCCAGGTGCTCGCGCGTCTGCGGCATCGGCCCGTCGTCGGCGGCGACGACGAGCAGCAGGAAGTCGATGCCGGTGGCGCCGGCGAGCATGTTGTGGATCAGCTTTTCGTGCCCCGGCACGTCGACGAAGCCGAGGACGCCGCCGTCGGCAGTCGGCGTGTAGGCGTAGCCGAGGTCGACGGTGATACCGCGCGCCTTCTCCTCGGGCAGGCGGTCGGCATCGACGCCGGTGAGCGCCTTCACCAGCGTCGTCTTGCCGTGGTCGATGTGGCCGGCGGTGCCGACGATCATGCGTCGGCTCCGGCGGCGGGATGGTTGGCGGGTGCGATCAACCGAACATGTCCTCGTACATGCGGCCGGCCCACTGGAAATCTTCCGTGACCAGTTCGTCGCGGCGGAAGTTGTCGTCGAGCTGGTCCTGGATGATCACGCCCTTGTCGTCGAGGTGGTACTTGAAGCGCACGGCGACGTCCTCGCGCGGCGAGGCGTTGACCATCATGAAGCACAGGTTGTCCGGCAGGTCGCCCTTCGGCCTCTTACCGGCGACGCGGTCGGCGATGTAGCGGGCGACGATGCGCGCGTGCGCGTTGGCGACGTGGCCGGCCTTCGGGTAGAAGTGGAACTGTGGCGAAACGAGGCCGACGGCGTCGCCGATGACATAGACGTCCGGGTCGTCCTTCAGGTTGAGGAAGATCGGGTCGACCGCCGCCCAGCCGGTCGGCTTGCCTTCGGCGTTCGTGCCGATGGTGCCGGCCTTCCAGGCCATGTCGCCGGCCTGGTGCGGCGCCATCAGGATGGCGTGGTCGAAGCGGAAGTCGCCGGCGGCGGTCTTGATCTGCCGGTTGAACGGATCGACCTCCTTGATGCCGGCTTTCGGTACGTAGGTGATCTGGTCCTTGTAGAGGTTGGCGAAGGCTTCCTGGAATCCGTCGGTGATCGGCCGCGGGCTGTCCTTCGGGTCGAGGATGATGATGCGGCCCTTGATCTTCTCGGTCTTCAGCTTCCATGCGATCAGGCAGGCGCGCTCGTAGGGCGACGGCGGGCAGCGGTGCGGCGGCGGCGGCAGCGTCATCACCAGGTTGCCGCCCTTGAAGTTCTGGATGCCCTGCTTGAGGATGAAGTGCTCGGCGTTCGGAATGTAGGCGGCCGGGAACTTCGCCCGCGTGTATTCGGCGGCGCGGCGGTCGTTGCCGAACCAGGCCTCGTAGTTGTAGCGGATGCCGGCGCCGACGATCAGGTAGTCGTAGTCGACCCAGCCCTGCGCGGTGATCACGCGCTTCCTGTCGCGTTCGAAGCCGATCACCTCGGTCTGCACGAACTGGTAGCCGTACTTGGCGGCGACGTCGAGGTAGCTGAAGGTGAGGAAGTTGGTGTCGACGACGTCGATCAGCCACTTGTTGCTCATCGGGCACGAGAAGAAGACCGGATTGCGTTCGAGCAGCACGACGTCGAGCGTCGGGTCGTTCTGCTTCAGGTGCTTGGCGGCGGTGACGCCGCCCCAGCCGCCGCCGCAGACGACGACGCGCTTGCCGGCTGCGGCCTTCGGCAGCAGTGGGCCGCCGGCGCTGGTGAGCAGCGGCGGCAGCACCGGTGCGGCCGGCTGCGCGAGGGCGCCGGAGGTGGCGGCGGCAGCGCCGAGGGCGCCGGCCGAAGCGATGAATTGTCGTCTGCTCAGTTTCATGGTCATGCTGTTTTCTCCCTGAATTAACCGCCCGCACACGGAGTCAGTGCGGGATTACCGTTGATCCGTTGCTGGATCGAGGGAAACGGCGGGCGGTACGCAGACCGCCGCACGGGGCCGTTTCCGTGAAGCATGCGCGGCAGCGGTGGCCGCCGCGCGGATTAAATCGTTTCCTCTGCCTGCAGCTGCGCGACGAAGCGCGCTTCGTCGGCCGGGTCGAGGCAGCGCAGGTCGAGGCGCAGCGCGTCGTCGGCGATGCGGCCGATCACCGGCTGCGGCAGCCGGCGCAGGCGCTCCTCCAGCGCCGCCAGCCGCTTGCCGGGCCGCTTGCCGGGGTAGCGCACGACCAGCGCCGCTGAGGCGAGCCGCTCGACCGGCAGCGCGCCGCTGCCGATCTGGCTCATCGCCGGCTCGATCGAGACCATCGAGGTTTCGCCGGCGAAGTCGGCAAGCAGCGGGCACAGGCGTTCGGCCTGCGCGGCGATGTCGTGTTCGCTGCGCGTCAACAGGCGCAGCGTCGGCAGGCGCTGGGCCAGGCGGTCAGGGTCGCGGTACAGGCGCAGCGTCGCTTCCAGCGCGGCGAGCGTCACCTTGCCGACGCGCAGCGCGCGCTTCAGCGGGTTCTTCTTGATGCGCGCAATCAGTTCCTTGCGGCCGACAATGATACCGGCCTGCGGACCGCCGAGCAGCTTGTCGCCGGAGAAGGTGACGAGGTCGGCGCCGGCGGCGAGCGAGTCCTGCGGCGTCGGTTCCTTGGGCAGGTGCCAGCGCGCGAAATCGGTCAGCGTGCCGCTGCCGAGGTCGACCATGAAGGGGACGCCGCGTTGGTGCGCGATGGCCGCGATCTCGGCTTCATCCACACTTTTTGTGAAGCCGACGACGGCGTAGTTCGAGGTGTGCACCTTCATCAGCAGCGCCGTTTTCGCCGTGATCGCCTCGGCGTAGTCCTTGCCGTGCGTGCGGTTGGTGGTGCCGATCTCGACCAGCCGGGCGCCGGCGCGGCGCATGATGTCGGGCACGCGGAAGGCGCCGCCGATCTCGACCAGCTCGCCGCGCGAGACCACCGCTTCCTTGCCCTTGGCCAGCGTGTCGAGCGCCAGCAGCACGGCGGCGGCGTTGTTGTTGACGATGGTGGCGGCGAAGTCCTTTGCCTTCTCGCCCATCGACGCGGCCATGATTTCGGCGAGCAGCGGTTCGACCAGCGAATCGCGGTCGCCGCGACCGCCGTCGGCGAGGTCGTATTCGAGCGCGCACGGCGAGGTGGCGGCGACGGCCATGGCTGCCACCGCTTCCGGCGCCAGCAGCGCGCGGCCGAGGTTGGTGTGCAGCACGGTACCGGTCAGGTTGAAGACCGGGCGCAGGTTCGGCCGGGCCAGCCGCTCGGCGCGGTCGACGATGGTTGCGGCGAGCGCGTCGGCGACCGGCAGCGGATGGCCGGCACGGACCAGCTCGCGGGCGGCGGCGAGTTCGGCGCGGGCGCAGTCGGTGAGCGGCTGGCGGCCGTGGCGGTCGATGGCGGCGGCGAGCGCCGGCAGTGCCAGCAGGCGGTCGACGGACGGGAGTTGCGAGAGTGTGTGTTGTGTCATGGCTTTCACCCGGACCGGGCAGAAAGTGGATCGGAAGTTCGTTTATCCGGCGGCGTTCACCAGCAGCAGGTTCGGACCGCTGCGCCCGTAACCGGCCTCGTCGACGAGCAGGTCGAGGGCCAGCGTCGCCAGGTCGTCGGCGACCGGGTCGATGCGCGGATCCTTCTCCTGGTAGGCGATCTTCAGGTAGCTCTTGCAGCCGTCGCAGGTCTCGGCGCGCATGGCACCGCTGCCGCCTTCGATCTGCTGCTGGGCGAGGCCCTTGTCGCCGCCGCAGGCGGTGCAGGTGGCGCGCGGCACGTTCCACTCGGTGTTGCAGAGCGCGCAGTGCAGGTAGCGCAGGTTGTTCACGGCGGCGCCGAGGCGGACCAGGCTGGCCACCGGCAGGCTGCCGCAGCACGGGCAGACGCCGGGCGTGTCGAGCTTCTGCAGCTGCGTCGCGTCGAGCCGCGCGGCCTGTGCGGTGAACACCACCTGCAGCGCGGCGGCGACGAGCGGCAACTCGCCGGCGGCGTTCGGGTCGGGCTCGCCGTGCAGCAGGCCGTCGGCGAGCGCTTCGAGGTGGAGGTCGTCGCAGTCGGCCAGCGCCGTCAGCAGCGGCACGCTCGCTTCCGGCGCGTACGGCAGCAGCGCCGCGACCAGTTGGCGCAACACCTCGCGCCAGACCGGCGGCCGCTCGGCGGCGGTGGCGTTGAGCGGCGGCATGTGGTGCCGGTGTGCCTGTTCGAGCGCGGCGGCCGGAATCGGCGGCAGTTCGGGCAGCGTCTGCAGCGCGTCGTGCTGGGCGCGCGTCAGGCGGCCGAGGAAGTGCAGCCAGTCGGCCAGCTTGTGTCCTTCGGCCAGCGCGGCGAAACGGTCGGCGCGCTCGGCGAAGACGCTGGCCGCCACCGGCAGCAGGATGGCCGGCGCTTCCTCGGTCGGCGGATTGAATTCGATCGGTTTCGTTTCCATGTCTCGGACAAAAAAGGACCCGCGACGAAGTGTCGCCGCGGGTCGAACGCAAGTCAAACTGCGGAGGGGTACATCAAGACAGGGGGCCGTCCGCAAGCCGTGCCGCGGACGGCCGTCCGTCACTTGCCGGTCATCTGCCGGTACCAGGCGCGGTGATGCTGCTTGGCCCAGGCACGGGTGACCGTGCCGTACCACATGGCGCGGATGGTGCCCTTGGTCCAGATGGCGGCATACACGTGCACCATGATCAGCGCGATCATGATCGCGCCGACCGCGGCGTGGACCACGGCGCCGAAGCGCGCGAGGTCGACCGGGACGTTGAACTGCGCCTTCCAGATGAAGATGCCGGAGACGGTCATCAGCACCATGCAGATCGTCATCCACCAGAACATCATCTTCTGGCCGCCGTTGTACTTCCCGGCTTCCGGCATGTTGTGGTCGTCGCCGTCGATCATCTCCTTGGCGCGCGACAGCCATTCGCGGTCGGCGTCCGTCATCCGGTTCAGCCTGTAGAAACGCAGGAACAGGAGGACGAAGAAGAAGGCCATCAGGACGCCGATGTACGGATGCAGGATCCTCGCCCAGGTACCGCCGCCGAACAGCTGCGTCAGCGGGAAAAACGCCGGGTGGAAGAAGGCCAGGCCGGACAGGGCGAGCAGGATGAACGAGATGCCCACTACCCAGTGGTTGGCCCGTTCGCCAGCGTCGTAACGCTGCAGGTCTTTCGGATCGCGGATCATGGTGCGTCCTCCTTCTCGACTTCCGCCTCCATCTCCTTCGAGACTTCGTTCGGACCCTTCATCACGTAGTGGAACAGGCTGCCGAGCGCGACGCCGGCCAGCGCCAGGGTGGCGAGCGGTTTCGCCGCCCCCTTCCACAGCGCGACCAGCGGGCTGATGCTCGGATTGACCGGCAGGCCGCTGTACAGATCCGGCTTGTCGGCGTGGTGCAGCACGTACATCACGTGCGTGCCACCGACGCCGGCCGGATCGTACAGCCCCGCCTTGTCGTAGCCGCGTTCCTTGAGGTCGGCGATGCGCTTCTCGGCGTAGTCCTTCATGTCCTCCTTGCTGCCGAACTGGATCGCACCGGTCGGGCAGGCCTTGGCGCAGGCCGGCGCCTGGTTGACCGCCACCCGGTCGGAACAGAGCGTGCACTTGTACGCCTTGCTGTCCTTCTTCGAGATGCGCGGGACGTTGAAGGGGCAGCCGGTGACGCAGTAGCCGCAGCCGATGCAGTTTTCCTGGTGGAAATCGACGATGCCGTTGGCGTACTGGATGATCGCCCCGGGCGCCGGGCAGGCCTTCAGGCAGCCCGGGTCGGTGCAGTGCATGCAGCCGTCCTTGCGGATCAGCCACTCCAGCTTGCCGTTCTGCTCGACCTCGGAATAGCGCATCACCGTCCATGAGTTCTCGGTGAGGTCCACCGGGTTGTCGTAGACGCCGACGCACGATCCGACCTCGTCGCGCACGTCGTTCCACTCCATGCATGCCACCTGGCAGGCCTTGCAGCCAATGCAGGCGGATACGTCGATCAGCTTGGCGATCTCGATCGTCTGCCGCGCCTGCGGCGCCGGCGTCGTCGTCGCGGAGCGCTGCTTGATGTCTAGCGATTGCAATGCCATATCAGCTCTCCTTTAAGCCTTCTCGATGTTGACGAGGAACGCCTTGAACTCCGGCGTCTGCACGTTGGCGTCGCCGACGAACGGCGTCAGGGTGTTGGTGATGAAGCCGGGCTTCGTCGCGCCCTTGAAGCCGTAGTGGATCGGGATGCCGACGGTGTGCACCTTCTTGCCATCGACGTCGAGCGTCCGGATGCGCTTGGTGACGACCGCTACGGCCTTGATGAAGCCGCGGTTCGAGCGCACCTTGACCCGGTCGCCGGCCTTGATCCCCTTCTCCTTCGCCAGCTCCTCGCCGATCTCCACGAACTGTTCCGGCTGCATGATCGCGTTGATCTTCGACTGCTTGGTCCAGTAGTGGAAATGCTCGACCAGACGGTAGGTGGTGGCCACGTACGGGTAGTCCTTGGCCGTGCCGAAGGCCTCCATGTCGCCCTTGTACACCCGTGCCGCGGGGTTGGCCCGCGCCTTCGGGTTGTTCGGGTGCATCGGGTTGTTGTCGAGCGGTGACTCGAACGGCTCGTAGTGCTCCGGGAACGGGCCTTCCGCCATCAGCTCGCGGCTGAACAGGCGGCCGACGCCTTCCGGGTTCATGATGAACGGCATCACGTTCTGGTCCGGCGCGGCGTCCGGGCGCATGTCCGGAACGTCGTTGCCGCCCCAGGCGGTGCCGGTCCAGCGCAGTACCGGCCGCTTC
>JANJTW010000039.1 GCA_024710925.1 Rhodocyclaceae bacterium | reverse complement strand
ATCGTCGTCTCCCGCCTGCCCGACTGCCAGCGCCGGCACAAGCTGCAGTCGGCGGCGACCAGCGCCGGCTTCAAGGTCGAGGTCTACGCGACCGGCCCCGACACCTACCTGCTCGAACAGGGGCGCCATCTCTACGTGACCGAGACGCAGACCTGCCATGGCTTCCAGAAACTCGCCGAGCCGCCGCCAGGCGGCAAGGGCGAGTTGCTCGGCGTCTTCCGCGAGGAGCAGGGCAAACTGGTCTTCGTCGCCGCGCAGCCGGCGAAGTGAGTCCGTCGCCGGCGGCCGTCGCCGCGTCCGGCGCCGTGCTGCTGCCGCCTTTCCACAACCCGCTCTTCCTGCCGCTGGCGCCGCTGCTCCGGCAGTTGCCGCCGCGGCCGGACGCGACCGCGCTCGCCGCGCTGGCGGCTGCGCGCGACGTGCGCACCGCCGGCGGCCTGCCGCTGCGCTTGGTGCCGCCGCCGGACGACGGACTCGGCTACGAGGCGCGCATCGCCGCGCGCGGCGAGGTCGAGACGCGGCCGGACAACTGGCACGACTGGTTCAACGGCCTCGTCTGGCTGACCTTTCCGCGCGCCAAGGCGGCGCTGTCGGCGCGGCATGCGGCGGAGCTCGACCGGGCTGCCGACGCGCGCGGCGCGGTGCGCGACGCGATGACCCATTTCGACGAATGCGGCGCGCTGGTCGTCGCCGAGGACGCTTCGCTGCTCGACCTGCTCGCCGGCTTCCGCTGGCGCGAACTATTCGTCGAGCGCCGGCCAGAGGCCATTGCCGGCCTGCGCGTCTTCGTCTTCGGCCACGCCACCTACGAGGCGCTGCTGGCGCCGTTCCGCGGGCTGACTGCGAAATGCGTGCCGCTGCCGGTCGCGGCCGGCTGGCTGCGGCGGCCGCTGGCCGAACAGCTGGCCGACCTCGACGACCGGCTGGCCGCCGATCTCGCCGCCGGCCGGCACGGCGACCCGCGCGCGCTGCAGCCCCTGCCGCTGCTCGGCGTGCCCGGCGTCACGCCGGCCAGCGAAGACCCGGCCTATTACGACGATACCTGGCAATTCCGGCCGGGGCGCCGCCGGCAGCGCGTATAATCGGCGACGAAGCTGGCCAGGCAACCGCCGGGTACGCAAGTACCGGGAGGAAAGTCCGGGCTCCGCAGAGCAGGATGCCGGCTAACGGCCGGGCGCTATAAGGCGCAAGCCCCAAGGCGACGGAAAGTGCAACAGAGAACAGACCGCCGATGGCCCATTCGTGGGATCAGGCAAGGGTGAAACGGCGAGGTAAGAGCTCACCGCGGACGTGGTAACACGGACGGCACGGCAAACCCCATCCGGAGCAAGGCCAAATAGGGAAGCGACAGGCGTGGCTCGCGCTGCTTCCGGGTAGGCTGCTTGAGCGGCGCGGCAACGCGTCGCCTAGAGGAATGGTTGCCCACGACAGAACCCGGCTTATCGGCCAGCTTCACTTCATGCAGGGAACGGGCGACGCTCCGCCGAGCGCCGCCCGTTTTTCATTCCGCGCCCGGAGGGCGGCGGCGACGCCGCGCCTGCCGTTTCCGGCCGGCGCGGCCTGCTCTCAGAGCAGCCCTTCGGTCTTCAGTGCCTTCTGCACGCCCGGCCGGGCGGCGACGCGCGCCAGGTAGTCTCCGAGCGCCGGCCACGGCGAGAGGTCGAGCTTCACCCACTTCGCCCAATTGAGCACGGTGAACAGATAGGCGTCGGCGACGCTGAACGCCTCGCCCATCAGCCAGGGCTGCCGGTCGAGAATCCCGGCCAGCCAGGCGAAGCGGGCGGCCAGTCCGTTGCGCACGGTCGCCTGCCATTCGGCCGGTGCGCCGCGGAAGAGCGGCGTGAAGCCCTTGTGCACTTCGGTCGAGATGAAGTTCAGCCATTCCTGCAGGCGGACGCGGGCGAGCGTGCCGGCCGCCGGTGCCAGTCCCGCCGCCGGCGCCAGGTCGGCGAGGTACTGGACGATCGCCGGCCCCTCGGTGAGCACGCTGCCGTCGTCGAGGACCAGCGCCGGCACGTAGCCTTTCGGGTTGACGGCGGTGAAGTCGTCGCCGAGTTCGGTCTTCTTCGTCTTCAGGTCCACCTTGACCAGTTCGTGCGCCAGGCCGGCCTCGCACAGCACGATGTGCGGGGAGAGCGAGCAGGCGCCGGGACTGTAGTAGAGCTTCATCGTTTTCTTCTCCGTGGGGGTTGGAATCCAGCAGACCCCGAGGGGGCCGGTCGGGTTCCCGCAGACGACGCCCCACTTCTCATAAAGCACTTTAACTAGCGTTTCACGTGCATTGTTTTTTAAGGGAAAAAATCGCATGATTTTCCTGCGGAAACGCCTCTAAGTCCTTGTCCCCATTGAAAAAAACCGGAAAAACCCTTGACCCTGCCCATTTCAATGTCTTAAAGTGGGAAAAAGTGGTGCAAAGTGGGTTGCAGGGGAAAGTCGGGGTGCGCCCCGGGAGAGGAAAAGGGTAGGGAGTCCATGTTTTTCGGAGCGGCCGCACTGAGTCTCGACGCGAAAGGGCGCCTGGCCATCCCGGCCCGCCATCGCGACGCGCTCGTCGCTGCCGCCAACGGCACCCTGGTCCTCACCGCGCACCCGCACCGCTGCCTGCTGCTCTACCCCAATCCCGCCTGGGAACCGATCCGCGACAAGGTCCTGGCTGCGCCCAGCCTTGATCCGCGTTCCGCCGCGATCAAGCGGCTGCTGGTCGGCTTCGCCCGCGACGAGCAGCTCGATTCCGCCGGTCGCCTGCTCATCTCCCCGGAACTGCGCCAGTTCGCCCAGTTCGAGAAGCAGGTGTGGCTGGTCGGTCAGGGGTCTCATTTCGAAATCTGGTCGGATGCCGGCTGGCAGAAACAGCAGGAGGCGATCTTCGCCCTCGGCGATTCGCTGCTGCCGCCCGGCCTTGAGGATCTGGCCTTGTGAACGCGCCCGCGCAGCACCTGACGGTTCTGCTGCGGGAGGCGGTCGAGGCGCTGGCAATCAAGCCTGCCGGCGTCTACGTGGACGCCACCTTCGGCCGCGGCGGGCACAGCCGGGCGATCCTCGAACGGCTCGGGCCGGCCGGCCGCTTGCTGGCCGTCGACCGCGATCCGCGGGCGATCGAGGCAGCGGCGGCGATCGGCGACACAAGATTGCAGGTTGCGCACCGCCCCTTCGGCGAACTGGCCGAAGCGGTGCGCGACGCAGGATTCGGCAGCGTCGATGGCGTCCTGATGGATATCGGGGTGTCGTCGCCGCAGCTGGATGAGGGGGAGCGGGGCTTCAGCTTCCGTTTCGACGCGCCGCTCGACATGCGGATGGACACGACGCAGGGCGAGACGGCGGCGGAATGGCTGGCGCGGGCCGACGAACGAGAAATTACTCAGGTGGTGAGAGACTATGGCGAAGAACGGTTTGCTTTCCAGATTGCAAAGAAGATTGTGGCTGCTCGGCGAGAGCGGCCTGTTGCAACCACAGGGCAGCTCGCCGCGCTTGTACGCGAGGCCGTGCGGACCCGCGAGCCCGGTCAGGACCCGGCGACGCGCACCTTTCAGGCTCTACGGATTCATATCAATCAAGAGCTCGCACAGCTTGCGCTAGCCCTGCCGCAGGCGGTCGATCTGCTCAATCCGGGAGGGCGGCTGGTGGTCATCAGCTTTCATTCGCTCGAGGACCGCATCGTCAAGCGTTTCATGCGCGACGAGGCGGACCCCGCGGCGTCCCTGCCGAAGAACCTGCCGCTGACCGCGGCACAGCTGCCGCCGGCGCGCCTGCGCGTCGCCGGCAAGCCGGTCAAGGCCGGCGACGCCGAGGTCGCGGCCAACCCGCGCGCCCGCAGCGCGGTCATGCGCGTGGCGGAGAAGTGCTGATGCTGCGCACCAATCTGCTCCTCCTCTTCTTCGTCGTCTTCTGTGCGCTCGGTGTCGTCACCTCGCAGCACAAGGCGCGGAAGCTCTTCCAGGAGCTCGAGGCGGAGCAGGAGCGGGCGAAGCAGCTCGACGTCGAATTCGGTCAGCTGCAGCTCGAACTGTCGACCTGGGCGACGCATCCGCGGATCGAGAAGATCGCCCGCGAGCGCCTGAAGATGCAGGCGCCGGATGCGAAACGCCTGCTCGTCGCCGCGCCGCGGGAGGCCGGGCAATGATCCGCGGTCGCGGCGCCCATCGCTTCGCCGAGAGCCCGGTGCTGCAGCTGGCGCTGCCGGCCTGGCGCTCCCGCCTGGTCGGGTTGTGCCTGCTCGGAGCCTTCGGCGTGCTGATCGGCCGCGCCTTCTATCTGCAGATCATCAACAACGATTTCCTGCAGGAAAAGGGCGAGTCGCGCTACCGCCGCGACATCGAGATTTCCGCGTCGCGCGGCAAGGTCACCGACCGTCACGGCGATGCGCTGGCGATCTCGACGCCGATGAAGTCGATCTGGGCGATCCCCTCGGATGCCCGTCTCGACGGCGAGCAGTTGCAGCAGCTGGCGAAGGCGCTCGACCTCGACCGCAAGGAATTGTCGCGCAAGCTGGCCAGCGACAAGGGCTTCGTCTACCTGCAGCGGCAGGTGGCGCCGGAAGTCGCCGACCGCATCGCGGCGATGAAGCTGCCCGGCATTTACCAGAACAAGGAATACCGACGCTATTACCCGACCGGCGAGATGACCGCGCACATCGTCGGCTTCACCGGCGTAGACGACAAGGGACTGGAAGGCGTCGAACTGGCCTTCGAGAAGAGCCTGGTCGGCCATGCCGGAAGCCGCAGCGTGATCCGCGACCGGCGGGGC
>JANJTW010000219.1 GCA_024710925.1 Rhodocyclaceae bacterium | reverse complement strand
TTCTGCCCCTTGTAGCTGCCGCGCCATTCGCGCTTGATCCATTGCATCGGCACGTCGTAACGCAGCCAGTCCCGGGTTCTTCCGAGAATGCGAACGTGCTCCGGGCGCAAGCCGATTTCCTCGTGCAACTCCCGGAACATGGCCTCTTCCGGGGTTTCCCCCCGTTTGATGCCACCCTGCGGGAACTGCCAAGAATGCTCCTTGATGCGCTTGCCCCAGAAAACCTCGTTCTTCGCGTTACAAAGAATGATGCCGACGTTCGGGCGATAGCCTTCACGATCGAGCATGTTGAATCCTGCAAAAATTGTAAGTTGAGCCAATTTTTCCATAATTCCCGCCCCTTGGAAAGCAAAGCCGGAACAGCGATTGGCCCCACCACGGCTTTGCCTGCTCTAGTAGAATCGCCGCTTTAATTCCATATCGCGAGCAAGCCATGCGCACCACGCAGTTTTTCCTGTCCACACTGAAGGAGGCGCCGTCCGACGCCGAGATCGTCAGCCACCAGCTCATGCTCCGCGCCGGCCTGATCAAGCGGCTGGCGGGCGGCATCTACACCTGGATGCCGCTTGGCCTGCGGATCCTGCGCAAGGTGGAAAATGTCGTACGCGAGGAAATGAACCGTGCCGGCGCCGTCGAACTGCTGATGCCGGCCGTCGTGCCGGCCGAGTTGTGGCAGGAAACCGGCCGCTGGGAAAAATACGGCCCGGAACTGCTGCGCTTCAAGGATCGCCACCAGCGCGATTTCGTCATCGGACCGACGCACGAGGAGGTCATCACCGACGTCGTGCGCAAGGACGTGAAAAGCTATCGCCAGCTGCCGCTCCACCTCTATCAGGTGCAGAGCAAATTCCGCGACGAGATCCGCCCGCGCTTCGGCGTCATGCGTGGCCGCGAATTCCTGATGAAGGACGGCTACTCATTCCACGCCTCGTTCGAAGATCTGCAGCGTGAATATCGCAACATGCACGAAACCTACAGCCGCATCTTCACGCGGCTCGGGCTGAGGTTCCGCGCCGTCGCCGCCGATACCGGCTCGATCGGCGGTACCGGATCGCATGAGTTCCACGTGCTGGCCGACTCGGGCGAGGACGCGATCGCCTTCTGCCCCGACTCGGATTACGCCGCCAACGTCGAACTGGCCGAGGCACTCGCCCCGAGCACGCCGCGCAACGCCCCCGCGGCCACGATGGCGCAGGTGGCAACGCCGAACCGCGTCCGCTGCGAGGATGTCGCCGACTTCCTGAAGCAACCGCTCACCAAGACGGTCAAGGCGATCGCCGTGATGCACGACGACGAATTCGTGCTGCTGCTCGTGCGCGGCGACCACAACCTGAACGAAATCAAGGCCGGCAAGCTGCCCGGGCTTGACCCCTTCCGCTTCGCCACCGACGCCGAGGTCGAGCGCTTTCTCGGCTGCAAGCCCGGTTACATCGGCCCGGTCGGCGTCGATACGGCGCGGGTACGCATCATTGCCGACCGTGCGGTAGCGGCAATGGACAACTTCGTCTGCGGCGCCAACGCCGAAGGCTTCCATCTGACCGACGTCAACTGGGGGCGCGATCTGCCGGAGCCGTCGCTCGTTGCCGACATCCGCAACGTCGTCGCCGGCGACCCGTCGCCGGACGGCAAGGGCACGCTCGATCTTTGCCGCGGCATCGAGGTCGGCCATATCTTCCAGCTACGCAGCAAGTACTCGGAAGCGATGAAGTGCACCTTCCTCGACGAGCACGGCAAGGAGCAGGTGATGGAGATGGGTTGCTACGGCATCGGCGTCAGCCGCATCGTCGGCGCCGCCATCGAGCAGGGGCACGACGAGCGCGGCATCGTCTTCCCGGCGGCGATCGCGCCGTTCGAGGTGTGCATCGTCCCCATGGGCTACGCCAAGAGCGACGCGGTCAAGGCCGCGGCCGACAAGCTCTACGGCGAACTGCGCGCTGCCGGCATCGACGTCGTCCTCGACGATCGCAACGAGCGTCCCGGCGTGATGTTCGCCGACATGGAACTGATCGGCGTACCGCACCGGATCGTTGTCGGCGAGCGCGGCCTCAACGAAGGCAAACTCGAATACAAGGGCCGCACCGATACCGATGCGCAGATGATCGCGGTCGACGAGATGGCGGCGTTTATCAGGGAGAAACTGTGCGCCTGACCGGCGCACTGCTTTCCCTGCTGCTGGCATTCACCGCCCTGCCGGCAAGCGCCGGCGCCCAGAAATACGAACCCCTGTCGGCGAGCGTCCAGGCCTCGCTGCAAAAGGCGGTTTCCGACCAGCGCCCGCCGACCTCGTCGTTCAGGAGTCCGATCGAAGCGATCGACTGGCTGGACGCGATGTCGGCCCGCCTCGCGAAGCGCCTGCCGAACCGGGAATACCGGCTGGAACTGCTGCGCACGGTGCATTACGAGGCAACGCGCGCCGGTCTCGATCCGCAGCTGGTGCTCGGGCTGATGCAGGTGGAAAGCGGTTTCCGGAAGTACGCAGTATCCAGTGCCGGCGCCCGTGGCTACATGCAGGTGATGCCGTTCTGGGTCAAGCTGATCGGCCGGCCGGACGACAACCTGTTTCACCTGCGCACCAACCTGCGCTATGGCTGCACCATCCTCCGCCATTACCTGGACATCGAGAAAGGCGACCTCTACCGGGCACTCGGCCGCTACAACGGCAGCCTCGGCCGTCCGGAGTACCCGAACATGGTGCGCGCCGCCTGGCACAACCAGTGGAGCTACGCACCACCGGACAAACCGTAGCGTTCAGCGCGGCATACCGCCCGGCATCAGCCCCTTCATGCCGCGCATCAGCTTGCCGATGCCGCGCTTGGAGAACTGCTTCATCATCTTCTGCGTCTGCTCGAACTGATTGAGCAAGCGGTTCACGTCCTGTACCTGGACGCCGGCGCCGGTGGCAATGCGGCGCTTTCGGCTGGCCTTGATCAGCTCCGGCTTGGCCCGCTCGCTCGGCGTCATCGAGTTGATGATGCCTTCGATCCGGCGGATCATCTTGTCCTCGGTCCCCGGCGCCACCTGGCTGGCCGCCTGTGCGAACTGTGCAGGCAGCTTGTCCATCAGCGAAGCCATGCCCCCCATCTTGCGCATCTGGCCGATCTGCTCCTTGAAGTCGTTGAGGTCGAAACCCTTGCCCGACTTCAGCTTCTTCGCGAAGGCGAGCGCCTTCTCCTCGTCGACACCCTTCCTCGCCTCCTCGATCAGCGACAGCACATCACCCATGCCGAGGATGCGCGAGGCCATCCGTTCCGGATGGAAGGGCTCAAGGCCGGACAGTTTCTCGCCGACGCCGGCGAACTTGAGCGGTTTGCCGGTGACGTGGCGGACCGACAACGCGGCACCGCCACGGGCATCGCCATCGAGCTTGGTGAGGATGACGCCGGTCAGCGGCAACGCATCGTTGAAGGCCTTGGCCGTATTCACCGCATCCTGGCCGAGCATCGCATCGACGACGAACAGGGTTTCGATCGGATTGATCGCCGCATGCAACTCGGCGATTTCCTTCATCATCGCTTCGTCGATCGCCAGACGGCCGGCGGTGTCGATCAGCAGCACATCGTGGTAGTGGCGCTTCGCCCAATCGACCGCGGCACGGGCAATGTCGACCGGCCGGTCAGCGGTGGTGGACGGGAAAAAATCGACACCGGCCTGGCCGGCAACGGTCTTCAGCTGCTCGATCGCCGCCGGACGGTAGACGTCGCAGCTGACGACCAGCACTTTCTTCTTCTGCGCCTCCTTCAGGAATTTCGCCAGCTTGCCGACCGTCGTCGTCTTGCCGGCGCCCTGCAGGCCGGCCATCAGGAACACCGCCGGCGGCTGCGTCGCCAGGTTGAGGCCGACGTTGGCCTCGCCCATGATCTTCGTCATCTCACGGTGCACGACGCCAACCAGCGCCTGGCCCGGGGTCAGCGATCCGACGACTTCCTCGCCCACCGCCTTTTCCTTCACCGCGGCGATGAAATCCTTGACCACTGGCAAGGCCACATCGGCCTCAAGCAGAGCGAGGCGGACCTCGCGCAGCGCATCGGCGATGTTCGCCTCGGTCAGGCGCGCTTCGCCCTTCAGGGTCTTCATGACGCGCGCAAGGCGCTGGGTGAGGTTGTCGAGCATCTGCAATCCTGCTTGGTGTAAACTTCAATGATGCTCGGCATTCTACTGCACCTTCTGCCCAACATCCTGGCCGCCGTCCTCTATGCGCTGCTCGGCCTGCACTTCTGGCGCACCCGCTGGAAGGAAAGCGACAAGCCGCTGGCTGCCCAGCCGATGCAGGACTGGGAGCGTACCGCTATCGGCGGCACCCTGCTGGTCCACGGTTTCGGCCTCTACGCCGGCCTGTTCGGCGCCGGCACGATGCAATTCTCGTTCAGCCTGGCGTTGTCGCTGATGCTCTGGCTGGCAGTCTTCATCTACTGGCTGGAAAGTTTCCGCTCGCGCATGGACGGTCTGCAGCCGATGGTCCTGCCGCTGGCGGCCGGCTGCGCCGCCCTGCCCGTCGTCTTCCAGAATGCGCACGCGCTGACGCACGCCGGCACCTGGGGCTTCCGCCTGCACTTCATCGCCGCCATGCTCGCCTACAGTCTGTTCACGCTGTCGGCGCTGCACGCCGTATTCATGGGCTATACCGAGCGCAAGCTGCACCAGCGCGCACTGACCAAGAGCCTGGCCAGCCTGCCGCCGCTGCTGACGATGGAGGCGCTGCTCTTCCGCATGATCGGCATCGGTTTTCTGCTGCTCACGGCAGCCCTGGTCAGCGGCTCCTTCTTCTCCGAAGAATTGTTCGGCAAGGCGCTGACGCTCGACCACAAGACCCTCTTTGCCTTCGCGTCATGGGGCATCTTCGCCGCACTGCTGGCCGGGCGGCACATCCGCGGCTGGCGCGGACGGACGGCATTGCGCTGGACGATGGCCGGATTCATGGTTCTGCTGCTGGCCTACATCGGCAGCCGTTTCGTCCTCGAAGTCATCCTCGGCCGCGCCGGCGCCTGAACGGCGAACGCGCCGGCGACCAGCGTACCCGGCCCCGAAAAATTCGGTCCGGGTGCCGGCGTGCCCTCCCCGTCGTTTCGCTGCGCAACCCGCTTCTTTACAAAGGGTGCGCCGCGTAGCATCATCGCCTTGATTGCGCCGGCATACACAATTATTTGAATTTTCGAGTTTATGGCAGCAAACCCGCAACAGGCACCCCTCAGCGGCCTCGCCCGCGCGCTGGTCCAGGCCGGACGCCTCAAGGAGGCTGAGGCGGAGGCCATGCTTGCGCAATCGGCGACCAGCGGGACCTCCTTGATCGAGCAGATCGCCAACGCCAGGAAAATGACGGCCCTCGAGATCGCCAGTTTCGCTGCGGAAACATTCGGCTATCCGCTGTTCGACCTGTCCGCCTTCGACGACGCCCACATCCCGGCCGCCGCCATCGACCGCAAGCTGATCGGTTCGCACCGGGTCATTCCGCTGCACAAGCGCGGCAACCGGTTGACCATCGCCACCGCCGATCCGACGAATCTGCGGGCTCTCGACGAAATCCGTTTCCAGACGAGCCTCATCGTCGATCCGGTCGTGGTCGAGGAACCGAAGCTCCTGCCACTGGTGGCAAAGCTGTCGGAATCGGCCGAAGAGACACTGAAGAATTTCACCAACGAGGACATCAACCTCGAATTCACCGACGAGGAAACCCAGACCAGCACCGACGAGGCATCGGCGGTCGAGGTCGACGATGCACCGGTCGTCAAGTTCATCCAGAAGATGCTGCTCGATGCAATCAACGACGGCGCATCCGACATCCATTTCGAACCCTACAAGAAGTTCTACCGCATCCGTTTCCGCGTAGACGGCACCCTGCGCGAAGTCGCCACCCCGCCGCTGGTCATCAAGGACAAGATCGCCTCGCGGATCAAGGTCATTTCACGCCTGAACATCGCCGAGAAGCGCGTTCCGCAGGATGGGCGGATGAAGCTCGTCCTGTCGAAGAACCGTGCCATCGATTTCCGCGTCAGCACGCTGCCGACCCTGCACGGCGAGAAGATCGTGCTGCGCATCCTGGACCCGGCCAGCGCCACGCTCGGCATCGACGCGCTTGGCTACGACCCGGACCAGAAGGAACATCTGCTCAACGCCATCAATCGCCCTTACGGCATGGTCCTGGTCACCGGACCGACGGGTTCCGGCAAAACGGTATCGCTCTATACCTGCCTGAACATCCTGAACCAGCCCGGGATCAACATCTCGACAGCGGAAGACCCGGCCGAAATCCCGCTGGCCGGCATCAATCAGGTGAACGTGGACGACAAGGCCGGACTGACCTTCGCCGCGGCACTCAAATCCTTTCTCCGCCAGGATCCGGACATCATCATGGTCGGTGAAATCCGCGACCTGGAAACGGCCGAAATCGCCGTCAAGGCGGCACAGACCGGCCACATGGTACTGTCGACGCTGCACACCAACGACGCACCGCAGACCCTGACCCGCCTGATGAACATGGGCGTCCCCCTGTTCAACATCGCTTCCAGCGTTCTGCTGATCACCGCGCAGCGTCTGGCGCGCCGTTTGTGCTCCTGCAAGGTGCCGCACGAGGCCCCCACCGAGGCCCTGCTCAACGCCGGCTTCACCGAGGCCGATCTCGACGGCAGCTGGACACTGTACGGCCCGGGGAGTTGCGAGCGTTGCCGGGGGGCCGGCTACAAGGGGCGGGTCGGCATCTACCAGGTGATGCCGGTGACCGAGGAGATCCAGCGCATCATCCTCGCCGGCGGCACTGCCCTCGACATTGCGGCGCAGGCGGCGCGCGAAGGCGTCAAGGATCTGCGCCGCTCCGGCCTGATCAAGGCCATGCAGGGCGTCACTTCGCTCGAAGAAGTGCTGAGCACGACCAACGCATAACGAGACCATCCACGCGAAGGGGAAGCAATGGCCACCGCCAAGCCAGCGACAAAGCCAGCAGGAGCGAAGGAATTCACCTTCGTCTGGGAAGGCCGGAACAAGGACGGCAAGGAGATCCGGGGGGAGATCCGCGCCACCAGCGAGTCGGTCGCCCAGGCGACGCTGCGCCGGCAGGGCGTGCGCATCACCAAGATCAGCAAGCAGCGCTTCAAGGCTGGCAGCAAGATCACCGACAAGGACATCACGCTGTTTACCCGCCAACTGGCGACGATGATGAAGGCCGGCGTACCGCTGCTGCAAGCCTTCGACATCGTCGGCCGCGGCCACTCGAACCCCTCCGTCGGCAAGCTGCTGCTCGACATCAAGGCCGACGTCGAAACTGGTTCGTCGCTGTCGCAGGCCTTCCGCAAGTACCCGCTGCATTTCGACGCGCTGTTCTGCAACCTCGTTGCCGCCGGTGAACAGGCCGGCATCCTGGAAACCTTGCTCGATCGCCTGGCCACCTACAAGGAGAAGATGCAGGCGCTGAAATCGAAGATCAAATCGGCGCTGTTCTACCCGATGGCGGTCATCATCATGGCCTTCGTCATCACGGCGGTGATCATGATCTTCGTCATTCCGGCCTTCAAGGAAGTATTCAAGAGTTTCGGTGCCGACCTGCCGGCACCGACGGTCATCGTCATCGCCATGTCGGATTTCTTCGTCGAATGGTGGTGGGCGATCTTCGGCTCAATCGGCGGCAGCATCTACGCTTTCCTGCAGGCCTACAAGCGCTCCGAATTGATGCAGACCACCTTCGACCGCTACGCCCTGCGTGTCCCGGTGTTCGGCGAGGTCATCCGGAAGTCGACCGTCGCCCGCTGGACGCGCACGCTGGCGACAATGTTCGCCGCCGGCGTGCCGCTCGTCGAATCGCTCGACTCGGTCGGCGGCGCCGCCGGCAACCATGTCTACAAGGTTGCTACGCGACAGATCCAGAGCGAGGTCAGCACCGGCACAAATCTGACGACGGCGATGCAGAACAGCAATCTCTTCGACAACATGGTGATCCAGATGGTCGCCATCGGCGAGGAGTCGGGGGCGCTCGACTCGATGCTGGAGAAGGTCGCCGGCTTCCTCGAAGCCGAGGTCGACGATGCCGTCGAGGCCCTTTCCAGCCTGATGGAACCGATGATCATGGCGGTGCTGGGCGTCCTCATCGGCGGCCTCGTGATCGCCATGTACCTGCCGATCTTCAAGCTGGGCTCCGTCGTCGGATGATCGCCACATTCGCCGACCCCGCCGTTTTCGCAACGGCGGCGGGGGTGCTCGGGTTGCTCGTCGGCAGCTTCCTCAACGTCGTCATCCATCGCCTGCCGCAGATGATGGAACGGGACTGGCAAAGCCAGTGCGCCGAGCTGCGCGGCGAGGAAATCCCCGCCGGCGCTCCGCTGACGCTGGCGACCCCGCGCTCGCGCTGCCCGCACTGCAGCCACCCGATCAAGGCCATCGAAAACGTCCCGGTACTCAGCTGGCTTCTCCTGCGCGGACGCTGCTCGGCCTGCGGCACCACAATCCCGATCCGTTACCCGCTCGTTGAACTTGCCAGCGGGCTGCTCAGCGCCTATGCCGCCTGGCACTTCGGGTTCGGCCTCGCCGCAGCCGGCGCCATCGCCTTCATCTGGGCGATGATCGCCCTCACCGGCATCGATTTCGACACTCAACTGCTGCCGGACAGCATTACCTTGCCCCTGCTCTGGCTGGGGCTGCTGCTCAACCTGTTCGGCACATACACCTCGCTCGCCTCGGCCGTGATTGGCGCCATGGCCGGCTACCTTGCATTATGGTCGGTCTATTGGGCCTTCAAGCTCGCCACCGGCAAGGAAGGCATGGGCTTCGGCGACTTCAAGCTCCTCGCCGCCATCGGCGCCTGGCTCGGCTGGCAGGCATTGCCGCTGACCATCCTGCTCTCATCCTTTGTCGGCGCCGCCGTCGGCATCCTGCTGATCGTCGCCGCCCGGCACGGGCGCAACGTCCCGATTCCCTTTGGCCCCTACCTCGCCGCCGCCGGCCTGATTGCCTTGTTCTGGGGAAAACCGCTGACGCAAAGCTATCTCGGTCTTCTTTGATCGATCAGGCATTGAAACCGCAGCCACCTCCCCCAATATCGCCCCTGTCCGGGGCCGATTCCAGCTCCCCGGCTCAGGTATAATCCGGCGTTTTGGAGGATTCCCATGCCCATCTACGAATATCGCTGCGGATCCTGCGGTTTCCAGAAGGAGCACCTGCAGAAGCTGTCCGCCCCCGTGCTCACCACCTGCCCGGAATGCGGCGCCGAAAGTTACGGCAAGCTGCTCTCCGCCGCGGGCTTCCAACTGAAGGGGAGCGGCTGGTACGCCACCGACTTCAAGGGGGGCAGCCAGCCGGCCAGCAAGCCCGCCGACAATCCGCCAGCCTGCCAGGGCGGTAGCGGGGGGTGCGCGTGCGCGGGCAGCTGATTCGCCGCTACTTCGTCACCGGACTCCTGATCTGGGTTCCCCTGGCGATCACTGCCTGGGTGCTTTCACTGATCGTCGGCACGCTTGACCAGACACTGCAGCTCCTGCCAGTCGCGATTCACCCGAAGAATTCCCTCGGGATGGATCTGCCCGGCGCCGGCGTCGTGCTGACGCTGCTCATCATCTTCGTCACCGGGCTGCTCGCCGCCAATTTCATCGGACAGCGACTCGTCGGCTGGTGGGAAAGCCTGCTCGCCCGCATCCCGGTCGTCAACTCGATCTACAAGAGCGTCAAACAGGTATCGGATACGCTCTTCTCGCCGTCGGGCAACGCCTTCCGCAAGGCGCTGCTGATCCAGTACCCGCGCCAGGGCGCATGGACGATCGCCTTCCTGACCGGCCGCCCGGGCGGCGATGTCGCCAACCACCTGACCGGCGACTACGTCAGCGTCTACGTACCGACCACGCCAAACCCGACCTCCGGCTTCTTCCTGATGTTGCCGAAGGCGGACGTCGTCGTACTCGACATGAGCGTCGATGAAGCGCTCAAGTACATCATCTCGATGGGCGTCGTCGCGCCGCCGGCCAAGCCGCGCGCCGCCGCCAACACCTAACACACAAAAGCCAAGCGGAAACACCATGCGTACTCACTACTGCGGACAGCTCAACTCGAAACTCATCGGCCAGGAAGTCACCCTCTGCGGCTGGGCGCACCGTCGCCGCGACCACGGCGGCGTCATCTTCATCGACCTGCGCGACCGCGAAGGCCTCGCCCAGGTGGTGTGCGACCCGGATCGCGCCGACATGTTCGCCATCGCCGAATCGGTACGCAACGAGTTCTGCCTGAAGATCACCGGCAAGGTGCGCCCGCGTCCGGAAGGCACGACCAACGCCAACCTCGCCTCCGGCGAGATCGAGATCCTCTGCCACGCGATCGAGGTGCTCAACCCGTCGGTAACGCCGCCGTTCCAGCTCGACGAGGAGAACCTCTCCGAGAACGTGCGCCTGACGCACCGCGTCATCGACCTGCGCCGGCCGCAGATGCAGAACAACCTGATGCTGCGCTACAAGACGGCGCGCGCCTTCCGCCGCTTCCTCGACGACCACGGCTTCATCGACGTCGAGACGCCGATGCTGACCAAGTCCACTCCCGAAGGCGCCCGCGACTACCTGGTGCCTTCGCGCGTGCATCCGGGCCAGTTCTTCGCGCTACCGCAGTCGCCGCAGCTGTTCAAGCAGCTCCTGATGGTCGCCGGCTTCGACCGCTACTATCAGATCACCAAATGCTTCCGCGACGAGGATCTGCGCGCCGACCGCCAGCCGGAATTCACCCAGGTCGATATCGAGACCTCGTTCATGAGCGAGCAGGAAATCACTGCGCTGATGGAAAAGCTGATCCGCACCGTGTTCAAGGAAGCGATCGACGTCGACCTGCCGGAATTCCCGCGCATGACCTACGCCGAAGCCATGCGCCGCTTCGGTTCGGACAAGCCCGACCTGCGCGTGACGCTGGAGCTGACCGAAGTCACCGACGCCTTCAAGGACGTCGCCTTCAAGGTCTTCGCCTCCGTCGCCAACAGCGAGGGCGGCCGCATCGCCGCGATGCGCGTGCCGGGCGGCGCGTCGCTGACCCGCGGCGAGATCGACGAGTACACGAAGTTCGTCGGCATCTACGGCGCCAAGGGCCTCGCCTACATCAAGGTCAACGACGTCACCCAGGTCAACGAAACCGGCCTGCAGTCGCCGATCGTCAAGAACCTGTCGGAAGCCTCGCTGCGTACCGTGCTCGAACGCACCGGCGCCCAGTCCGGCGACCTGATCTTCTTCGGCGCCGACAAGGCGAAGATCGTGAACGACGCGCTCGGCGCGTTGCGCATCAAGCTCGGCCACGAGAAGGCCCACGTCACCGGCGCCAAGTGGGCGCCGCTGTGGGTCATCGACTTCCCGATGTTCGAATACGACGACGAGAGCAAGCGCTGGACCGCCTGCCACCACCCCTTCACCAGCCCGAAGGACGAGCACATGGATCTGCTCGTCAGCGATCCGGGCAAGTGCCTGGCCAAGGCCTACGACTTGGCGCTGAACGGCTGGGAACTCGGCGGCGGCTCGGTGCGTATCCACCGCGCCGACGTGCAGGAGAAGGTCTTCGCGGCGCTGGCCATCGGCCCGGAGGAGCAGCAGGCCAAGTTCGGCTTCCTGCTCGACGCGCTGAAGTACGGCGCGCCGCCGCACGGCGGTCTGGCCTTCGGCCTCGACCGCATCGTCACGATGATGACCGGCGCCGAATCGATCCGCGACGTGATCGCCTTCCCGAAGACGCAGCGTGCCCAGTGCCTCCTGACCGACGCCCCGTCCGGCGTCGACGAGAAGCAATTGCGCGAACTACACATCCGCCTGCGCCAGAAGGTCGAGACGCAGGTCGAAGTGAGCAAGGCCTAAGCCGCAATGTCCGCGCAGCTGACGGCATTGCTGCGCCTCGTCGCAAGCTTCGTGCTGGCGGCCTGCCTCGGCAGCGCCGCCGCACGCGGGAGCATCGACAGCGTCGCGCTGTCTGCCCTGCCGCCCGAAGCGCAGCGCACGCTCGCGCTGATCAAGCAGGGCGGCCCCTTCCCCTACCCGCGGAAGGACGGCAGCACCTTCAACAATTTCGAAAAACTGCTGCCGCAGAAACCGCGCGGCTACTACCGCGAATACACCGTCCCGACCCCGGGCGCGCGCAACCGGGGCGCCCGCCGCATCGTCGCCGGTAGCCCGCCCGAAACCGCGGGCGAGTATTACTACACCGACGACCACTACCGCAGCTTCCGCCGAATCCGCGACCGGGAGGCAGAAAACCGATGAACTCCCCGCAGCACGCACTACCGCAACGACTTGCCCAATGCCGCCTCGCCGGCGTCTATCTCCTGCCGCACGACGACTGCGCCGCCGTCGCGGAAGCCGCGCGAACGCTCGGCTTCGCCCTGCTGCAGAGCAATCTCGGCGGCATTGCCGAGACGTCGGCGGCACTCGTCCGGCTGGGCGATGACCTCGGGCTGCCGGACTGGTACGGCGCCAACTACGATGCGTTGGCGGACAGCCTCACCGACCTCGGCTGGAACGAGGCCCCCGGCTACGTGCTGCTGGTCGCCGGTGCCGACGAACTGCTCGCCAGCGACGAAACCGCCTTCCAGACGCTCAACGAGGTCTTCGCCGCCGTCATCGACTACTGGCGGGAAGCGGACGTGCCTTTCTGGGTCTTCCACGATCTGCGTGCGGATGGACAGGCCATCCTGCCCACGCTGACCACCGGATGAACTACAAGCGGCCGGTTTCGGTGCTGGTGGTGATCCACACGCCGGCCCTCGACATCCTGCTCCTTGAACGCGCCGCCCACCCTGGCTACTGGCAATCCGTCACCGGCAGCCAGGAGGCCGGCGAAACGCTGCTGCAGACAGCCGTCCGCGAAGTTGCCGAAGAAACGGGAATCGCTGCCGCCGCATCCGCGTTCGTCGATTGGCAGCAGCATAACGTCTTCGAGATCTTCCCCGAGTGGCGTCACCGCTACGCCCCCGGCGTCACGCACAACACCGAGCACGTCTTCTCGCTCGAAGTGCCGGTCGGCACGCCGGTACGCACCGCCCCCGGCGAACACCTCGGCCACTGCTGGCTGCCGCAGGCCGCTGCCGCCGCCAAAGTATTTTCCTGGAGCAACCGCGACGCCATCCTGATGCTGCCGCAGCACCGCCGCTGACCGGACCACCGGCAAGCGCGGGCGAAGCCGGCCTCAAGCGCCGGCCGCCGTCCCCCGACAGCGGCGCACGAGCAACGCATCGAGCGACAGCGCACCACCGCCGCGGGCGACGAGGAACAGCAGCGCCGCCGCCCACGTTCCGTGCAATGCATAGGCACCGGGGTAGACGAAAATCTGGATCACCGCCGTCATTGCGAGCAGGGCCAGCGCCGAGAAGCGCGTCGCCAGCCCAAGCAGCAACAGCAGCGGGAACAGGTGCTCGGCGATCGCCGCCAGCGGCGCGGCAAATTCCGGTGCCAGCAGCGGCAGACGGTATTCGTCGCGGAACAGGTCGACCGCCGAATCAGACAGGCGCGGCCAGCCGAACGTGAACTCGCCGCTGACGAAGTTCACGGCGAATCCCTGCACCTTGGTCTGCCCGGACAGCCAGAAGGTCGCGGCAAGCGAGAAACGGGCGACGAGCGCGATCAGCGACTCGGGAATGCGCGCGCACAGCGCGGATACGCTGCCGAGGCGGCGGCACGCCGAGGCAATAGGGGTCATGGGGAGCCTCCTTGTTGTCCAGCCGGACCGGCCAGCAGTTGCCGACCGATCAGCAATCCGAGACAGGCCGCCGGATCGAACGACGCGCTGGGCGACGCCGCCTGCGCGACGGCCTCGCCCAGCACCGCACCGGCCTGCAGTGCGGCGATGAAGCGCACCGCTGCCGACGGAATCGCCGTGACCTCGACCGAATCGCCGCAGCGCGCCACCAGCGCGCACTCCGGCCGGAACGGATCGACCGCGGCGATCGCCGTCAGTCCCTGGTGCGCCGCCCATAGCGAAACGACCGCAAACGGCGAGGCGAGTACCGCGATCGACGGATGCAGTTGCAGACGCAACGCCGGCAGCTGTTCCGGCTTGCGCAGGGCCGCTGCCAGCGCCGCCGCCGGCAGCGGCGCCGCGTCGGCGGCATGGAAGGCGAGGATGCGGACGTATTCGAGGCGGGCGACGTCGGCAAGGTAGGGCACGCCAGACGCCGCCGGGAACGCGGCGACGAAGTCGGGAAAGTCCGCCCCGTACCAGGCAAGCGCCGGCGAGCGCGGCGGCACGCGGCGCACGTAGGCGTCGGCCAGCGTGCGGAAGAAGGCGGCGCCGACCAATTCACGCAGCACCGGGAAAGAGTCGGCCAGCGCCTCGACCAGCGACACGGCGAAATTGTTGCGATAAACGGCGAAGCGCTGGGCAACGGCGGAGCCATTCCACGACCTCAGCCCGGGCGGGCACGGCGCCGTCCGATCGAGCAGCGCAGCGGCGAAGGCGCCGGCGTTCATGCGACCGCCGTCATCGGCAAACGCGCCGCCAGGCGCACGCCGGCCCGCTGCGCCTCTTCCAGCAGCAGCGGAAAAGGCGGCAGGTCGCGGTCGCGTTCGAGCAGCGTCGCCACCGGCCCGGTCAACGCCAGCGCCTCGTCGTACAGCGACCACACGGCATCGGCAACCGGCGCCCCGTGGCTGTCGATCAGCAGCGGCGCCCCGAGGCTGTCGGCCTCGCACGCAAAACCGGCGAGGTGGATCTCGCCGACCGCGGCGAGCGGCAGCGCGCACAGGTAGGCATGGACGTCGCGGCCGTGGTTGGTGCAGGCGACATACGCGTTGTTCACGTCGAGCAACAACCCGCAACCGGTGCGGCGAACGACTTCGGCGAGGAACTCCGCCTCGCTCATTTCCGCCGCGGCGAACTCGACGTAGGTCGCCGGGTTCTCCAGCAGCATCCGCCGCCCGAGCCGTTCCTGCACATGCTCGACATGCCCGCAGACGCGCGCCAGCGTCGCCGCGTCGTACGGCAGCGGCAGCAGATCATTGAAGAAGACCCCACCGTGCGACGACCAGGCCAGGTGCTCGGAGAACGCTGCCGGCTCGTAGCGGTCGAGCAAGGCCGCCAGCCGGTCAAGGTGCGCCTCGTCAAGCGGGCCGGCACCGCCGATCGACAGGCCGACGCCGTGCACCGACAGCGCATAGTCGGCGCGGATGCGCTCGAGGTGATGGTGAAAGGGGCCGCCCGGCACCATGTAGTTCTCGGCATGGATCTCGAAGAAACCGAGCGCCGGCCGTGTCGCCAGCACCTCGCGAAAGTGCTCGGGCTTCAGTCCCAGGCCCGCGGCGGCCGGCAACGAAACCGGCGCGCCGCGGCCGGGGTGGCCCGACGGGGCGGCATCGGACATCGCGACAACTCTGCGCCGCCGCTCAGGCCTTCTTCTCCTTGAACTCCTTCAACTGGCCGAAGCCGGTCGGCGAAGTCGGCGACGCCGTCTTCTCGCAGGTGCCGGCCGGCACGTAGGCCCAGGCATTGCCCTGATGGTCGCGCATCGAACTGCCGGCGCACGAGGTGCCGGCACCGGCCTTGCAGTCGTTCTTGCCCTTCATCGCGACGCCGTAGCATTTCTCCTTGGCGGCATCGGCGGCGAGCACCGGCGACGCGGCGACGGTCAGCGCGGCGCCCAAGGCCAGCGCAAGCGCAGCGGCGGAAGCAGGACGGTTGGTAGTTTTCTGGCTCATGGTGGAACTCCTTCTCTATCGGTCGAGGGGCGTCCATGGGCCTTTCGCGGCAGGCGGACTAATCGCCGGGAAAGCGTCGCACGGCCTGGCGCAGAAGATCCATCTGCGCTTCGAACCGGCGGCAGGCGCTGCACATCATCAGGTGTAGGCGCACAGCGATACGCTGCGGCAATGGAAGCGTCCGGTCCTGACCCGCAATCACCAGACGGTGAACTTCCTTGCAGGTTTTCATGCCGTTTTCGCTCCCTCGCCGAACCAGCGCAACTGCAGGCACTCCCGAAGGCGCATCCGCGCCCGGTACAGCACCACCCAGCAATTAGACGAACTGATCTGCAGTTCCTTACAGATTTCGTCGGTTTCCATTTCCAGCACCTCGCGCATCAGGAAGACGCGGGAGAGATTCTCCGGCAGCGCCTGCATGCACAGTTCGAGCACTTCGAAGAAACGCCCCTGCTCCAGCACCCGCGCCGGGTCGCCCCAGTCGGCCGGCGGCTCGCGCCAGTGGCCGTCGTCGGCGAAGAGCGCATCGAAATCCTCGGCCTCGCTGTCGCTGGTTTCCGGTAGCGGCGCCTCGCGGCTGCGCTGGCGGATGCGGTCGACGATCTTGTGCTTCAGGATCGAGATCAGCCAGGTCTTCAACTGCGCCCGGCCGGCGAAACGCTCGCGCCCCTGCAGTGCAGCGAGCAGCGTGTCCTGGACGACATCCTCGGCCGACTGCTCGTCGCGCAGCTGCAGCACGGCGAAGCGCAGCAGCGTCGGGCGCAGGCGCTGCAGTTCGCGTTCGAAATCGTCGTCGGCCATGACATGTGCAGGACTTGAAATGATGGCAGGCTACCCTATCTGGGGTGAAAGGAGCGCGGTATCCGTTCAACCAGCCCGTGGAGGCCCATGAACCATCTCACCCGACTCGACCCGTTCGACGACCTGTTTCGCGGTTTCTTCGTCCGGCCGGTGGACATGGGCAGCCAGCCGCAGACGCCGTCGATCAAGATGGATGTGAAGGAGGAGGCCGATGCCTACAAGGTGCACGCCGAGTTGCCGGGCGTCAGGAAGGAGGATATCCATGTCACCGTCGACGGCGGACAGGTATCGATCACGGCGGAAGTGAAGCAGGAAAAAGAGGTCAAGGAAGGCGATCGGCTCCTTCGTGCCGAGCGCTATTTCGGCAAGGTCGCCCGCTCCTTCCAGTTGGCGCACGACATCGACGACGGCAAGGCCGTCGCCCGCTTCAGCGACGGCGTGCTCGAACTGACGCTGCCCAAGCGCGCCGCCGGGAGCAGCAAGCGGCTGGCCATCGACTGAGCCCTCCGCACCGGCACCGTCGCGCGCCGGTTTTTTCGCCCATGCGCGGCACCGCCCCTCGGCAGGCGAGCAGAGTTGGCGCTATCATCGTCGGCAATACGAACGACATCGGGGAGCTTTCCGCATGAACACCGCCTGCAAAATCGCCATCCTGGCCAGCCTCGGCATCAGCCTCGCCGCCGCCCCCGGCATCAGCGAAGCGAAACGCGTCGGCGGCGGCAAGTCGTCCGCAGCATCGCCCGGCAAGCCGGCGGCGAAGAAAGCGGAGGACGAGGACGCCAAGGCCGGCGGCTTCTCGCCGAAAGTGCGCATCAATGCCGGCGCTTCCGCACCGTCGCCGGGGCAACCCTCGGCCGCCGCGGTCGCGGCCGGCGCCGCCGCCGGACTCGCCGCAGGCGCCGCCTTCGCCGCACCGAAGGCGGCAGCGACGTCCCCCGAGGAACAGGCCCGCCAGCAGGCCGAAGCGGACGCAAAGAAAAAGGCGGCGGCAGAAGCCGCGGCGGCCGAGGCAAAGTTGCGCGCGGACGAGCTCAAGCTCATCGAGAAGGCCGCCGCCGAGGAAGAAGCCCGGCGCCGCCGCGAGGAAGCCGACGCGAAACGCCTGGCGGCGCAGAAGGAAGCCGAGGAAAAGCGGCGCGAGCGCGAGCGCCAGTGCGTCATCCGGCCGGTGATGAGCGACGCCGAGATGGCCAGATGCAAGGAGGTCTGGCGCTGAGCGTCGCCAGTTCCGTCCCCGAAGCCGGCGGCCGCCCTGCCGGCTTTTCATTTGGAGCCGGCCTCCGCCGGCGTTAAAATCCGCCGGTCTTTCCGAGCGCATTTACCAGGAACCGCCGCCATGACCGCCACTCCCGCCGACAAGCTCTCCCCTGCCCAGGAAGCCGCCATCCTTGCCGAGGCGCTGCCCTACATCAAGCGTTTCCACGGCAAGACCATCGTCGTCAAGTACGGCGGCAACGCGATGACCGACGAGCACCTGAAGCAGTGCTTCGCACGCGACGTCGTGCTCCTCAAGCTGGTCGGCATGAACGTCGTCGTCGTGCACGGCGGCGGCCCGCAGATCGAGAACCTGCTCACCCGCGTCGGCAAGAAGGGCGAATTCATCCAGGGCATGCGCGTCACCGACGCGGAAACCATGGAAGTGGTCGAGATGGTGCTCGGCGGCCAGGTCAACAAGGACGTCGTCAACCTGATCAACCAGGCCGGCGGCAAGGCCGTCGGCCTGACCGGCAAGGACGGCAACTTCATCCGCGCGCAGAAGCTGCTGCTGCCGAACAAGGACAACCCGGCCGACCTGATCGACGTCGGCGCGGTCGGCGACATCACGCAGATCGACCCGTCGCTGGTCGGCCACCTCGAAGGCGGCGGCTTCATCCCGGTGATCGCGCCGATCGGCGTCGGCAAGGACGGCGAAACCTACAACATCAACGCCGACGTCGTCGCCGGCAAGATCGCCGAGGTGCTGAAGGCCGAGAAGCTGGTGCTGCTCACCAATACGCCGGGTGTCCTCGACCAGAAGGGCAACCTGATCACCGGCATCACGCCGAAGCAGATCGACGAAATGGTCGAGGACGGCACGCTCTCCGGCGGCATGCTGCCGAAGATCGGTTCGGCGCTCGACGCGGCGAAGAACGGCGTAAAAAGCGTGCACATCATCGACGGCCGCGTCGAGCATGCGCTGCTGCTGGAAATCCTCACCGACCATGGCGTCGGCACGATGATCAAAAGCCACTGAGCGCGACACAAGCCGCCATCTCACCGTTTGGAGCGCCCCGCCCGGGGCGCTTCGCTGACCTGCGCCTACGCCGCGATTTGCACGATGCCTTCGGAACGCACCTGGCTGTTCGACCTCGACAACACGCTGCATAACGCCAGCCCGCACATCTTTCCGCACATCAATCGCTCGATGCGCGAATACATCGAGCGCCATCTCGGCGTGGATGCGGCGGAGGCAACGCGCATCCGCCAGGACTACTGGGACC
>JANJTW010000166.1 GCA_024710925.1 Rhodocyclaceae bacterium | reverse complement strand
AAGCAGCCGACCAGCCGTACCCATTTCTGCAATTCCCGCGTTCGCATCGCCGTCTCCTGTTCGGTCCATACAGGAGTCCAGTGTCGGCTTCCGCAGGCTCAGGGCGTGAGCCATCATCAGCCGATGCGAACAGAGCCTTTTGTTTGCGTCGGAGTCGGGGAAACCGGCCGCGCGGCGAAGACGTCGCCCGCCGTTCGGCCCTTCCCCGCCCCTTAACCCTGCAGCGGCTTGACCACTCGCTTCACCGCCGGATCCTCGGGGTGCGGGTGGATGGTGAAACCGAGGCTGGTCATCAGCCGGAACATCTTGGTGTTGAGCGCCAGCACGTCGCCGACGACGGCGCGGTAGCCCTTCATGCGCGCGCAGTCGATCAGCGCCGTCATCAGCTTGCGGCCGATGCCGTGCTTCTGCCAGTCGTCGGCGACCGCCAGCGCGAACTCGACGGATTCACCGTCCGGGTTGGTGACGTAGCGCGAAACGCCGATCTGCTTCTCGCTGCCGTCCTCGTTCTCGACCGTCGCCACCAGCGCCATCTCGCGGTCGTAGTCGATCTGCGTGAAGCGCACCAGCATCGGCTGCGTCAGTTCGCGGATGGTGTCCATGAAGCGGTAATACTTGCTCTCGTCGGACATGCGCGAGACGAAATCCTTCTCCATCTCCGCGTCTTCCGGGCGGATCGGGCGGACGGTGACGATCTCGCCGTCGGGCAGCTGCCACTCCTGCATCAGGTGCACCGGGTAGGGGTGGATGGCCATGTGCGAGTAGCGGTCGCCGCTGGCCGGCGCGTAATCGATGACGATGCGTGCGTCGGCGGCGATGGCGCCGTTCTCGTCGAGGATCAGCGGATTCAGGTCGAGTTCCTGCAGCCAGGGCAATTCACAGACCATCTCGGAGAGGTTGAGCAGCACCTCTTCCAGCGCCTCCATGTTGGCCGCCGGCATGTTGCGGAATTCGCCGAGCAGCTTGGCGGCGCGCGTCGAGCGGATCAGGTCCTGCGCCAGGAAGCCGTTCAGCGGCGGCAGCGCGACGGCGCGGTCGCTGAAGATCTCGACCTCGGTGCCGCCGGCGCCGAAGGTGATGATCGGGCCGAAGATCGGGTCGCGGACGACGCCGAGCATCAGCTCGCGGCCGTTCGGCCGGGCCAGGTAGGGCTCGATCGAGACGCCGTTGATGCGCGCCGTCGGGTGCTTCTTCTGCACCGTTTCGATGATGTCGTGATAGGCGTTGCGTACCGCCGGCGCGTTGGTGATGTTCAGCCGTACGCCGCCGGCCTCGGTCTTGTGGATGAGGTCCGGCGAATCGACCTTCATCGCGATCGGGAAGCCGATCTGTTCGGCGAGCAGCAGCGCCTCGGTCGGCGTGCGCGCGACCATGGTCTGGGCCACCGGGATGCGGAAGGCGCGCAGGATGGCCTTCGACTCCATTTCCGAGAGTACCTTGCGCCGCTCCGCCAGCACCGCCTCGATCAGCATCTTGGCGCCCTCGGTTTCCGGCCGCTCCTGGCGGTCGGTCGGCATCGGCGTCTGCAGCAGCAGCTTCTGGTTGCGGTAGTAGGTCGAGATGTGGAAATACAGCTCGACCGCCGTTTCCGGCATGCGGAAGGCAGGGATGCCGGCGTCTTCGAGCATCTTGCGCGCGGCGGCGACCTGTTCCTCGCCCATCCAGCAGGTGAGCAGCGCCTTGCCGGTCTGTTCGTGCGCCTCGATCACCGCCTTCGCCACTTCCGCCGGTTCGGTCATCGCCTGCGGCGTCAGCATGACGAGGATGCCGTCGACGTCGGGATCGTCGGCGACGGCGAGGATCGCGTCGCGGTAGCGCTGCGGCGTCGCGTCGCCGACGATGTCGATCGGGTTGCTGTGCGACCAGGTCGAGGGCAGGCAGGCGTTGAGCCGCTGCATCGTTTCCATGTTCAGCGTCGCCAGCGGGATGTCGAGATCGCCGGCGCGGTCGGCGGCCATCGCGCCGGGGCCGCCGCCGTTGGTGACGATGGCCAGGCGCTTGCCCTGCGGGCGGAATTTCGAGGCCAGCGCCTTCGACGCGTAGAACAGCTGGCCGACGTTCTTGACGCGGACGACGCCGGCGCGGCGCACGGCGGCGTCGAACACCGCATCCGAACCGGCGATCATGCCCGAGTGCGTCTGCACCGCAGCCGAGCCGGCGGCGTGGCGGCCGGCCTTGAGCAGGATGATCGGCTTGATGCGCGCCGCCGAGCGCAGCGCGCTCATGAAGCGGCGGGCGTTCCGGATGCCCTCGATGTAGAGCAGGATGTAATGCGTGCGGTTGTCGTAGATCAGGTAGTCGAGGATCTCGCCGAAGTCGACGTCGGCGGTGCTGCCGAGCGAGGCGACGCTGGAGAAGCCGACGCCGTTGGCCTTGGCCCAGTCGAGCACGGCGGCGCACATGGCGCCGGACTGCGAAATGAGGGCGAGGTTGCCGCTGTTCGCCGTGACCTTGGCGAAGGTGGCGTTGAGGCCGAGCGGCGGGCGCAGGATGCCGAGGCAGTTCGGGCCGAGCACGCGCACGTTGTAGCTGCGCGCGATCTCCAGCATCTTGCGTTCGAGCGCGGCACCGGCGTGGCCGGCCTCGGCGAAGCCGGCGGTGATGACGATGACGTTCTTGATGCCGCTCCTGCCGCACTGCTCGACGATCGTCGGCACCGTCTGCGGGCGCGTGGCGATCACCGCCAGCTCGACGCGGGCGCCGATTTCCTCGATCGACGCGTAGGCCTGCACGCCCTGGATCGTCGAGTGCTTCGGATTGATCGGATAGAGCCGGCCCTTGTAGCCGGAATCGAGGATGTTCTTGAAGATGATGTTGCCGACCGAATTCTCGCGGTCGGAGGCGCCGATGACGGCGACGGACTTCGGCTCGAAGAGACTCGTAAGGTAGTGCTGTTCCAGCATTTTATGCACCTTGTGGGTGGATTCGTTATTGGGTTGTGCGTTGCAGCAATCTAGCACAATGCCCTTACAAAATCTCTGCGTATTGTCCGTATCCGATACAAAAATTTACGTTCGGCCGACGGCTCCCGTATCAGGAGCGGCGGCCGTCCTGCGACGTGCGCCAAGGCGGCTTTCAGGCGCCGTCGGCGAGGCTGCTGGCGATCTCCAGATTGCCCGACAGCGTGCGGTGCACCGGGCAGCGGTTGGCGATCTCCAGCATCCGCTCGCGCTGCCCGGTCGTCAGTTCGCCATCGAGGACGATGCGGCGGGTGATGCGGTCGATGCGGCCGCGCCCCTCGACCTCGACCTTCTCGTGGCCGAGGGTGACGGTGACCTTCCTCAGCGGCAGTTCCTTGCGCTCGGCGTACATGCGCAGCGTCATCGAGGTGCAGGCGCCGAGGGCGGCGAGCAGGTAGTCGTACGGCGCCGGCCCGGCGTCGGCGCCGCCCATGTCGACGGGTTCGTCGGCGACGAGGAGGTGCTCGCCGGCACGCACGGTCTGCTGATAGCGGCCGAGGCCGTTCTCGGCGACGGTGACTTCGCGGTGTTCGTGGGACATTCGCGTCTTCCTTGATCTGGTTGCGGGTGCGGCAGATCATAGCCGAACCGATGACCGCGGAGCCTGCGACGATGAACTGCGAATCCCTCGAACCTTCCTCCTGGGTGCGCCGCTTCGCCCCCCTCGTGCCGGCCGGCGGCGAGGTGCTCGATCTGGCCTGCGGCAGCGGCCGGCACGCCCGCCTGCTGGCCGGGCTCGGCCACCGCGTTGAGGCGGTCGACCGCGACGCGGCGGCGCTGGCGCGACTCTCCGGCGTCGCCGGCGTCAGCGTGCGCGTCGCCGATCTGGAACACGCGCCCTGGCCCTATGCCGGCCGCCGCTTCGCCGGCATCGTCGTCGCCAACTACCTGCATCGGCCGCTGCTGCCGCTGATCGAGGGGGCGCTTGCCGACGCGGCGGTGCTCATCTACGAAACCTTCATGGTCGGCAACGAGCGCTTCGGCCGGCCGTCGAACCCGGATTTCCTGCTGCATCCGCAGGAGCTGCTGCGGGTGGCGCAGGCGGCGGGCCTGCGCATCGTCGCCTACGAGGAAGGCGAGGTCGCGCAGCCGCGGCCGGCTGTCGTGCAGCGCCTTTGCGCCGTGCGCGGCGCGGCGGCGCGCTTGCTGCCGGCCATCGCCGTCGCGTCGCCGGGCGCCGGCGGGGCGTTTTGAGAGAAGGGGGCGGATCGGCTACAATTACCCTTTCCCGCTGCAGAAAAATCCATGACCAAATATGTATTCGTCACCGGCGGCGTCGTGTCCTCCCTCGGCAAGGGCATCGCGGCAGCCAGTCTCGGGGCCATCCTCGAATCCCGCGGCCTGAAAGTCACCCACCTCAAGCTCGACCCCTACATCAACGTCGACCCGGGCACGATGAGCCCGTTCCAGCACGGCGAAGTGTTCGTGACGGAAGACGGCGCCGAAACCGACCTCGACCTCGGCCATTACGAGCGCTTCACCAGCGCCAAGATGAAGAAGTCGAACAACTTCACCACCGGCCAGATCTACGAGTCGGTGATCAAGAAGGAACGGCGCGGCGAGTACCTCGGCAAGACGGTGCAGGTGATCCCGCACATCACCGACGAGATCAAGCAGCACATCCGCCGCGGCGCCGAAGGCGCCGAGGTGGCGATCGTCGAGGTCGGCGGCACGGTCGGCGACATCGAGTCGCTGCCCTTCCTCGAAGCGATCCGCCAGATGGGCCTCGACGAAGGTCCGGGCAACGCCTGCTACATGCACCTGACGCTCTTGCCGTACATTCCGACCGCCGGCGAGCTGAAGACCAAGCCGACCCAGCACTCGGTCAAGGAACTGCGCGAGATCGGCATCCAGCCCGACGTGCTGCTGTGCCGCGCCGACCGTCCGATTCCCGTCGACGAGAAGGCGAAGATCGCGCTTTTCTGCAACGTGCAGAAGCAGGCGGTGATCGAGTGCCTCGACGCCGATTCGATCTACAAGATCCCGGCCATGCTGCACGACCAGATGCTCGACGAGATCGTCTGCCACAAGCTCGGCATCCTGGCGAAAGCGGCCGACCTCAGGGTGTGGAACAAGCTGGTGCACGCGCTGGCGCACCCCGAGCATAAGATCGACATCGCCTTCGTCGGCAAGTATGTCGACCTGACCGAATCGTACAAGTCGCTGACCGAAGCACTGGTGCATGCCGGCATGCATACCAAGAGCAAGGTCAAGATCCACTACCTCGACTCGGAAGAGATCGAGCAGAAGGGCTGCGATGCGCTGAAGAACATGGACGCCGTGCTCGTTCCGGGCGGCTTCGGCAAGCGCGGCACCGAGGGCAAGATCGCGGCGATCCGCTACGCCCGCGAGAACAAGATCCCGTACCTCGGCATCTGCCTCGGCATGCAGCTCGCGGTGATCGAATTCGCGCGCGACGTTGCCGGCCTGAAGGGCGCCAACAGCACCGAGTTCGAGCCGAACGGCCCGCACCCGCTGGTCGGCCTGATCACCGAGTGGCAGGACGCTTCCGGCAAGACCGAAAAGCGCAGCGAAAACTCCGACCTCGGCGGCACCATGCGCCTGGGCGCCCAGTCCTGCCCGGTCAAGCCCGGCACGCTGGCGCAGAAGATCTATGGCGATACGGTGACCGAGCGCCACCGCCATCGCTACGAGGTGAACAACAACTACGTCGCGCAGCTGGAAGCCGCCGGTCTCGTCGTCTCGGCGCGCACGCCGACCGAGAACCTGTGCGAGATGGTCGAACTGCCGACCGACGTGCATCCGTGGTTCGTCGGCTGCCAGTTCCACCCGGAATTCACCTCCAACCCGCGCACCGGCCATCCGCTGTTCACTGCCTACGTGCAGGCGGCGCTGGCACACCAGGTAGCCGGCAAGAAATGAAACTCTGCAACTTCGACGTCGGCCTCGACCGGCCGCTGTTCCTGATCGCCGGCCCGTGCACGGCCGAGTCGCGGGAACTGTGCGTCGAGGTCGCCGGCCACCTCAAGGAAGTCTGCGGCCGCCTCGGCCTGCCGTACATCTTCAAGGCCTCCTACGACAAGGCCAACCGCAGCTCCGGCAAGTCGGTGCGCGGGCCCGGCATCGACGCCGGCCTGAAGTTGCTCGACGAGGTACGCCGCCAGGTCGGCGTACCGATCCTCACCGACGTGCATACCGAGGAAGACATCCCGGCCGTCGCGTCGGTGGTCGACGTGCTGCAGACGCCGGCCTTCCTCTGCCGGCAGACCGACTTCATCCACGCGGTCGCCGCCTGCGGCAAGCCGGTGAACATCAAGAAGGGCCAGTTTCTGGCGCCGGGCGACATGAAGAACGTCGTCGATAAGGCGCGCGAGGTGAACGGCGGCGCCGACAACCTGATGGTCTGCGAGCGCGGCGCCTCCTTCGGCTACAACAACCTCGTTTCCGACATGCGCTCGCTGGCGATCATGCGCGAGACGAAGTGCCCGGTGGTCTTCGACGCGACGCACTCGGTGCAGCTGCCGGGCGGGCAGGGCACGGTCTCCGGCGGGCAGCGCGAGTTCGTGCCGGTGCTGGCGCGCGCCGCCGTGGCGGTCGGCATCGCCGGCCTGTTCATGGAAACGCATCCGTGCCCGGAGAAAGCCTTCTCCGACGGCCCGAACAGCTGGCCGCTGGCGCGCATGGAAAGCCTGCTGGCGACGCTGGTCGCGCTCGACCGTGCGGTCAAGGCGGCCGGTTTCGAGGAAATGAAGTGATGACCAAGGGCTATCTGATTGCCGAAGCGAAGGTGACGGATGCGGCGGCCTACGCGGGCTACAAGCCGCTTGCCGCGGCGGCGATCGCGCAGTACGGCGGCCGCTACCTGGTCCGCGGCGGCGAGATCACGCAGCTCGAAGGCCAATGGACCGGCGCGCCGCGTCTGGTCATCGTCGAGTTCGACTCGGTCGAGCAGGCGAGAAAATTCTACGACTCGCCCGAGTACCGGGCAGCGCGCGAGGCGCGCGCCGACGCGGCCGACATGAACATGCTGGTCGTCGAAGGCATCTAGGTTTCAGGTTTTCAACAACTTTCATCTGGGTAAAGGAAACAACATGAGTTCTGTTGTCGATGTCGTCGCCCGCGAGATTCTCGATTCGCGCGGCAACCCCACCGTCGAGTGCGATGTGCTGCTGGAGTCGGGCGTCATGGGCCGCGCCGCGGTGCCGTCGGGCGCCTCGACCGGTTCGCGCGAAGCTATAGAGCTGCGCGACGGCGATGCCGGCCGCTACCTCGGCAAGGGCGTGCTGCAGGCGGTCGAGAACGTGAACACCGAGATCTCGGAAGCGATCATCGGGCTGGATGCGCAGGAGCAGGCCTTCATCGACAAGACCCTGATCGACCTCGACGGCACCGACAACAAGTCGCGCCTCGGCGCCAACGCCATGCTCGCCGTGTCGATGGCCGTGGCCAAGGCCGCCGCCGAGGAATCCGGCCTGCCGCTGTACCGCTACTTCGGCGGTTCGGGCCCGATGCAGATGCCGGTGCCGATGATGAACATCATCAACGGCGGCGCGCACGCCAACAACAGCCTCGACATCCAGGAATTCATGATCATGCCGGTCGGCATGAACTCGTTCCGCGAAGCGCTGCGCTGCGGCGCCGAAGTCTTCCACGCGCTCAAAAAATTGCTCGACAAGAAGGGCTTCTCGACGGCGGTGGGCGACGAGGGCGGCTTCGCGCCGAACCTCGGCAGCCATGCCGAAGCCATCCAGCTGTGCATGCAGGCGATCGAGAATGCCGGCTACACGCCCGGCCAGGACGTGCTGATCGCGCTCGACTGCGCCGCTTCCGAGTTCTTCAAGGACGGCAAGTACCACCTCTCGGGCGAAGGCCTGCAGCTCTCGTCGGCGCAGTTCGTCGATTACCTTGCCAACCTCGCCGACCAGTTCCCGATCGTCTCGATCGAGGACGGCATGGCCGAGGGCGACTGGGAAGGCTGGAAACTGCTGACCGACCGCCTCGGCAGCAAGGTGCAGATCGTCGGCGACGACCTCTTCGTCACCAACACCAAGATCCTCAAGGAAGGCATCAAGAAGGGCGTCGCCAACTCGATCCTGATCAAGATCAACCAGATCGGCACGCTCTCCGAGACCTTTGCCGCCATCGAGATGGCCAAGCGCGCCGGCTACACCGCGGTGATCTCGCACCGCTCGGGCGAGACCGAGGACAGCACCATTGCCGACATCGCCGTCGGCATGAACGCGCTGCAGATCAAGACTGGCTCGCTCAGCCGCTCCGACCGCATCGCCAAGTACAACCAGCTGCTGCGTATCGAGGAAGACCTCGGCGACACCGCCGGCTACCCGGGCCGCGAAGCGTTCTACAACCTGCGTTGATTGCCGCCGGCGCAACGATGAAGGACGAGGGGCGGGAGCCGCACAGGGCTCCCGCCCCTCTTTTCACGTGCGCCGCTGAATCGCCATGCGCTGGCTGACCCTCGTCCTCGTCGCGCTGCTCGTGCTGCTGCAGTATCCGCTGTGGCTGGGCAAGGGCGGCTGGCTGAAGGTATGGGACTACGATCGCCAGCTGGCGCAGCAGAAGGATGCCAACCGCCAGCTGGAAACGCGCAACGGCGGCCTCGACGCCGAGGTGCGCGACTTGAAGCAGGGCTACGAAGCGATCGAGGAGCGGGCCCGCTTCGAACTGGGCATGATCAAGCAGGACGAAGTCTTCGTGCAGGTGCCGGAGCCGGTGGCGGCTTCCCGCCCCGTGCCGCCGCGGCCGGCCCGCTGAGCGGCTGCCGCCGCGCCTCTTCCCTTCACTGGTAGCGCAGCGCCTCGATCGGATCGAGGCGCGATGCCTTGCGCGCCGGGTAGTAGCCGAAAAAGATGCCGATGCCGGCGGCGACGCCGAAGGCGACGAGCACGGCGCTGCCCGAGACGACCACCGCCATCCGGGCCAGCGCGTTCGCCAGCAGCGCGCCGCCGATGCCGAGGACGAGGCCGATCAGGCAGCCGGCGATGGAGATGATCACCGCCTCGAACAGGAACTGCATGAGGACGTCCTTCTGCCGTGCGCCGATGGCCATGCGGATGCCGATCTCGCGCGTCCGCTCGGTGACCGAGACGAGCATGATGTTCATGATGCCGATGCCGCCGACGAGCAGCGAGACCGAGGCGATGGCGCCGAGCAGCAGCGACATCACGCGTGTCGTTTCCGCCGCCGAGTCGGCCACCGCCGTCAGGTTGCGCAGGAAGAAGTCGTTCTCCTGCCCATCGCGGATGCGGTGCCGCTGACGCAGCAGCGCGGTCATCGCCTGCTCGACGGCCGGCATCGCCGCCGGCGACACCGCCTGCACCATGATCTGCCGCACCGAACCCTGGAAAGGCGTGCCGAACACCTTGCGCTGCGCGGTGGTGAGCGGGATGACGACGACGTCGTCCTGATCGCGGCCGTCGAGGTTCTGGCCTTTCGGTGCCAGCGTGCCGACGACGGTAAACGGCGTCTGCCCGATGCGCAGCGTCTTGCCGACCGGACTGTCGTCGCCGAACAGGTTCTTCGCCGCCGTCTGCCCGATCAGCGCGACGCGCGTCGCCGAGCGCAGGTCGGAATCGGTGAACGGCGCACCTTCCAGCGTCGGCCACGCGCGCAGGTCGAAGTACGCCGGCGTCGTGCCGATCACCCAGGCGTTCCAGTTGTTGCCGGCATGCACCAGCTGCGCCGAGCCCTGATGGATCGGCGCCACGCCCTGCACGCCGTCGAGTTCGGCGATCGCCTCGGCGTCGGCGACGCGCAGCGTCGGCGCGCTGCCGGAGCCGCTGCGCACGCCGGTACTGGCGGTAAATCCGGAGAGGACGACGAAGATGTTGCTGCCCATCGTGCTGATCGTCTGCTGCACGGCCATCTGCGCGCCCTGGCCGATGGCCATCATCAGCACCACGGCGCCGACGCCGATGACCATGCCGAGCATGGTCAGCGCTGTGCGCAGGCGGTTCGCGCCCATCGCCAGCCAGGCCTCGTGCAGCATCGCCTTCAGCATGGCCGGTTGCCCGTCGGTTGCGCGGCCGGTCCGCGTTGCGCTGCCGTCGCCGGGGACGGCAAAGCGCTCGCTCCGCGACGCGAAGGCGTTGCCTCGTCACGCGAGGCAGTCGCCTCGTCGGCGACGATCAGTCCGTCGCGGAAGCGCACCTGGCGCTGCGCGTGGTCGGCGACGTCGTGCTCGTGCGTCACCAGCACGATGGTGATGCCCTCGCGGTTGAGCGATTCGAACAGCGCCATGATCTCCTCGCTGGTATGGCTGTCGAGGTTGCCGGTCGGTTCGTCGGCGAGGATCAGGCGCGGTTCGTTGATCAGCGCGCGGGCGATCGCGACGCGCTGCTGCTGGCCGCCGGAAATGCGGTTGGGCAGCGACGTCGCGTACTGTTCGAGGCCGACCCGGGCGAGCATCCGCCGCGCGCGCGCGCGGCGCGTGTACACGTCGATGCCGGCATAGACCAGCGGCAGCGCGACGTTGTCTTCCAGGCTCATGCGCGGCAGCAGGTTGAAGCCCTGGAAGACGAAGCCGATCGTCCGCCCGCGCAATGCCGCCAGCTCGTCCGGGGAGAGCGCGCCGACCTCCCGGCCGTCGAGGAAATACGTGCCGCCGCTGGCGCGGTCGAGGCAGCCGAGGATGTTCATGAAGGTGGATTTGCCCGAGCCGGAGGGACCCATCACCGCGACGAATTCGCCGCGCTCGATGACCAGGTCGACGCCCTTCAGCGCCGGGAAGGGGCCGGCCGCCGTCAGGTACGACTTGCTCAGGCCGGCGACGCGGATGACCGCCTCGGCCATCAGAACATCCTCAGGCGGAAGCTGCTGCCGTCGGCCGGCGCGGCGCCGGACAGGTTCTCGCCGACGACGATGCGGTCGCCGGCCTTCAGGTCGCCGCCGGCGATCTCGGTGAGGCGGTTGTCGGTGATGCCGACACTGACGCCGACCGGCTTCAGCTGGCCGTCGGCGAGCACGTAGACGGTGCCGCTGCCGGCGTCGCGGCGCTTGCCGCGCTTGCCTTCGTCGCCGCGCGCGGCACCGTTGCCGTTCGCTTCGCGCGCCGGGGCCTCGCCCTTGGCCGCCGGCGCGCTCGGGCGGAAGCGCAGCGCCGCGTTCGGCACCGTCAGCACCGACGGTTTCTCGGCGACGGCGATGCTGACGTAGGCGGTCATCCCCGGCAGCAGGATCTGCTCGGGATTCTCGACCTCGACGACGACGTTGTAGGTGACGACGTTCTGCGTCGTCGTCGGGTTCAGCCGGATCTGCTTCACCGCCCCCTTGAAGCTGCGGTTGGGAAAGGCGTCGACGTTGAAGCGCACCGCCTGGCCGACGCGGATGCTGCCGATGTCGGCCTCGGCGAAGCTGGTGTAGATCTGCATCCGCGTCAGGTCCTGCGCGATCTTGAACAGCACCGGCGTCTGGAAGCTGGCGGCGACGGTCTGGCCGACGTCGATCTGGCGGTCGACGACGACGCCGGACACCGGCGAGCGGATCACCGAGTAGCCGAGGTTGGCACGGTCGCGGTCGTTCTGCGCGCGGGCGAGACGCAGCGCGGCCTCGGCCGCCTTCTTCGCCTGCACCGCCTGGTCGAGTTCCTGGCGCGACACGTACTCGTCGGCGAACAGCGCGCGGATGCGCGCCTCGCTGGCGCGGGCGAGGTCGAGCGAGGCGCTGGCGCTGGCGATGTTGGCCTCGCTCTGCTTGGCGGCGGCGGTGTACAGCGCGTCGTCGAGTTCGGCCAGCACCTGGCCGGCCTTGACCACGTCGTTGAAGTCCACGTGCAGCTTCTTCACGGTGCCGGAGACCTGGGTGCCGACGTTGACCAGCGTCACCGGGCTCAGCGTGCCGTTGGCCGAGACATTCTGCACGACGTCGGCGACGGCCGCTTCCTGGAACTTGTAGCGCTGTTCCGGCGACTGCGCGGCCTTCTGCCGCCAGGCGAAGCCGCCGGCGCCGGCGACGATGAGGGCGAGGAGGACGAGAAGCGGGCGCGTCGAGAGGAGTTTCATGGTTTTCCGGTGGCGGGGCGCGGGGGTTCCCCGGTGAGGACGGGCAGGATGCCGGCGTCGAGGGCGCCGACCGATTGCGCCAGCGTGGCGCGCGAGACGTTCCAGTCGTAGGCCGATTGCACGCGCTGCTGGCGCGCCGAGGCGAGCGCGCTCTGCGCCGAGAGCAGGTCGAGGATGCTGCCGACGCCGGCACGGTAGCGGCCGAGTGCGACGCGCTCCGACTGTTCGGCGGCGGCGAGCAGGTCGGCGGTGCTGCGCAGCGACTGCGTGGCGGTGAGCAGCGTCTGGTAGGCCTTCCACACGTCGAGCGCGACCTGCAGGCGCAGGCGGTCGCGCTGGGCGTTGCGCTGTTCGGCCTGCGCTTCCGCCGTGCGCACCCGGTAGGTCTGGCCGAAGCCGGAGAACAGCGGGATGTTCACGCTGACGCCGATGCTCGACGAATGCGTGGTCAGGCCGCCGTTGTCCTGCCAGCCCGGCGCTGCCGACAGCGAGATCGTCGGCAGGTGCGCGGCGCGCGTCGCGTCGACGGTGGCGCGCGCCGCCTGTGCCTGCGCCTCGGCGGCGGCGAGGTCGGGGCGGCGGCTGCGCGCTTCGGCGATCAGCGCATCGACGTCGCGCTCGTAGCCGGCCGGCGGCGCGCTGGCGGCCAGCGGTGCCAGCGCCGGCGGCCGGTGCGCGTCGAGGCCGACGGCGTTGGCCAGCGTGCCGCGCGCGTTCTTCAGCTCGCCGTCGGCGCGGATGCGCACGAGCGTCGCCTGCGACAGCGCCGTCTGCGCTTGCAGGCGGTCGGCCGGCGTCGCGCTGCCGGCGCGGTAGCGGGCCTCGGCGGCGGCGAGGCTCTCTCGCGCCGATTTTTCCGACTGCTCGGCGGCATCCACTGCCGCCTGCAGCGCATGCACCTGATAGAAAGCCTGCAGCGCGGCGAGGAAGACCGCCTGCGTCGTGCTGTCCTGCGTGGCGATGGCGGCGGCGAGCAGCTGGCGGGCGCTCTCCAGCGTCGCCTCGCGCACGCCGAAGTCGTAGAGCAGCCAGGAGACGGCGAGGCTGCCGCTGTTCAGCGTGGCGTTGTTCGTCGCCCGGTCCTCGACTGCGCTGCGTACGCGGCTGCTGCCCAGCGTCGCGTTCAGTCCGGGCAGCCAGGCGGCGCGGGCGACGCCGACGGCGCCGGCCTGCACGCGCGCAGCGGCCCAGGCCTCGCGCGTCTGCGGGTTGTTGCACAGCGCCAGGTCGACCACGTCGGCAAGACCGAGCGCCGCCGTTGCCGCCGGCTGCACGCAGGGCGGCGGCCGGATGCCGGCCTCGGTGGCGAAGGGGTCGTCGCTGCCGGCCCGGGCAGGGGCGCCCGCGGCAAGGCTGCCGGCAAGGAGGAGGGCGGTGAGCGGGAGCGGGCGGAACATGCGTGGCGGCAGGCGGGAAATTACGGCGGAGTATAGCCTGCGCCCGTTGGCCGCCGTGTACCGCAATGTATCGGTCGTCGGCCCGGGCGGCGCTGCCGCCGCCGGCGTCAGCGGTCGAGGATGGTTGCGGCGAGCGCGGCGATGCCGGCCGGCGACAGGTCCGGCGCGGCGACCGTGCGCGGCTCGGCGTAGCCGCTGTAGTTGCGGTTCTGCGAACGCTCGTAGAGCGGGTCGTAGTGGCCGGCGAGCAGTTCCTCGACCAGCTCCGGCCAGCGGCCGGCGTTGGCGTAGTCCTGCCAGCGGGCGACCGTTTCACTGCCGCGCAGATCCTTCAGCGCGGCCAGCCGGCTGTTCAGCCAGGCCGGGTCGTGCAGGAAATAGTCGTAATCGCGCAAGAGGAAGGCGACGCGCTCGGCGCGCGGCGCCTCGATGCCGACGCACTGGCCGGCGCGCATCGTCTCGATCATCGCGTCCGGCACCTGCAGGCGGCCGATCTTGCGGCTTTCCGCCTCGACGTAGACAGGGCGCGCCGGGTCAAGAGCCCGCAGCGCCTGCAAGAGTTGCGATTCGAACATTTTCTGCGACGGCTGCGGCTGGTCGGGCAGCACGCCGAGGACCGAGCCCTTGTGGCAGGCGAGCGCCTCGAGGTCGACGATCTGCCCGCCGAGGCGGCCGATTGCCTGCAGGATGCGGCTCTTGCCGCTGCCGGTGGCGCCGCAGACGACGCGGAAGTCGAAGCGCCGCGGCAGTTCGCCGAGTTCGCCGACGACCTGCTGCCGATAGGCCTTGTAGCCGCCTTCGAGCTGCCGCGCGTTCCAGCCGATCTGGCGGAAGATGGTGACCATCGCGCCGCTGCGCTGGCCGCCCCGCCAGCAGTAGACCAGCGGCTTCCAGCCCTTCCCGCGGTCGAGGAAGGAGGCTTCGAGGTGGCGGGCGATGTTGCGCGCGACCAGCGCGGCGCCGCGCTTCTTCGCCTCGAACGGCGACACCTGCTTGTAGAGCGTGCCGATCTCGGCGCGCTCCTCATTGGAGAGCACCGGGCAGCTGATCGCGCCGGGGATGTGATCGTCGGCGAATTCCGCCGGCGAACGGACGTCGATGATGTCGTCGAAGGCGGTGCGGTCGAGGTCGTCGACGGACTGCAGGTGCACGAGGGGTTTCATCGAGAACGGACTCCGGGATGGGAGAGGCGCAAGCTCTCCTCGCTGTGTCGTTCGGCCATGCCGGACGTGGATTGAAACATGGCCGCTATTTTAGCAGCGGCGCCAGTCCCTCCCAGACGTTGTCGAGCAGACGCGGCTGCGCCGCCGCCGTCGGGTGCAGCGCATCCGGCTGGAAGAGCGCCGGCTGGTCGGCGATGCCGTCGAGCAGGAAGGGCACCAGCGGCGTCCGCTCCTGCTTCGCCAGTGTGCGGAAGCTCTGTGCGAACTCGTCGGCGTAGGCGCCGTAGTTCGGCGGCAGGCGCATGCCGACGAGCAGCACCCGCGCCTTCGCCTTCTTCGCCGCGGCGACGATGCCGGCGAGGTTCTCGCGCATGCCGGCGAGCGGCAGGCCGCGCAGGCCGTCGTTGGCGCCGAGCGCGACGACGACCACCGCCGGCTGGTGGCGGGCGAGCGCCGCGGCGATGCGGCTCTTGCCGCCGCTGCTGGTCTCGCCGGAGATGCTGGCATTGACGACGCTATAATCGAGACGCCGCTCGGCCAGACGCTGCTGCAGCAGCGCCGGCCAGGCGGCGTCCTGGCGGATGCCGAAGCCGGCCGACAGCGAATCGCCATAGACCAGGATGGTCCGCGCCGCGTGCGCGGCCGGGGCGAGCAGAACGACGAAGGCGAAGAGAACCAGCAGACGAAGCGTGGAGCGCATGGACGATACGGCGGTGGAAACGGCAGTGGTCAGGGTCGAGGGACTCGGCAAGCAGGTCGACAGCGGTGGCGAGCCGCTGGTCATTCTGCACGAGATTTCGTTTTCCGTGGCGGCCGGCGAGACGGTCGCCATCGTCGGCGCCTCCGGCTCCGGCAAATCGACGCTGCTCGGCCTGCTCGCCGGCCTCGACCTGCCGACCGCCGGTAGCGTCCGCCTCGACGGCCGCGACATCGGCCGCCTCGACGAGGATGCGCGCGCCGTGCTGCGCGGGCAGATGCTCGGCTTCGTCTTCCAGTCGTTCCAGCTGCTGCCGTCGCTGACCGCGCTGGAGAACGTCATGCTGCCGCTCGAACTGGCCGGCCAGCGTTCCGCCGGCGGCGAAGCGCGCGCCTGGCTCGAACGCGTTGGCCTCGCGCACCGCTTCGGCCATTACCCGAAGCACCTCTCCGGCGGCGAGCAGCAGCGCGTCGCGCTCGCCCGCGCCTTCGCGCCGGGGCCGAAGCTGATCCTTGCCGACGAGCCGACCGGCAACCTCGACGCCGCCACCGGCCACCAGATCATCGACCTGATGTTCGCGATCAACGCCGAACGCGGCACGACGCTGATCCTCGTCACCCACGACGAGGAGATCGCCGCGCGCTGCGGGCGCCGCTTGCGCATGCATGCCGGACGGATGGAGAATCTCGACTAGCCAACCGAAGAGGGGCTAGGCCATGCACGACGACGCACACTGGCTCAATGCCGACCGCCTGCGCGGCTATCCGCGCCTGTTCATCGTGCTCTACGTGCTCTTCTGCATCGGCTGGGGGCTGGCCGCGACGGACATGATGGATCCTTTCGGCAAGCCGATCGGCTACGACTTCATGACCTTCTGGTCGGCCTCGCGCGTCGCCCTCGACGGCGCTCCCCTCGACGCCTACGACCCGATCCGGCTGTTCGCCGCGCAGCAAGGCGCGGTGCCGACGCTGGGCATGCCCTTCCTGTGGCACTACCCGCCGACCTTCTACCTGGTCGTGCTGCCGCTGGCGCTGCTGCCTTACTTCTGGTCCTACATCGCCTTCACGCTGCTGACGCTCGGCGTCTACTGGGCGGTCGTCCGCCGGATCGCGACGCAGGCCGGCGCCGGCATGCTCTTCCTCGCGTTTTCGGGCGTCTTCGTCAACGCCTTCCACGGGCAGAACGCCTTCCTCACCGGCGCCTTGCTCGGTGCGACGCTGCTCCTGCTCGAACGTCGTCCGCTGCTCGCCGGCGTCTGCGCCGGCCTGCTCGCGATCAAGCCGCACCTCGCGGTGCTGCTGCCGATAGCCTTCCTCTGCATGGGCGCCTGGCGCGCGATGCTTGTCGCGGCGCTGACGGCGCTGGCGTTTGTCGCCGTCAGCGTCGCCGTGCTCGGTGACGGAACCCTTCATGCCTTCATCGGCAACCTTCGGCTGGTGCGCCTGATCCTGGAGTCGGGGTGGCTGCCGTGGATGAAGATGCCGACACTCTTCGCCTTCGCCAAGCTGCTCGGTGCGCCGACGCTCTTCGCCTACGCGCTGCAGGCGGCCGGCGCGCTGGCCGCGATCGCCTGCGTTACCTGGATCTGGCGGCAGAAGGTGGACTACAGCCTGAAAGCGGCGGCGCTGGTGAGCGGCACGTTGCTCGTCAGTCCCTATCTGTTCGACTACGACCTCGCGCTGATGGCCTTGCCGATCGCCTGGTACGGCATGTACGGGCTCCGCCATGGCTGGCGTCCCCGGGAGCGCGGGATACTGGTGTTGTGCTGGGTGTGGCCGGCGATGGTGGCGCCGCTGACCGGCGGCATCTATCTGCAGCTTGCGCCGTTCGTCACCGCCGCCATGCTGTGGATGGTCTGGCGGCGCGTCCGGGCGTCGACGCAGGCGTGCGAATTCGTTCGGCCGGATGGCGGTGAAAGCCTGCCCAGCGGCTCATTTGCGCTGGCCTCGGCGGTATCGTCCCGAAGCCGCGATCCGTCGCCACGACAACGGAAGCCCGGGGCGGGCAACCTGCCGTGACCTTCGTTCTGCATTGCAAGCGGTTGCGGAAAATCCGCGTTGCACGATCGTTGGCAACTCTCTCTCAGCCAAGGAGCGGGCGGCCACGGCCATGTGCCTCATCGGCCATCGCAACGAGCGCCGCTGAAGCCATGGCGCACAGCCGGAGGCCGGCGTTGTGAGCGGTGTCGCCGATTCCGCCTGAGCATTCGGGAGCGGCGAGCAAACAGGCCGGGCGGACGGCGTGCGTCACCCCGGGCCGGGGACCCGATCACCTGCCGGCGAGCACCGCACGGGCGGCGGCGACGCCGCTTCTGACCGCGCCCTCGATCGTCGCCGGATAGTCGGCGCAGGTGTAGTCGCCGGCCAGCCACAGGCCGCGTTCGCCGGTCAGGTGGCCGGGGCGCGCCAGATTCGGGCGGCAGCAGAAAGTGGCGCGGCGCTCGCGGATGCTGCGTTGCCAGTGCGGCGGCGGCAGCGGGCCGAGCTGCGCGCACAGCTCGGTGTGCAGCGCCCGTGCCAGTTCCCCGTCGTCAAGATCCTCCCAGGCGCCGCGGGCGGAGAGGACGAAGGCCAGCATGCCGGCCGGTCCGCCCTGGTGGCTGCGGTCGAAGACCCACTGGCCGAGCGGGCCGGTCAATCCGAGCATGGGGAAGGGCAGGCGCACGCGTTCCGGGTAGGCGAGGTAGACGGTGGCGATCGGCTCGTAGTCGTACTCGGCGACCTGGCGCAGCAGCGGTTCGTGCACGGGCCGCGCGGCAAGCAGCGCCGGCAGGTGTTGCGGCGCGACGGCGAGGACCGCCTGATCGAAGTGCCGGCCATCGACCCGCCAGCCGTTGTCCTGCCGCAGCAACTCGCGGACGCGGTGCGGGCGGCGGATTTCGCCGCCGTGTTCGGCGAGGTAGCGCGCCGCGTGCTCGGGAAAGATCCGGCCGAGGTCGCTGCGTTGCAGCAGCAGGTCGGTGGCGCCGCGCGGGCCGCCCAGGCTGTCGCGCAGCACGTTGGCGAAGATTTGTGCGGAGGCGTTTTGCGGCGCCGTGTTCAGTGCGGCGAGGCAGAGCGGTTCCCAGAGGAAGCGGCGGATCGCGCCACGCTGGCGGTGGGCGTCCAGCCATTCGCTGACGGTGGTGTCGCGGCGCAGGCGGAAGCCGTCGAACTTCAGCCGTTGCATGAAGAGCGCCGCCGACAGTTTCTCGCGCCAGCCGGCGCCCTCGGCGGCGAGCAGGCCGGCGGCGAGGTGCCAGGGTGCCGGCAGATCGGGCAGGCGCAGGCGGAAGGCGCCCGGGTAGTCGAGGCGGAGCGGCTGTCGCCAGAACAGCTGCGCCGGGTCGGCGCCGGTTCGCCGGATTTGGCGCAGGGTTTCGGCATAGGCGCCGACGAGCAGGTGCTGGCCGTTGTCGAGGACGTGGCCGTCGAGGTCGACGCTGCGCGCGCGCCCGCCGAGCTGGCGCGAGGCCTCGAAGACGGTGACCGGGCGGCCGGCGGCGGCGAGTTCGACGGCGCAGGCGAGGCCGGCCCAGCCGGCGCCGATCACCGCGATCTGTCCGAAGCCGTTCACCTCGGTCACCTCAGGCTTGCCGCCGGGCTGCGCCCCGCAGGCGCGGAGGCCCGGGGTTGACGCTTCGGAGGGGGCCGGGAGCGGCTTGCGCCTTTTCGGGGAGCGGCGAGCGCGGCCGGCGTGGCGGCCGCTTCATCCCGCCTTCACCCAGGTCTTCACCGCCAGCCAGAGCTTCCGCAGCGGCGTCAGCGAGGTGCGTTGCGTCAGCACGCGACAGCCGTCGCGGCGGATTTCGTCGAGCAGCGTGCGGTAGATCGCCGCCATCACCAGGCCCGGCCGCTGCGTGCGGCGGTCGTTTTCGGGCAACTGGGCGAGCGCCTGCTCGTAGTAGCGTTCGGCGCGCTCGATCTGGAATTCCATCAGCCGGCGGAAATCGTCCGAATAGCGGGCGTTGAGGATGTCGGCGGCCTTCACGCCGAACTGCTGCAGCTCGTCGACCGGCAGGTAGATGCGACCGCGCCGCGCATCCTCGCCGACGTCGCGGATGATGTTGGTGAGCTGGAAGGCCATGCCCAGGTCATGGGCATATTTCTGCGTGTGCCGATCCTGGTAGCCGAAGATCTCGGCGGCGAGCAGGCCGACGACGCTGGCGACGCGGTAGCAGTAGAGCGAGAGCGCCTTGAAGTCGAGGTAGCGCGACTGCGTCAGGTCCATCTCCATGCCGTCGATGATCTCGAGCAGCTGTTCCTGCGGCAGGTTGAACTGCGGCAGCACGCCCTGCAGCGCCTGCGTCACCGGATGGCCGGCCCGGCCTTCGTAGAGGCGCGCCACTTCCTGGCGCCACCAGACCAGTTTGGTGGCGGCGATCTGCGGGTCGTGGCATTCGTCGACGACGTCGTCGACCTCGCGGCAGAAGGCGTAGAGCGCGGTGATCGCCCGCCGCCGGTCGGGCGGCAGGAAGAGGAAGCTGTAGTAGAAGCTGGAGCCGCTGCCGGCTGCCTTCTGTTGGCAGTATTCGTCGGGGGTCATGGCCTACATCCTGAGGCTGCGGGCGAACAGCAGCAGCCAGTCTTGGGGGGTGAGCGCGGGGCGGCGGCGGAACACGTCGCCGCGCACCTTGCGGGTTTTTTCCAGAATGCGCAGGCCGCCCTGCACGGTGACGCGGATTTCCCAGCCCATGCGGCCGGGCAGTTCGCGTACCAGCGGCGCGCCGGAGCGCATCAGCGCCCGCGTGCGGTCGACCTGGAAATCGATGAGCGCCTGCCAGTTCTCGCCGCAGCGCCCTTCGGCGATCTGCGCTTCGGCGACGGCGAAGCGGGCGAGGTCGGCTTGCGGCAGGTAGACGCGATTTTTCCGCCAGTCGATGGCAATGTCTTGCCAGAAGTTGGCGAGCTGCAGTGCGCTGCAGATGGCATCCGAGCGCGCAAGATTTTCGGGCGTCGCGCGGTCGACCAGATGCAGCAGCAGGCGGCCGACCGGGTTGGCCGAGCGACGACAGTAGTCGAGCAGTTCGGCGTAGTCGGCGTAGCGCGTTTTCGTGACGTCCTGCGCGAAGGCGTCGAGCAGGTCGCGGAAGGGCGTGAGCGGCAGCCGCCATTCGCCGATGGCATCGTGCAGCGGCCCGAAGACCGGATCGCCCGGCCGCTCGCCACGCTCGATCCGGTCGAGCTGGGACGCGTAATCGGCGAGCCCGGCCAGCCGCTCGGCGGCAGCAGCCTCCCCTTCGTCAGCGATGTCGTCGGCGCTGCGCGCAAAGCGATAGATCGCTTCGATCGGCTTGCGCAGCCGACGCGGCAGCAACAGCGAGGCGACCGGGAAATTTTCGTAGTGATCGACGGGCATGGAGGCTCGCGGCCAGTGCCTTGTTTTCATGGAGTTGGTTCGGGGCGCCGATTGTACAGGGCGCGCGCCGCGTCTACTACCTTTGGCGTAGGCCGCGAGTTTTTCCTTGTCTCCCCGCAAGGCCCTACCTATAACCAGAGCGACCGGGCCGAGGCATTCGAAATGAATCCGCCGGCCGTGTCGAAGAGGAAAGCGGGAGGCTGCATCGGCTAGGTGCACTGGAATCCGCAGAGACGTAATCCAACCCTGATGGAGATTGTCATGAAAGCATTGATGCTAGGTGTGAAGCGCTTTCTGCGCGACGAAGAAGGGGTGACTGCGATCGAGTACGGCCTGATTGCGGCGCTGATTGCAGTGGTGCTGATCGTCGGTGCGACGGCGGCCGGGACGGCGTTGAACACGCTGTTCAACAACATCGGAACCTGTATCAGCAATCCTCCTGGCTGCCCATACTGAGATTGGAATCGTTGCCGCTTCCGGCGCCAGCGGCGGAAACTCCGCCGGCTGGTGGGGAGCGGCGGCTTTGGGTTTTGGGTTCCATGCCAGGGGAGTGACCATGCGCGTTCCTCGATTCCTGAACGATGACGAAGGCGTGACGTCGATCGAGTACGCGTTCATCGCGGCACTGATTGCCGTCGTGCTGATCGCCGGGCTGGTGATTGCCGGCGGCGCGTTGGGAAATCTCTGGCAATCGCTGGGGGAATGCGTGGTGTCGCTGGGCGGGAGTTGCAATCTGGGGTGACCTGGGTGGCGGCCGATCCCGCTGCCGGAGAGGGGGAACGATGCTCGTAGGCGACGCAGGAGGGGGCGAAGCCGGGCTGATGCAGGCCATGCTCCGCTATGCGGTTCTGGCTGCATTGCTGCTGACTGCGGCAGTCACCGACCTCCGCCATCATCGCATCGACAATCGCCTCGTCATGGGCGGTTTGCTGCTTGCCTTCGCTTTCCATCTGTTAACCCCGTCGACTGTCGGCGTCTGGCACGGTGTGCTTGGCATGCTGCTCGGCTTCGCAATGTTGCTGCCGTTCTACCTGCTGCGCGGGATGGCGGCGGGCGACGTCAAGCTGATGGCGATGGTCGGGGCTTTCGTCGGTCCGTCGCTGGTCTTCTGGTCGGCGGTCGCCACCTTCCTCGTCGGCGGCGTGTGGGCCATTGCGTTCGTCGCACGGCGGCATGCCTGGTCGACGCTCGCCACGAATCTCCGCCGAATCTCCCCGTGCGCGGTGGACAAGGAAGTTCCGATCGGCACCGGCGCCGCGTCGCTGGGGCGCATTCCCTATGCCGTGGCGATTTTTTGCGGAACCATTGCCGTGCTGGCGGTCGAAGTGGTGTCGGGATGACAACGGCGGATGCCAGATGCGTGACGACCGCCGCCGACAGATTTTTTTGTCATTCGTTGTCGGGCCGTTGCGGATGGAGTAGTCTGAAATCGGAAGAAGGGGGCCGATTGACGGAGCGTTTCTTCCGGCTTTCCGCTCCTGGCCGATTGGCCAGCCATAAGAGAGGTGCCCATGTCTGACATGAACGTGGCACGAATGGAAAGCCGGCCGGATGCCCAACAGTCCGGCGATGCGATCGGCGCACCGGCCGTCGGCGAGCGCCGGCACGGCGGTGCGGGCGATCCCCTGCCGGCGGCGCCGATGTCGCCGCGCAGCCTGGATGAGTGCGGCCTCGATCTGCTTTTCCTGTCCGACCTTGCCGGCAAGATCATTTTCCAGCGCGGCAAGATTTCGCTGACCGCCCTGACCGCCCATATCTGCCTGCCGGCGCTGGTCGTCAATCCCGTCATCGACTTCATGCGCGGCGAGCGTCTCGTCGAAATCGCGCGGCGCGGCGCGAACGAGGGCGACGTCGAATACCAGCTGACCGAAGAGGGCAAGCGGCGCGCGATCGAAAGCCTGCGCCGTTGCCAGTACGCGGGGCCGGCGCCGGTGACGCTGCCGGCGTATACCGAGACGGTCGAGCGGAATTCCGTCGGCATGCTGGAAATCCACGCCGACAACGTGCACCGCGAGTATTCCGACCTCGTCATCGCCCCGCGGATTCTCGATTCCTTCGGCGCGGCGATGAACTCTGGCCGCGCCATCTTCGTCTATGGCCCGGCCGGCAGCGGCAAGACCTATATGGCGGAGCGCCTGTGCCGCCTGCTCGGCGGGGCGATCGCCGTACCGCATGCGGTGGTCATCGACGGCGAGATCGTCCAGGTCTTCGATCCGCTGGTGCACAAACAGATCCCGCCGGCCGAGCGCAGCGAGCGCCTGATCGATCGTCGCCGCCAGCCGGACGCCCGCTGGGTGATCTGCCAGCGGCCGGTGGTCATGACCGGCGGCGAGCTGACGCTGTCGATGCTCGACCTGCATTTCGACCAGAGCACCCGCTTTTACCAGGCGCCGCCGCACTTCAAGGCGAACAACGGCATCTTCATCATCGATGACCTGGGTCGCCAGCTGGTGTCGCCGCGCGACCTGATGAACCGCTGGATCGTGCCGCTCGACCGCCGTTGCGACTACCTGGCGCTGCATACCGGCTACAAGTTCCGCGTGCCCTTCGACGTCGTCGTCGTCTTCTCGACCAACGTCAAGCCGTCCGACCTCGCCGACGAGGCCTTCCTGCGCCGCCTCGGCTACAAGATTTTCATCGGGCCGCTGCCCGAGCACGATTACCGCGAGATTTTCGAACGCTGCTGCACCGACTACGGCGTCCGCTTCGACGCCGGTGCCTTCGATTTTCTCGTCAAGGAAATGCATGTCCGCGCCAATCGCCCGCTGCTGGCATGTTATCCGCGCGACCTGGTCGGGCAGATCAGGGATTTCGCGATCTACGAAGGCAGCGAGCGAGCGATGAGCGAAACCACGCTGAAGCGGGCGTGGGCGAGCTATTTCGTATCGGATCAGTGAGGGCTGTCGAACGCGTCTTTCGGTGATGTGCTGAAGAGTGCAGTTAGCGGCGGCCTTCGCGGTCGCGATTGGGGGACAACATGAAGAACATGAAGGCAATCGTGATGATAGGCATCTCGGTGGTGGCCGGGCTGGTCGCCGTGCTCGCCGCCGCCCGCTGGGTCAGCCAGCAGGCCACCGTGAACACCAATCGCCTGGTCGTCTCGGTGGTCGATCTGCAGGTCGGCCAGCAAATCAATCCGGAGATGGTCAAGCTGGTGGATTGGCCGGCGGAGAGCATGCCTGCCGGCGGTTTCTCCGACCAGACGACGCTCAGCGGCCGGGTGACGAGGATCGGGATCGGGCGCGGCGAGCCGATCCTGGAATCGAAGCTGGCGCCGGTCGGCAGCCGTGCCGGTCTGTCGGCGCTGATCGCCAGCGGCAAACGGGCGATGACCGTGCGGGTGAACGAGGTGGTTGGCGTCGCCGGCTTCGCGCTGCCGGGCAACTACGTCGACATCATGGTCAACACGCAGGAGGAGGGCGGCAAGCCGGGCGACAAGGAGAAGCAGATATCGAAGATCGTGCTCGAGAACATCCTTGTGCTGGCCGTGGCGCAGGAAGCCAGCCGCGACGAATCGAAGCCGAAGGTGGTCAATGCGGTGACGTTGGAGGTGACGCCCGAGGAGGCTGAAAAGCTCGATCTGGCGCGCAGCGTCGGCACGCTGTCGCTGGTGCTGCGCAATCAGGTCGAGGCGCAGCCGGTGAAGACGGAAGGGGCGACCAAGGGAACGCTGCTTTCCGACAAGGTCAAGCCGTCGCCGGTCGAGGTCAAGGAACCGCCCAAGGCAGAGCCGCGGCGCAGCAGCGCCCGGCCGGCGCCGGCGAGGAATTGCGTACAGGTGCTGAGAGGGACGCAGTCGGCCCTCGAATGCTTCTGAATTTCAATCCGGATGCGAAGGAGAACAACGATGGACTACCGGATACATTCGCTGATCTGCGGCATGGCGCTGGCTTCCCTGGCGGTTGCCCAGCCGGCCGTGGAATATGGGGCAGTCGGAGCGCGTCAGGGGGCGGTGGCGGCGGGCGCGGGGACTGCGGTGGCGCCGGCGACCGGGGCGGTCGCTTCGGTCGATCCCGCTGCTGCGCGACGGCGGGCGGCGAGCGGCGAGGGAACGACCGTGCGTGCTGACGGGCCGAACTGCACCGGGGAAATGGCGGCGCCGACGATGGTCGGTATCGCCGTCGGCAAGTCGACGCTGCTGAAAATGCCGGAGCCCATCGTCAAGCGCACCGTCGGCGATCCCGGCGTCGTCGAAACCCGCCTCGTCTCGCCGCAGATGCTCTACGTGCTGGGCATCGAGACCGGTTCGACCAACATGATCCTGCAGGGCAAGAGCGGCCGCTGCGAGGTCGTCGATGTCCAGGTCGGGCTCGATGCGCAAGGGGTGGA
>JANJTW010000130.1 GCA_024710925.1 Rhodocyclaceae bacterium | reverse complement strand
TACCGGCAGCCGGTGACGCGCGGCGACATCGAGGATATCCGCGGCGTCACCGTCGCCTCGCAGATCATCAAGGCGCTGGAGGAGCGCGGCTGGGTCGACGCCGTCGGCCACCGCGACACGCCGGGACGGCCGGCGCTCTACGCCACCACCAAGAAATTCCTCGACGACCTCGGGCTGCGCAGCCTGACCGAGCTGCCGCCGCTGGAGCAGATCAACCAAGCACTGGAACTGGCCAATGGCTAACAAATCCCGCCGCACCCCTTTCCGTCCGCCACAGGGGGCGAAAGCGAAGACAACCCCGGCCGCCTATGAGCGCTACGGCGACGACGAGGCGCTTGACCGTGCCGTCAACGGCAACCGCCTGCCGCAGGAAAAGCCGCCGCGCGAAGCGCGCCAGGCGCCGGCCCCGGGCGGCCGCCGCGGTCGAACCAGCGTCGAGCAGCAGGGCGAACCGGAGCGCCTGCACAAGGTGCTGGCACAGGCCGGCGTCGGCTCGCGGCGTGAGATGGAAGAAATGATCGTCTCCGGCCGCATCAGCGTAAATGGCCTGCCGGCGCACGTCGGCCAGTTGGTCGGTCCGAGCGACCGGATCAAGGTCAACGGCAAGCTGGTGCATGCCAAATTCTCCAGCCGCCTGCCGCGCGTGCTCATGTACCACAAGCCGGAAGGCGAGATCGTCTCGCGCGACGACCCGGAGAAGCGCGCCTCGGTGTTCGACGCGCTGCCGCGCATCAACGGCGGCCGCTGGGTGGCGGTCGGCCGGCTCGATTTCAATACCAGCGGCTTGCTGCTGTTTACCAGTTCGGGCGAGCTTGCCAACCGGTTGATGCACCCGCGCTATCAGCTGGTGCGCGAATACGCCGCGCGCGTGCTCGGCGACCTCTCCGAGGAGAAGGTCGAGCAGTTGCGCGAAGGCGTCGAGCTGGAGGACGGTCCGGCGCATTTCGAGACGATCGAGGACGGCGGCGGCCAGGGGGCCAACCACTGGTACCGGGTGACCCTGTCCGAGGGCCGCAACCGCGAGGTGCGGCGGATGTTCGAAGCGGTCGGCGCCACCGTCAGCCGGCTGATCCGCGTGCGCTACGGCCCCTTCCTGCTGCCGCCCTATCTGAAGCGCGGCAAGACCAAGGAGCTGGAGGAGGCGGAGGTGCTGGCGCTGATGAAGAGCTTTGGCCTCGGTCCCGGTGGCGATCGCGAGGGGGCGGGCCGTGCTCGCGGCGCCGACGGCAACCGCGGGCCGCGCCCCGCGCGCGCCGAACCCGCGCCGGACGACGATGGCAACCGCGCCCCGGTCGCGCGCAAGCCGCGCCCGCCGCGGCGCGGCGCGGCACCCGCCGCCGAGGTCGATGGCAACCGTGCGCCGTCGCGTCGGGCGGAAGGAGGAGGGCGTCCGCAGTCGCAGGGCGGCAAGGCAGCCGGTGCGAAGCCCGGTGGAACGAAGCCCGGTGGAACGAAGCCGGGGGGAGCGAAGCCGGGGGGAGCGAAGCCGGGGGGCGGCGGTCGTCGCCGTCCGCGCGGGCCGAAGCCGGAATGACGGCACCGGATGGCGACTTCGTTGCCATCCGGAAGCGTTTTTCGTTATAATCCACGGGTTTCTTCCGCCGGCCGTCGTTGAGGCAGGGCATTTTCTGGATGGGCGTTTCGCCCATTTTTTATTTGTAGCGCATGAATCTGCACGAACTGATCGAAAAAACCGTCATTGGCCTCGGCTACGAGTTGGTCGACCTGGAAATGAGCCCGCGTGCGCGCGTCCTCCGGGTCTTCATCGACAAGCCGGAGAAGGCGCGCGGCGTCGATATCGACGACTGCGTTGCCGTCAGCAACCAGCTGTCGCGCGTGCTGACCGTCGAGAACATCGATTACGACCGGCTCGAGGTTTCCTCGCCCGGACTCGACCGGCCGCTTAAGAAAGCGACCGACTACGAGCGTTTTGCCGGCTCGGAGGTTCATCTCAAGCTGCGGATTCCCTTCAACGGTCGTCGCAATTTCAATGGTGTCCTGCAGGGCTTGCAGGACGGCAAGGTACGTCTCGTCCTCGAATCGGGCGAGGCAGAACTGGATCTGGGCAATATCGAGCGTGCCCGGCTGGTCCCCAAGTTCGACTGAGCTTGGCAACAGGAGGTTAGGAAAGAATGAGCCGCGAAATTCTGCTGCTGGTCGACGCGCTGGCGCGTGAAAAGAACGTCGCCAAGGATATCGTTTTTGGCGCCCTTGAACTGGCATTGGCCTCGGCGACCAAGAAGCGCATCCACGACGAGGCCGACGTGCGCGTCGCCATCGACCGCGAAACCGGCGATTTCGAGAGCTTCCGTCGCTGGGAAGTGGTCGCCGATGACGATTTCGAGAACGAGCACCTGCAGGTGCCGATTTCGGCGGCGCTGGTCGAGGATCCGGAGTTCCAGGTCGGCGATTTCATCGAGGAGCCGCTGGAGCCGATCGATTTCGGCCGCATCGGCGCGCAGGCGGCGAAGCAGGTGATCCTGCAGAAGATCCGCGACGCCGAGCGCGAGCAGATCCTCAACGACTTCCTTGAGCGCGGCGAGCACATCGTCTCCGGTACGATCAAGCGCATGGAGCGCGGCAACGCCATCATCGAATCGGGCAAGGTCGAGGCGCTGCTGCCGCGCGACCAGATGATCCCGAAGGAAAACCTGCGCATCGGCGACCGCGTCAAGGCCTATCTGCTGAAGATCGACCGCCAGGCGCGCGGCCCGCAGCTGATCCTGTCGCGCACCGCCCCCGAATTCATCATGAAGCTGTTCGAACTCGAAGTCCCCGAGATCGACGACGGCCTGATGGAGATCAAGGCCGCTGCCCGCGATGCCGGCATGCGCGCGAAGATCGCCGTCAAGTCGAACGATCAGCGCATCGACCCGATCGGTACCTGCGTCGGCCTGCGCGGTGCCCGTGTCCAGGCGGTGACCAACGAGCTCGCCGGCGAGCGAGTCGACATCGTGCTGTGGTCGGCCGATCCGGCGCAGTTCGTCGTCGGCGCGCTGGCGCCGGCCGAAGTGTCGTCGATCGTCGTCGATGAAGAGAAGCACAGCATGGACGTGGTCGTCGACGAGGACAACCTGGCCATCGCCATCGGCCGCGGCGGCCAGAACGTCCGTCTTGCCTCCGAACTGACCGGCTGGTCGATCAACCTGATGACCGAGGAAGAGTCGCAGAAGAAGTCGGAAGCCGAGACCGCCGCCATCCGCGTGCTGTTCATGGAGAAGCTCGATGTCGACGAGGAAGTCGCCGACATCCTGATCGACGAAGGCTTCTCGACGCTTGAAGAGATCGCCTACGTGCCGCTGCACGAAATGCTCGAGATCGAGGCCTTCGACGAAGCCACCGTGCAGGAGCTGCGCGAGCGTGCCCGCAACGTGCTGCTGACCGAGGCGATCGCTACCGAGGAGCAGCTCGAAGGTGTCGAGGAGGCGATGATCGCCCTCGAGGGCATGGACAAGACGCTGGCCGCCAGACTTGCCGGCAACGGCATCAAGAACCGCGACGACCTGGGCGACCTCGCCGTCGACGAACTTACCGAAATGACCGGCATCGATGCCGAACGTGCAAAACAGCTGATCACCAACGCGCGTGCGCACTGGTTCGAGTAAGCGACAGGGAGAAGAAACCATATGGCGCAAACGAGTGTTTCCCAGTTCGCCGGAGAGCTGAAGCTGCCGGCGGCGTCCTTGCTTGAACAGTTGAAGAAGGCCGGCGTCGACAAGAAGGGTATCGACGACCTGCTGACCGAAGCCGACAAGTCGATGCTCCTCGACTACCTGCGCAAGGCGCACGGCGAGGCGCAGTCGAAGAACAAGATCACGCTGACGCGCAAGCAGACGAGCGAGATCAAGGCGCACGATTCGTCGGGCAAGACCCGTACCGTGCAGGTCGAGGTGCGCAAGAAGCGCGTGCTGGTCAAGCGCGACCCGGCCGAGCTGGCTGCCGAGGCGGCTGCCGCTGCGGCGCCCGCGCCGGTGCCGGAACCGGTCGCCCCCGTCGAGGAACCGGTGCCGGTTGTCGAAATCGCGCCACCGCCGGTGGAAATTGCGCCGGAACCGGTGCCGGCCCCCGAACCGGAACCGGTGCCGGAGCCGAAGCCGGAAGTGGTCGTCGAAGCGCCTGCACAGCCCGAAAAGAAGATCACGCGCGTAGTCCGGCCGTCGCTTGCCTCGGTGATCGGCGAAGACGAAATGCGCCAGCGCGAAGAGGAGGCTCGTCGCGCCTCGGCGCTTGCCGAACGGCAGGCGGCCGATTTCCGCGAGCGCCAGGAACGCCAGGCGGAACTCGCGCGGCTGCGCCTCGAAGCCGAGGAAAAGGCCGTCGCCGCACGTGCTGCGGAAGCCGCCAAGGCGGCTGCGGCGCAGACTGCCGCCGCGAAACCGGCCGAGGACAAGACCCTGCACAAGCCGGCGAAGCCCGACGGCAAGGGCAAGGATGCGAAGAAGGGCGACGACAAGAAGGGCGCCTGGACCGACAATGCCAAGAAGCGCGGCATCAAGACGCGCGGCGGCGACGCCGGCAGCGGCTGGCGCGACGGCAAGGGCGGCGGCAGGCACGGCAAGCGCGACGACGGCGAGCACGCCTTCCAGGCGCCGACCGAACCGCTGGTGCGCGAAGTGCACGTGCCGGAGACGATCTCCGTCGCCGACCTGGCGCACAAGATGGCGGTGAAGGCCACCGAAGTCATCAAGACGATGATGAAGATGGGCTCGATGGTCACCATCAACCAGGTGCTCGACCAGGAGACGGCGATGATCGTCGTCGAGGAGATGGGCCACAAGGCCTTCGCCGCAAAGCTTGACGATCCGGACGCCTTCCTCGTGGACGATGCCGAGCACAAGGATGTGCCGCTGGAGCCGCGCGCGCCGGTGGTCACCGTCATGGGCCACGTCGACCACGGCAAGACCTCGCTGCTCGACTACATCCGCCGCACCCGCGTCGCTTCCGGCGAAGCCGGCGGCATCACGCAGCACATCGGCGCCTACCACGTCGAGACCGACCGCGGCATGGTCACCTTCCTCGATACGCCCGGCCACGAAGCGTTCACGGCAATGCGTGCGCGCGGCGCCAAGGCCACCGATCTGGTCATCCTGGTCGTTGCTGCCGACGACGGCGTCATGCCGCAGACGAAGGAAGCGATCCACCACGCGAAGGCGGCCGGCGTGCCGATCGTCGTCGCCATGAACAAGATCGACAAGCCGGAAGCCAACCCGGACCGCCTGAAGCAGGAACTGGTCGCCGAGGAAGTGATTCCGGAAGAGTACGGTGGCGATGCGCCCTTCGTGCCGGTGTCGGCGAAGACCGGCCAGGGCATCGACGATCTGCTCGAAAACGTGCTGCTGCAGGCGGAAGTGCTGGAATTGAAGGCGCCGAAGGAATCGCCGGCCAAGGGCCTGATCATCGAGGCACGCCTCGACAAGGGGCGCGGTCCGGTGGCGACGATGCTGGTGCAGACCGGCACGCTGCGTCAGGGCGACATGCTGCTGGCCGGCCAGGTCTTCGGCAAGATCCGCGCGATGCTCGACGAAAACGGCAAGCCGGTGAAGGAAGCCGGTCCGTCGATTCCGGTTGAGATCCTCGGCCTGTCGGAAGTCCCGGCCGCCGGCGAGGAGGCCGTGGTGCTCGGCGACGAGCGCAAGGCGCGCGAGATCGCGCTGTTCCGCCAGGGCAAGTTCCGCGACGTCAAGCTGGCCAAGCAGCAGGCGGCCAAGCTGGAGAACATCCTCGAAACGATGGGCGAGGCCGAGGCGAAGACGCTGCCGCTGATCGTCAAGGCCGATGTCCAGGGCTCGCAGGAAGCGCTGGTGCATGCGCTGACCAAGCTGTCGACCAGCGAGGTCAAGGTCAACGTCATCCACGCCGCCGTCGGCGGCATCAGCGAATCCGACGTGAATCTGGCGCAGGCCTCGAAGGCTGTCGTCATCGGCTTCAACACCCGCGCCGACGCCGGCGCGCGCAAGGCCGCCGAAAGCTTCGGTGTCGACATCCGCTACTACAACATCATCTACGACGCCGTGGACGAGGTGAAGGCGGCGCTGTCGGGCATGCTGGCGCCGGAGAAGAAGGAAGAGATCACCGGTACCGTCGAGATCCGCCAGGTCTTCCGCATTTCCAAGGTCGGAGCCATCGCCGGCTGCTACGTCCTCGACGGCATCATCAAGCGCAATTCGCGCGCCCGCCTGCTGCGCGGCAACGTCGTGCAGTGGGACGGCGAGCTCGATTCGCTCAAGCGTTTCAAGGACGACGTCAAGGAAGTCAAGGCAGGTTTCGAGTGCGGTCTGTCGCTGAAGAACTTCAACGACATCGAGGAAGGCGACCAGCTCGAAGTTTACGAGATCAAGGAAATTGCCCGGACGCTCTAAACATCACGCCGCCGGCTTCTCGCGCAAGGACCGCGTCAACGAGCAGATCCGCCGCGAACTGGCGGATCTGATCCGCGGCGAGTTGAAGGACCCGCGCGTGGGCATGGTCAGCATCACCGAAGTCGAGGTGACGCCGGACTACGCGCACGCCAAGGTCTGGTTCAGCACGCTCGCCGGCGACGACAAGATGCCCGAGATCATGCACGGCCTGAAGCAGGCCTCCGGCTTCCTGCGCCGCGAACTCGGCCGCCGCATCCGCATCCACACCACGCCGGAACTGCATTTCGTGCACGACATGTCGCTCGAACGCGGTGCCGGCCTGTCGAAGCTGATCGACGAGGCCAATCGCCTGCACGGCGCGGATGCGGAATCTTCCGAACCGGCCGATCCCGGCCCCGGCAAGGGCGCCGACGGCGAATGAACCTGCCTGCCCGGCGCCGCTGGCGGCGGGTCGACGGCGTCCTGCTCCTCGACAAGCCCTCCGGCATCACCTCCAACGACGCGCTGCAGAAGGCGCGTCGTCTCTTTTCGGCCGAGAAGGCCGGCCACACCGGCACCCTTGATCCGATGGCCTCCGGCCTGCTGCCGGTCTGCTTCGGCGAGGCGACCAAGTTTTCCGCCGATCTGCTCGATGCCGATAAAACCTACGAAGCGACGCTGCGCCTCGGCGTGACGACGACCACCGCCGACGCCGAAGGCGAGGTGCTGGAAACGCGCGCGGTGGCCGTGGACGAAGCCGCGCTGCACGGGGTGCTGCCGCGCTTCACGGGACCGATCGAGCAGGTGCCGCCGATGTACTCGGCGCTGAAGCGCGACGGCCGGCCGCTCTACGAACTCGCCCGCCAGGGCATCGAGGTCGAACGCGCGGCGCGCGCCGTGACCATCCACGAACTGACGCTGCTCGCCTTCGCCGGCGACGACGTGTCGTTGCGCGTCCGCTGCAGCAAGGGTACCTACATCCGCACGCTGGCCGAGGACATTGGCCGGACGCTCGGCTGCGGTGCCCATCTCACCGTGCTGCGGCGCACCGGCGTCGGGCCGCTTGAACTGGGCGGCGCGCGCACGCTGGCCGAAATCGAGGCCGTTGCCGAGGAAGCCAGGGAGGCGCTGCTGCTGCCGGTGGATACGCTGCTGCGCGGTTTGCCGCGCGTCGTTCTCGACGAGGCGGCAAGCCTGCGCTTCGGCAACGGCAACCCGGTCGATGCCGATATCGCCGGGCCGTGCCGCGTCTATGCCGGCGACCGACTGCTCGGACTCGGCCTGGGCGACGGCGCCGGCCGCCTGCATCCGAAGCGGCTTGTCGCCCGATAGGCGGCGAGGGCGGGCGTCGCGCCCGCCGTCCCGCCGCCAGGGATGTCTGCCGGGCCGCCTCAAGCAGCGGCGAGGGCGGCTTCTATTTCGGCGAAGGTGCGCGCGGTTTCCCCGGTCGGCAGCGGCATGCCCAGTTGGCGTGCGATCTGCGTCGCCGAGAATACCCCGCATACCACCTGGCGACCGTGCGCGTCGCGGTCAACGACGAAGGCGTGCTGGCGGCCGCAAGCCTTCAGCGTCGCCACGACGTGGCCGACTTCGGCACGGGTAACCATCGAGAGCTCGATCGTGTCGAGCCGCGCAACCGGCGTCATGATGTGCGCGACGCGCAGTTCGTCGCGGGCCAGGCCATGGTTCTGTGCCGCCTGCAGCGGCCGTTCGCCGAGCACGTCGCTGGCGGTGACGACGCCTTGCAGCTGTTTCGCGTCGTCGACGACGAAGAGCATGCGCACGCCGCGGTAGATCATCGACTGGTTGGCTTCGGAGACAGAAGCGGCGGCGGCGATGCTGGCGGCGGGAATCCGCGTCAGGTCGGTCATCACCTGCAGGGCGGGTGAATCGAGGCGCACCGGTGGCGGTGTCAGGCTGGTGGAGACGAAGCAGCCGGCGGGAGAAACGGCGCCGGTGGCGAGCGCGGGGTAGTTTGCACGTGTCATGATCGAGCCTCCTGAGCGATGAGGAATGCGGACAGCGAGGCTGCCCGCAACCGTCTGACACGCGCGCCGGAAACGGGTTCCGGCGCGGTCGGCGGATCAGCTCAGGTCGCTGCGCCGCAGCACTGCTTGTATTTCTTGCCGCTGCCGCAGGGGCAGGGGTCGTTGCGGCCGACCTTGCCGTTGCTGCGGCGGACCGTGCCGTGGCCGCGCTTGGCGGTCCAGAACATGAAGATCTCGGAGACGGCGCGCGCCAGCTCCTCTTCCGAATCGCGCTGCAGTCCAGCCAGTTCCTCGCCTTCCGGCCAGGCCTCGCCGTGTTCGCGGGCGGCGGCTTCGGCTTCGCCGGTGAGTACCATCAGCGGGAACAGTCGCTCGTCGAGCCACTCGATCTCCTCCTCGTCGTCAAGGCTTTCGAACCAGTCCTCGGCGGCCGTATCGAGGCCGTGCAGGTAGGCCAGACACCACGGCTCGTAGTCGCTCGGCGCGTCCTCCGCATCGCTTTTCGGGTAGAGGTAGAGCACCAGCGGCTCGTCGTCGGCGAGCTGGATGGCGATGTCGGCGGCGAGGCAGCGCAGCAGCGCGGCGGCTTCCTGGCCGGCGGCGCTGGCGGCGCCGGCTTCGCTGCCGAGGATTTCCGGCAGCCATTCGTCTTCCGGCACCGGCACCGGGCCGGCGAGCGCCGCGCAGAGGTAGCCCTGCGCCTCGTCGAGGCGCATCGCCTCGTCAAAGGCGGGGTCGTCGAGCAGGGCTTCGAGGCGGTCGAGCTGGACGTCGGTGATCGCCGGCTGGCGTTTGGAAGGGATGTTGTCGGTCATGGCTCAGCCTCGCGTGTTGGATTGGGTGTCGAAGCTCGCCAGATCCACCTTCGGTGCGGGCTTCCAGCCCTTCTTGCGGTGTTCGGCGACGACGTTGGTGAAGATGCCGCCGCGCACGTAGAACTTGGCGGTCAGCCGCATGTAGCGGGGTTTGGTGGCCTTCACCAGGTCGTCGAGGATGCGGTTGGTGACGGCTTCGTGGAAGCAGCCCTCGTCGCGGAAGGACCACATGTAGAGCTTGAGGCTCTTCAGTTCGACGCACAGCTTTTCCGGGATGTAGTCGAGGATCAGCGTGGCGAAGTCGGGCTGGCCGGTCTTCGGGCACAGGCAGGTGAATTCCGGGATTTCCATGTGGATATGGAAATCGCGCTCCGGGGCGGGGTTGGGGAAGGTTTCCAGGGTCTTGGAAGGCAGGCTGGGCATGCTCGGGGGGTCCGTGAAGGGGATGCAAAGATGCTATTATAGCCGGCGATTCCGGGCCTTTCGCCGGGGCCGTTCGCGGCGCCCCGGCGGCACCGGCGAGACGTCGGCCGGCGCCGCAGTCGCCGACGGACAAAAGAAACAGATCCGAGCCCACCCAGCCCTGCACGAGAACGCTTCCCGCCCATGCGCCTGACCAGACTCAAGCTCGCCGGCTTCAAATCCTTCGTCGACCCCACCACCATCGCGCTGCCCGGACAGCTGGTCGGCGTCGTCGGTCCCAATGGCTGCGGCAAGTCGAACGTGATGGACGCGGTGCGCTGGGTGCTCGGCGAATCGAAGGCCTCGGAACTGCGCGGCGAATCGATGCAGGACGTGATCTTCAACGGTTCGAGCAACCGCAAGCCGGTCGCCCGTGCCTCGGTCGAGATGATCTTCGACAACTCGCTCGGCCGCGCCGCCGGCCAGTGGTCGCAGTACGCCGAGCTGTCGGTCAAGCGCCTGCTGACGCGCACCGGCCAGTCCGAGTACTACATCAACAACCTGCAGGTGCGCCGCAAGGACATCACCGACCTCTTCCTCGGCACCGGCCTTGGTCCGCGCGCTTACGCGATCATCGGCCAGGGCATGATCTCGCGCATCATCGAGGCCAAGCCCGATGAGCTGCGCGTCTTTCTCGAAGAGGCCGCCGGCGTCACCCGCTACAAGGAGCGGCGCAAGGAGACCGAGAACCGCATCGCCGACACGCGCGAGAACCTGACCCGCATCGAGGACATCCGCACTGAACTGGGCGCCCAGATGGAGCGGCTGGAGGCGCAGGCCGCGGTCGCCCGCCAGTACCACGAATACAACGACCAGCTGACGAAGAAGCAGCAGCTGCTGTGGCTGCTGAAGCGCAACGAGGCGCAGGCCGAGCGCGAAAAGGCGGCGCGCGATGTCGAGCGCGCGACCACCGACCTCGAGGGCGGGATGGCCGGCCTGCGTGACGTCGAGGCGCGCCTCGAAGCGGCGCGCGAACAGCACTTCGGCTCGTCGGACGGCGTGCACAACGCGCAGAGCGAGCTGTTCGCCGCCAACGCCGAGGTCGCCCGGCTGGAAACCGAGCTGCGCCACCGGCGCGAGGCGCAGCAGGATCTCGAGCAGCGTGTCGCCCAGCTCAACGCGGAACGCCAGCAGTGGCTGGCGCAGACGGAAAAGGCCGATGCCGACGAACGGCGCTGGCGCGAACTCGGCGAACTCGCCGACGAGCGCGCCGAGGAAGCGGCGATGCGGCTGGAGGCGCAGCAGGAACGCCTGCCGCTGGTCGAGGACGCGCAGGTCGCGGCGCAGGAAGCGGTGAACGCGCAGCGTGCGGCGGTCGCCGAGGCCGAGCAGAAGCTGCGCGTCGAGGAAGCGCACAAGGCCAACGCCGAGCGCACGCTGTTCAACCTGGGCGGCCGCCGCGAGCGGCTGGAGCAGGAAGCGGCCGCGCTGGTCAAGCCGGACGAGGCCGAGATCGCGCTCAAGGAGGCCGAACACGAGAGCCTGCAGGAGGAGGCGCTGGCGGCGCAGGAGCGCGTGCAGCAGGCGCAGCAGTCCTTGCCCGAACTGGAGGCGCGCCGGCGCGAGGTGCAGCAGGACGTGCAGAAGGCGCAGCAGGCGAAGCACGAGGCGGAAGCCAGGAAGAACGCGCTCGAACAGTTGCAGAAACGCATGCAGAGCGGCTCGAAGATCGGCGAATGGCTGCAGCGCCACGGTCTGGCCAGCCGCACACCGTTGTGGAAACGCCTGCACGTCGAGGCCGGCTGGGAGGATGCGCTGGAAGCGGTATTGCGCGAGCGCCTGACGGCGGTCGATGCTGGCGATGCCGATCTGGCGGCGTGGACGGGTGACCGCCCGGGCGCCAAGGTGACCGTGCTGCTGCCGGGCGGCAGCGACGGCGGCGCGGCCGGCGGCGGCGACAGCCTGCTGGCGCGCATCCGCTGCGACGATGCGGCGATCGCCGGGCCGCTCGCCGACTGGCTGCGCGGCGTGCGCAGCGCCGCCGATCTGCCGTCGGCGCTGGCGCGGCGCGGCGAACTGGCCGACGGTGAAGTCTGGGTGACGAAGGGCGGCGACCTCGTCGGCCGCCACAGCGTGACCTTGTTCGCGGCGGATGCCGCCGAGCATGGTTTCCTCGAACGGCAGCGCGAGATCGAGTCGCTGCAGGCGCTGATCGACGAGCGCCAGCTGGCGGTCGAGGGGGAGGAGGCGCGCATCGCCGAGGTCGACGCACGGCTGGAAACGGCCCGCGGCGAGGTCGAGACGGCGCGCCGGCTGCTGGAGGCGCGGCAGGAGCGCGCGCACGCGGTGCAGCTCGAGGTGTTGAAGCTCACCCAGATCATGGAGCGCTACCAGGATCGCATGGCGCAGATCGACGAGGCGCTGCGCGAGTTCCAGGCCGAGGAAGAGGGTGAGCGCGAGCGGATGCTGGTCGCCGAGGAAACGATCGCCGAGCAGCGCGAGCTGGTCGCCGAGCGGCAGCTGGCGCTGAACGACGCGAAAGGCAAGCTCGAAGCGGCCGAGCGCACGCTGCGCGACGAGCGCGAGCAGGTCGCGGTGGCCGAGCGCGAGCTGCGCGAGGCGCAGTTCTCGCAGCGCGAATGCGCGAGCAAGCTCGAAGAGATCGCCGGCGGGCGCGAACTGGCGAAGCGCCAGCTCGCCCGCGTCGCCGACGATCTGGCGCGCTGCGCCGATAGCGCCGGCAATCTCGATCCGGAGGAGATCGTGCCCAGGCTGCAGGAGGCGCTGGAACTGCGCATGGTGCGCGAACAGGCGCTGGCCGGCATGCGCGACGCGCTGGAGGCGGCGACCGCCGGCCTGCGCGAACTGGAGGAGGCGCGGCTGAAGATCGAGCAGGGACTGAATCCGCTGCGCGACCGCATCGGCGAACTGCGCCTGAAGGAACAGGCGGCGGCGCTCAACGTCGAGCAGCTGGCCACGCTCCTGGTCGAGGCCGAGGCCGACGAGGCGGCGCTTGCCGCCGACCTGCCGGGGGCGAAACCCGGCCCGCTGCAGGGCCAGATCACCTCGCTGCAACGGCAGATCGAGGCGCTCGGCGCGGTGAACCTCGCCGCGCTCGAAGAACTCGAATCGGCGAAGGAGCGCAAGGGCTATCTCGATGCGCAGGCGGCCGACCTCGGCGAGGCGCTGGAAACGCTGGAAAACGCCATCCGCCGCATCGACCGTGAAACGCGCGAATTGCTGCAGACGACCTACGACACCGTAAACCGCCATTTCGGCGAGCTTTTCCCGACGCTCTTCGGTGGCGGCGAGGCGAAGCTGATCATGACCGGCGACGAGATTCTCGATTCCGGCGTGCAGGTGATGGCGCAGCCGCCGGGCAAGAAGAACTCGACGATCCACCTGCTTTCCGGCGGCGAGAAGGCGCTGACCGCGATCGCGCTGGTGTTCGCGATGTTCCAGCTCAATCCGGCGCCGTTCTGCCTGCTCGACGAGGTCGACGCGCCGCTCGACGACACCAATACCGAGCGCTTCGCCAACATGGTGCGGCGGATGTCCGTCAACACGCAGTTCCTCTTCATCAGCCACAACAAGATCGCGATGGAGATGGCTGAGCAGCTGGTCGGCGTGACCATGCAGGAGTCGGGCGTCTCGCGCATCGTCGAGGTGGACATCGAAGAGGCGCTGCGCATGCGCGAACAGGTGGCGGCATGAACGAACTGCAACTGGGGCTGATCGGGCTCGGCGCCTGCGCCGTCGTCGGCGTCTTCGCCTACAATAAATGGCAGGAAAGCCGGCATCGCAAGCTGCTTGAGCAGGCGTTGCCGCGCCCGCAGGCCGACGTCCTGCTCGGCGGCGAGAGGATGCCGGCTACGGGCAGACCGGCGCCGGTCGCGGATGAAGATGATCTGCCGTCTTTCGTCGAACCCGTCCTGCGGACCGACGACGATTTGCCGCGGACGTCGGCCGTTGAGCGCATCGAGCCGACCTTCGTGGTCGACGGGCCGCCGGCCGAGTCCGAAGCGCCGACGACGTTGCCGGACGATGGCGTGGATGGCGTGGATGGCGCGGCGCCGGTGTTCGTGCCCGAGTCGGTCGCCGAATCGTTTTCCCCTCCGTCGGAGGCCGGGCCCGCCGTTGCGGCGCCGGCGGCGGAGCCTGCCGCCCGTGCCGTGGCGCCCGCCGGCGACGGCATGCCCGACCGCATCGTGTCGCCGGCGATCGATTACGTCGCCGCCTTCGAGTTGGTCGAAGCGGTGTCCGGCGCGCAGATCCTCGCCTCGCAGCGGGAGTTGCTTGCCCGCGTGACGAAGCCGATCGGCTGGGCCGGTCTGAATGAGCGTAGCGGCCAGTGGGAACGGGTTACCGCCGACGGCAGCTATCGCCGCCTGCGCGTCGGCCTGCTCCTCGCCAACCGCCGCGGTCCGCTCGGCGAGGCTGACCTGCTCACCTTCCATGGCGCCATGCAGAACCTCGCCGACGAACTGATGGCGGTGGCCGACATGCCGCCGCGCGATTCGGCGCTCGACGCCGCCGTCGCGCTCGACCGCTTCTGCGCCAACGTCGACATCCAGGTCGGCATCAACGTCATCGGCAAGGGGCAAGCCTTCGCCGGTACCAAGATCCGCGCGCTGGCCGAGGCGGCGGGCATGGTCCTCGATTCGTCCGGGCGCTTCGTCCGCTGCGACGACGAAGGGCACGTGCTGTATACCCTGGCCAACCTCGAAGCCGCCGGCTTCGCCGTCGAGTCGATGCGGACGATGAGCACGCACGGCCTGGTATTCCTCCTCGACGTTCCCTGCGTCGACCACGGCGACCGCGTCTTCGCGCAAATGCTCGACCTTGCGCGGCGCATGGCCGATACGCTGAACGGCGTGCTCGTCGACGACAACCGGCGACCGCTGACCGAGAGCATGCTCGACCCCTTCCGTCGGCAGATCGGCCAGTATCAGGCGCAGCTTGCCGGCAAGGGTTTGCCGGCCGGCGGTCCGCTCGCCCTGCGCCTGTTCTCCTGATGCTGTTCGCGTCGCCCGAGGATTTCGCGCGCGCCGCGGCGCTGCGCAGCGAACTGGAACGCTACGACTACCACTACTACGTGCTCGACGCGCCGCTGGT
>JANJTW010000112.1 GCA_024710925.1 Rhodocyclaceae bacterium | reverse complement strand
CGTCGCCGCCGGCTGGCCGCGCGGTGCGCGCATCGTGCTCTGCAACGTTGCCGGCGATGCGGTGCGCGACGCCATCGTCGGTGCGCTGCCGGCCGGCGGCGACCTCCGTTTCTTCACGGCCAGCGCCGCCTGCTGCGGCGTGACGAATGGCTACGAACGCCCCGAACAGCTCGGCGCCGACCGCTGGGCGGCGCTGGTCGGCGCGCGCGGCCGCGGCGCCGGCGCCTGCCTGGTCGTCTGCGCCGGGACGGCGACGACGGTCGATGTCCTCGCCGCCGACGGCGCTTTCCGCGGCGGGGTCATCCTGCCCGGCTTCGACCTGATGCGCGCGGCCCTCGCCCGCAATACCGCGCAGCTGCCGCTCGCCGAAGGGGCATTCCGCCCGCTGCCGACCAACACCATGGATGCCATCGTCAGCGGTTGCCTTGCCGCGCAGCTCGGCGCCATCGAGCGCATGTTCGCGGCCATTGCCGGCGAGCCGGGGGCGCGCTGCCTGCTCACCGGGGGCGGCGCGCGGCGTCTCATCGATGACTTGAACATACCGGTGGAAGTGGCGGAGAATCTGATCCTCGACGGCCTGGCCCGCTTCGCCGCCGCCGGGTAATCCGCACCAGACGACAGGGGAGGTCTTCCGTGCTGAACCATCTGCTCACCGCCTTGCCTTCCTTCTTCGCCTACTTCGGCGTCGCCGTGCTGCTCATCGCGGCCTTCCTGCTGGTCTATGTGAACGTCACGCCCTACGAGGAATTCGCGCTGATCCGCGCCGGCAATTCGGCGGCGGCGGTCAGCCTCTCCGGTGCGCTGCTCGGTTTCGTGATGCCGATCGCCAACGCCATCGCGCATAGCGACACCCTCGCCGACCTCGCCGCCTGGGGGGCGATCGCCGGCATCGTGCAGATCCTCGCCTACCTCGCGGTGCGCTTCGGGCTGCCGGCGATGCGCGTCGATATCCACGAAGGCAAGATGGCGCCGGCGATCTTCCTCGCCGCACTGTCGGTCAGCGTCGGCCTGGTCAACGCCGCCTGCATGAGTTACTGACGCGCCCCGCGCGCCTTTTCCTTTCGCCGTCCAACGCCTGATCTCGGGAGACCGCCATGGCCCTCATGGATTTCATCAAGAAACAGTTCATCGACGTCATCCACTGGACGGAAAGCGACGACGGCACGCTCGCCTGGCGCTTCCCGATGCAGGACTTCGAGATCCAGTACGGCGCGCAGCTCACCGTGCGCGAGTCGCAGATGGCGGTGTTCGTGAACGAGGGCAAGGTCGCTGACGTCTTCGGCCCCGGCCTCCACAAGCTGACGACGCAGACGCTGCCGATCCTGACCAACCTGCAGCACTGGGACAAGCTGTTCGAGTCGCCCTTCAAGTCCGACGTCTACTTCTTCTCGACCCGCCTGCAGCTCGACCGCAAGTGGGGCACGCCGAACCCGATCACCATCCGCGACAAGGATTTCGGCATGGTGCGCATGCGCGCCTTCGGCATCTATTCGTACAAGATCGCCGACCCCGGCGCCTTCTACCGGGAAATTTCCGGTACGCGCGAGGCGTATCGCACCGACGACCTCGACGGCCAGCTGCGCAACCTGGTCGTGGCGACGATGAGCGACCTCTTCGGCGAATCCGGGGTGCCCTTCATCGACATGGCGGCGAACCAGATCGAGTTCGGTCGCGCGATGCAAGAGAAACTGCTGCCGGTGTTCGAACGCTACGGCCTCGCACTCGACGCCTTCGCGGTGCAGAACGTGTCGCTGCCGGAAGAGCTGCAGAAGGTGCTCGATACCAAGATCGGCATGAACATCATCGGCGACATGGGCCGCTACACGCAGTACCAGGCGGCCAACGCGATCCCGCTGGCGGCGCAGAACGAAGGCGGGCTGGCCGGTATCGGCGCCGGCCTCGGCGCCGGCATGACCGTCGGTCAGGTCATGGCGCAGTCGATGTCGCAGGCGCTGCAGCCGGGCGCCGCGCCGGCCGCTCCGGCGGCAGCACCGGCCCCTGCCCCTGCGGTGGCCTCTGCGGCAGCCGCCGCGGTCAGCGCCGACGACGTCGTGACGACGCTGGAAAAGCTGCATGCGCTGGTCGGCAAAGGCATCCTGACGCAGGCCGAATTCGACGCGAAGAAGGCGGAGTTGCTGGGCAAACTCGGCTGAGCGGCGAGGCATCGAGCCCGTCCGTTTTCGACTCCGCGTGCAAACCGCCACCTGTCCCTCCTGCGGCGCGCCGGTCGGCTTTCGCTCGACCGCCTCGCTCTACGCCGTCTGCGCGTTCTGCCGCAGCACGCTGCTGCGCCATGGCGACGAGATCGAGAACCTCGGCCGCATGGCCGACCTGCTCGAAGACGCGTCGCCGATCCAGCTCGGCAGCGAGGGTCGCTACCGCGGCGTGCACTTCGCGGTGATCGGCCGCATCCAGCTCCGGCATGCGGCCGGGCTGTGGAACGAGTGGCACATCCTCTTCGACGACGGCCGTACCCCTGGGGCACTTCCTTCGGGGCGTACCGGCTGGCTGTCGGAGGCCGGCGGCGAGTACGTGGTCAGCGCACTGGTGCCGGTGGCGGAAGAAATTCCGGCGTTCGCATCGCTGGCGCCGGAAATGGCGGTGACGCTCGCTGGCCGCAGCTTCACCGTCACCGACCTGGCGACCGCGCACTGCATCGCCGGCGAAGGCGAGCTGCCGTTCAAGGTCGAATCCGGCTACGACGTGAACACCGCCGACCTGCGCAGCGAGGACCGCTTTGTCACCCTCGACTACAGCGAGACGCCGCCGCTGGTCTTCGTCGGCTACCCGGCGAAGTTCGCCGAGCTGTCGCTGACCAACCTGCGCCCGACGCGCGACGAGAGCGGCGGCGTGCCGGTCGGCGGCACTGTCGAGCTCAAGGTGCGCGCCTTCAACTGCCCGCACTGCGCGTCGCCGCTGACGCTGCACTCGCCGGCGATCGAGAGCGTCGGCTGCGAGAGCTGCGGCTCGATCATCGGCGTCGAGAACGAGAACATCCGCCTGCTGGCGCGCGCCGCGCAGACCGTGCACGAGGTGCCGACGCTGCCGCTCGGCAGCCGCGGCAAGCTCGCCGGCATCGACTGGGAGATCATCGGCTTCCTCCGGCGGCGGACGACGGTCGAGGGCATCGACTACGACTGGTCCGAGTACCTGCTGTTCAACGCCGGCGGCGAGGGCTTCGCCTGGCTGGTCGAGGACCAGGGGCACTGGAACTTCGTGCGCACGCTGTCCGAGATTCCGAAGGCGGCGCGCGGCCAGCTCGACTTCGAGTTCAACGGCGAGAAGTACCGCCTGTTCAACACCGGTCAGGCCGAGGTGACCTACGTCGCCGGCGAGTTCTACTGGCGCGTCAAGGTCGGCGAGCGCTGCCTCGCCGAGGACTACGTCTGCCCGCCGCGCATGCTGTCGCGCGAAGTCAGCGACAAGGAGGCGAGCTGGTCGCAGGGTGAGTATCTGGCGGCCGACGCGGTGCGTCAGGCGTTCGCGCCGACGCTGCCGCTGGCCAAGCCGCTCGGCGTTTACGCCAACCAGCCGAACCCCTACGGCGAGCGCCACCGCGGGGTCTGCCGGCTGTTCTGGAAGTTCGCGCTGGTCGCCCTGGTGTTGCAGATTGCCTTTGCCGTCGTCGGTGCGGCGAACACGGTGCTCAAGCACCGCTTCGTCTTTTCACCGACACAGGACGAGGTGAGCGTGCGCTCGCCCGATTTCGTGCTTAAGGGGACGGCGCGCACGCTGCGCGTCGACCACAGTACCGACATCGACAACAACTGGCTGTCGCTGACGACGACGCTGGTCGACAAGAACACCGGCAAGACCTGGCTCGGTGCGCAGGAGATCGCCCATTACCGGGGCGTGGATGACGGCGAGAGCTGGTCCGAGGGAACGCAGGACGACGACATCGTGTTCAAGGACGTGCCGCCCGGCACCTACTATCTGGCCGTCGACTACGAGCTCGGCCGCGATCGCCGCGCGTCGGTGGTCGATACCGTCGAGGTCGTGCGCAACGCGCCGGGCTGGTCGAACTACGTGCTGCTGATGCTCTTCCTCGCCGCCTTTCCGCTGTTTACGCGCTGGCGCAATTTCGCCTTCGAGACGCAGCGCTGGAACGAGAGCAGCCTCGCCGGCGACGACGATGGCGACGACGGGGAGGACGACTGATGGTCAGGGGCAGCCTGGTGGCCGGCATCCTCGCGCTGGCGCTGTTCAGCTACGCGCAGTACGCCGGCTGGAACCTGTTCGACAAGGAAGCCAGCGCCGCACAGGGGCCGCGCGGCACCGGTAGCCGCCTCTACCACAAGTAAGCCGGGGATATTTCCGATGCATGCAACGACGGCGCGACGGGACGCGCCATGAGCCAGGCCCTGCTCTTCTCGGTCTTCGTCGTCGCCTCCTGCGGCCTCGCCTACGAGTTGATCGCCGGCGCGCTGGCCAGCTACCTGCTCGGCGACTCGGTGACGCAGTTCTCGACGGTGATCGGCAGCTACCTGTTCGCCATGGGCATCGGCTCCTGGCTGTCGCGCTACATCGTCCGCGACCTGATCGCCCGCTTCGTGCAGATCGAGGTCATGGTCGGCGTGATTGGCGGCTTCTCGGCGGCGGCGCTGTTCTTTCTCTTCGTCTGGCTGTCGGCGCCGTTCCAGCTGCTGCTCTACTCGCTGGTGCTGGCCATCGGCATCCTGGTCGGCCTCGAAATCCCGCTGATCATGCGCATCCTCAAGCGCCAGCTGGCGTTCAAGGACGTCGTCTCGCAGGTGCTGACCTTCGACTACCTCGGCGCGCTGGCCGTCTCCATCCTCTTCCCGGTGCTGCTCGTGCCGCACCTCGGGCTGATCCGCAGCGGGCTGTTCTTCGGGCTGCTCAACGTGCTCGTCGCGCTGTGGGCGATCCACCTCTTCCGCGCGCAGCTGCCGTCCGCCGCCTGGCTGCGCGGCCAGTGCCTGGCCGCCGTCGCCGTGCTGGTCGCCGCCTTCGCCGGTGCCGGCGCGGCGACCGACTTCGCCGAGGCGCAGCTCTACGCCGACGACATCGTGCATGCCGAGAGCTCGCCGTTCCAGCGCATCGTCGTCACGCGCTGGAAGGACGACCTGCGCCTGCACCTGAACAACAACCTGCAGTTCAGCTCGCGCGACGAATACCGCTACCACGAGGCGCTGGTCCATCCCGGGCTGGCGACGCTGCCCGGCGCCCGGCGCGTGCTGGTGCTCGGCGGCGGCGACGGGCTGGCCGTGCGCGAGATCCTCAAATACCCGCAGGTCGAATCGGTGACGCTGGTCGACCTCGACCCGGCGATGACCCGGCTCTTTTCGACGGCGCCGGCGCTGCGCGCGCTGAACGCCGATGCGCTGCTGTCACCGAAAGTGCGCACGATCAACGCCGACGCGCTGAAATGGCTGGAGGAGAGCGACGAGCGCTTCGACTTCATCGTCGTCGACTTCCCCGACCCGTCCAATTTCGCCATCGGCAAGCTGTACAGCAGCGCCTTCTACCGCCTGCTCGAAAAGCACCTCGCCGAGACCGGGCTGGCGGTGGTGCAGTCGACCTCGCCGCTCTATGCGCGGCAGTCGTTCTGGTGCGTGGTGACGACGATCGAGAGCGCCGGCCTGGTGGCAACGCCCTACCACGCGCTGGTGCCGTCGTTCGGCGAATGGGGCTTCGTCATTGCCGGCCGTCGCGGCTATGCGCCGCCGGCGACCTACCCGGTGCCGACGCGCTTCCTGACGCCGGCGACGACGCCGGCGCTGTTCGAATTCCCCGCCGACATGGCGCGCGTCGACGCCGAGGTGAACCGCCTCAACAATCAGGTGCTGGTGCGCTACTTCGAGGCGGAGTGGCGGCGCGTGATCCGGTGAGGCGGCCGCGACGATGAAACGCCGCGACTTCCTCGGCGCCGCTTCGGCTAGCCTCGCCGCCGCCACGCTGCCGCCGCTCGCAGGCTGCACGACGGCGCCGCCGCTGCCGCCGGGCAGCCTGCTCGGGCCGTCGCCGGCGCTCGGCCACCGCCTGCGCGACGGCGGCCTGCCGGCGCCGGCGGAAACCCTGCGCGTGCCGGTGCTGATCGTCGGCGGCGGCATCAGCGGCCTGTCGGCGGCGTGGAAGCTCTCCCGCGCCGGGTTCGACGACTACCTGCTCGCCGAGATGGACGGCGAGCCCGGCGGCAACTCGCGCGCCGGCAATACGCCGGCCGGCCCGTGCCCGCTTGGCGCGCACTACCTGCCGCTGCCGACGCGCGAGGCGACGGCGACGCGCGAGCTGCTCGCCGAACTCGGCGTGCTCAGCGGCGATCCGCGCGCGGCGAAGCCCGCCTACGACGAGCGCTACCTGTGCGCGGCGCCGCAGGAGCGGCTGTACCGTCACGGCCTGTGGCAGGAGGGGCTGCTGCCGGTGCACGGCGTCGCCGCCGGCGAGCGCGACCAGTACGCGCGCTTCCTCGACCGCATGGCCGCTTTCCGGCGTGCGCGCGGCGGCGACGGCCGGCGCGCCTTCGCGCTGCCGATGGCGCTGTCCAGCCGCGACGCGGCGCTGCGCGCGCTCGACCGGCTGTCGATGCGCGACTGGCTGCGGCAACAAGGCTTCGACTCGGCGAACCTGCACTGGTACGTCGACTACGCCTGCCGCGACGACTACGGCGCCGGCAGCGACGTCGTCTCGGCCTGGGCCGGCATCCACTACTTCGCCTGCCGCAACGGCGAGGCTCGCGACGTCGCCGACGACATCGTGCTCACCGCGCCCGACGGCAATGCCTGGCTGGCGCGCGGGCTGGCCGCCGGCGTCCGCGGCCGGACGCTGACCGGCGCCGCCGCCTGCCGCGTCGCCGAAAGTGGCGAGCGCGGCGCGGGGCGGGGCGGCGCGGTCGAGGTCGACCTGTGGCGGGCGGCCGACGGCCGCGTGCTGCGCGTCGTCGCCGAGCAGCTGATCTGGGCGGCGCCGCTGTATCTGCTGCCGCACGTCTTTGTCGGCAACGACGCACTGAAGCAGGCGGCGCGCACCTGGACCCACGCGCCGTGGCTGGTCGCCAACCTGACGCTGGCGGCCGAGCCGGAGACGCCCGCCGGCGCGCCGCTGGCCTGGGACAACGTGCTCTTCGACAGCCCCGGCCTCGGCTACGTGGTGTCCACGCACCAGACGCTGCGCCAGCGTCCGGGGCCGACCGTGCTCACCTACTACCAAGCCCTCGCCGACGTCGCGCCGACGCGCGGCCGCGAACTGTTGCTCGGCCTGTCGCGCGAGGCCTGGGCGGCGGCCGTGCTGTCCGAGCTGGCACGGCCGCACCCGGAGATCCACGAACTGGCGACGCGGGTGGACGTCGTCCGCTACGGCCATGCGATGGCGCGGCCGACGGTCGGCTTCGTCTGGGGCGGCGCGCGCGAGCTTTTCGCCGCCGACCGCCCGCGCATCCGCTTCGCGCACGCCGACGTTTCCGGCTTCTCGCTGTTCGAGGAAGCGCAATACCGCGGCGTGCTCGCCGCCGAACGCACGCTGCAGCAGCTTGGCGTGCGTTTCACCACATCGCTCGCCTGAGGAGGCCGCATGGATGGTTTGCATCTGATCGCCGAAGCCCGCGGCTGCCGCTGCGCGGCGCGCCTGCTCGCCGACGCGGCGGCGCTGCGCGAGCTGTGTCTCGCCGTCTGCGCGACGCCCGGACTGACGCCGGTCGGCGAGCTGTTCCACCAGTTCGAGAACGCCGGCGCACCGGCCGGCGCCACCGGCGCGGTGATCCTCGCCGAGTCGCATCTCGCCGTGCATACCTGGCCCGAACTCGGCGCGGTGACGCTCGATCTCTACGTCTGCAACTTCAGCCAGGACAACAGCGCCGCCGCGCGCGCCGCCTTCGACCGGCTGCTTGCCGCCTTCGCGCCGGGCGAGGTCGCGCGTCGCGAGCTGCTGCGCGGCGGGCCGGCGGGCGAGGGCGGCGGGACGGGCTGATATACTTCCCCGCTCGAAAAACAAGCGCTGCACAGGGGAGATCATGCAAGCCACGCGCATCCTGCTCGACCAGGACGAAATTCCGACCCACTGGTACAACGTGGTCGCCGACATGGCGAATCCGCCGGCGCCGCCGCTCGGTCCGGACGGCCAGCCGGTGCCGCCGGAAAAGATGGCCGAGATCTTCCCCGACAACATCCTCGAACAGGAGATGTCGGCCCAGCGCTGGATCGCCATCCCCGAGGAAGTCCGCCAGATCTACGCGCTGTGGCGGCCGGCGCCGCTGTGCCGCGCGCTGCGCCTCGAACAGGCGCTGGGCACGCCGGCGAAGATCTTCTACAAGAACGAGGGCGTCTCGCCGGCCGGCTCGCACAAGCCGAACTCGGCGGTGCCGCAGGCCTTCTACAACCACGCCGCCGGCATCCGCCGCATGACGACCGAGACCGGCGCCGGCCAGTGGGGCTCGTCGCTCGCCTTCGCCGGCCAGATGTTCGGCATCGCCGTGCGCATCTACATGGTCAAGGTCAGCTACCAGCAGAAGCCGTTCCGCCGCTCGCTGATGCAGACCTGGGGCGCCGAGGTCTTCGCCAGCCCGACGAACATGACCGAGGCCGGTCGCAAGGCGCTGGCACTCGATCCGGATAACCAGGGTTCGCTTGGCCTCGCCATTTCCGAAGCCGTGGAAGAGGCCGCCTCGCGTGCCGACACCACCTACGGCCTCGGCTCGGTGCTGAACCACGTGCTGCTGCACCAGACGATCATCGGGCTGGAGGCGAAGAAACAGTTCGAGAAGATCGGCCTCTACCCGGACGTGATCCTCGGCCCCTGCGGCGGCGGTTCGTCGTTCGGCGGCATCGCCTTCCCGTTCCTCGCCGACAAGGCGGCCGGCGACAAGCGCGCACAGAACCTGCGCTGCGTCGCCGTCGAGCCGACCTCGTGCCCGACGCTGACCAAGGGCCACTACGCCTACGACTTCGGCGATGCCTCCGGCTACACGCCGCTGATGAAGATGTACACGCTCGGCCACGACTTCATGCCGCCCGGCATCCACGCCGGCGGCCTGCGTTACCACGGCGATTCGCAGCTCGTCTCGCAGCTCTACCACGAGCAGCAGGTCGAGGCGGTGGCCGTGCCGCAGCTCGCCACCTTCGAGGCCGGCGTGCAGTTCGCGCGCGCCGAGGGCATCGTGCCGGCGCCGGAATCCTGCCACGCCATCCGCGCCGCCATCGACGAGGCGCTGAAGTGCAAGGCGACCGGCGAGCCGAAGGTGATCCTGTTCAGCCTGACTGGCCACGGCCACTTCGACATGGCCGCCTACGACCGCTACTTCGCCGGCGAACTGGAGGACTTCGAGTATCCGGCCGAGGCCATCGCCGCGTCGCTGCAGCACCTGCCGAAGGTCGGCTGAGGCGGAACGGGAAAAAGGAACCCGGCCGATGCGCGCCTTCGTCTTCCTGCTGGTCCTCGCCAACCTCGTCTTCTTTGCCTGGACGCAGGGCTACTTCGGCCGGGCGGAGAGTCCGGATGCGCTGCGCCTCGGCCAGCAGATCGCCGCCGATCGGCTCGTCGTGCTGTCGCGCGACAAGCCGCCGGCGCCGCGCAACGGCAACGCGCCGGCGGAGCGGCCGGCCGACGCGCCGGGCGAAAAAGCGCCGGAACGAGCCGTCGACAAGGCCGCGGAAAAACCGGTCGAGAAGGCGCCGGAAAAAGCCGCCGAGGCACAGCCCGAACCGGCCCGTTGCACTGCCTGGGCGGGCCTCTCGGCGCGCGACGCCGAGGCGCTCGACGCGGCGCTCGCCGGCGAACGCTTCGCCGCGCTGCGCCGCGTGCGCCATAGCGTGCCGGAAACGAAGTCGTGGTGGGTGTTCATCCCGCCGCTGGCGAACAAGGCGGAGGCCGAAAAGAAGGCCGGCGAAGTGCGCCGCCTCGGCATTGCCGAATACTTCATCGTCCAGGAGGCCGGTCCCAACCGCTATGCCATCTCGCTCGGCATCTTCTCCAGCGAGCAGGCCGCCGAGTCGTACCTGAACGCGCTGCGCGCCAAGGGCGTGCGCAGCGCCCGCGTCGGCGGCCGGCCGGGGAGCGGCGAAACGGCGCTGACGGTCGAGGCCAGCGGTCCCGCCGCGCTCGTCGAGGCGGCCGTCGAGACCGTGCGCGGACTGCTGCCGATGGCCCGCCTGGTCGCCTGCGGCAAGGGCTGAAATGTTCGTCGTCGGCCTTACCGGCGGCATCGGCAGCGGCAAGAGCACGGTCGCCGACCTCTTCGTCGCCCACGGCGCGGCGCTGGTCGATACCGATGCCATCGCGCACGCGCTGACTGCGCCCGGCGGTGCGGCGATGCCGCTGCTGCGCGCCGCCTTCGGCGACGCCGTCGTGCGCGCCGACGGCGGCCTCGACCGGCCGGCGATGCGCGCCCGCGCCTTCGCCGATCCGGCAACGAAGGCGCGCCTCGAAGGCCTCCTGCACCCGCTGATCCGCGCCGAGGCCGATCGCCGCTGCCGCGCCGCGACCGCGCCCTACGTCATCCTCGCCGTGCCGCTGCTGGTCGAGTCCGGCAGCTACGCCGACCGCTGCGACCGCGTCCTCGTCGTCGATTGTGCCGAGGCGACGCAGGTGGCGCGGGTGATGGCGCGCAACGGCCTGCGCGAGGACGAGGTGCGCGCCATCGTCGCCGCCCAGGCGACGCGCCAGGCCCGGCTGGCGGCGGCCGACGACGTCGTCGACAACGACGGGCCGGCGGCGGCCTTGCCGGCGCAGGTCGAGCGCTTGCACCGAGCCTACCTGGAAGGGGCCTTGACCAAAGTTAAGGCAAACTGTTGAGGTTTTGTTGCAAATGATTCAGAATTCAAGCATTTTCCGGATTCTGGAACGGCCTTCGGCGTGATTACCTACGAATATCCCTTCAACGAGCGCATCCGCACGCTGCTGCGCCTGGAGGATCTGTTCGACAAGACCACGCATTTCCTGCAGCACGACGGTCCGCAGGAACATCACGTCGCCCTCGTCACCCTCTTCGAAATCCTCGAGGTCGCCGGCCGCGCCGACCTGAAGATGGACCTGATCCAGGAACTCGAACGGCAGCGCCAGACGCTGCTCGCCTTCCGCAACAACCCCGAGATTTCCGAGGAAGCCCTGTCCGGCGCCCTGTACGAGATCGAGCAGGCGTCCGCCGCGCTCTTGGCGATGACCGGCAAGATGGGCCAGTACCTGCGCGAGAACGACTGGCTGATGGGCATCAAGAGCCGGGCCGCGATTCCCGGCGGCGTCTGCGAGTTCGATCTGCCGTCGTACCACTACTGGCTGCACCAGCCGGCGGAAGCGCGGCGCAACGCCGTTCTCGGCTGGCTGAAGCCGCTGCTGCCGCTGCGCGACGGGCTGGCCATCGTGCTCCGCCTGCTGCGCGCGAGCGGCCGGCCGGAACACCAGACGGCGAAGAGCGGCACCTTCCAGATGATGCTCGGCGGCAGCACGGCGCAGATGGTGCGCGTCGCCATCCGCCTGGGCGATCCCAGCATCCCCGAAATCAGCGCCAACAAATACGCGCTGAACATCCGCTTCACCTCGCCCGACGGCGACCTGCGGCCGCGCCCCTGCGACCGCGAGGTGGCCTTCGACATGACTTTCTGCAACCTCTGATGGCCGCGACGTCGCCGAAAGTGCGCTGCCCGCAGTGCGGGGCCGAGTCCGTCTGGAGCCCGGAGAACACGTGGCGCCCGTTCTGCTCCGAGCGCTGCAAGCTGATCGACCTCGGCTGCTGGGCCGACGAGTCGTACCGCGTGCCGGTGCAGGAAGAGCCGGGTTTGCCCGAGGACGGCGCGCCGCCGCGCGGCGACTGAATGCCGGTTCTGCCGGCGTGCTATAGTCAGCCGGACATTCCACGGAAGTGAGGACGACCTCACCGCTCCATCCCATCCAGGGGACGGCCCCGTTTCATCGGAGGCTTTCCATGAACTGGCTGCTCCTTGCCCTTGCCGGACTGTTCGAGATTGTCTGGGCGATCGGGCTGAAATACACCGAGGGTTTTTCGCGCGTCTGGCCAACGGTCGGCACGCTGCTGGCCATGGCGGCGAGCGTTGCCTTGCTCGGCGCGGCGATGAGGACGCTGCCGGTCGGCACCGCCTATGCGGTCTGGGTCGGCATCGGTGCGGCCGGCACTGCGGCGCTGGGCATGCTGCTCTTCGACGAGCCGGCCAGCGCTGCGCGGCTGTCCAGCCTGGCGCTGATCGTTGCCGGCGTCGCCGGCCTCAAGCTCTCGGCCTAGCGCCAGCCGCGCAGCAGCGCGATGCCGTGCGCGCCGTGCGCCGACGCCTCGGCCATCGACGCCGGCCGCATGCCGCCGAGCGCCAGCACCGGCAGCGGGCTGTGCTCGACCAGCTGCGCGAAGCCTGCCCAGCCGAGGCCGGCGGCCTGCGGGTGCGTCGGCGTCGGCAGTACCGGGCCGAGCAGCGCGTAGTCGAGCGCCAGCGCCGCGGCCCGGTCGAGTTCCGCGCGCGAATGGCAGGAGGCGCCAACCCAGGCGAAGCCGTCGGGGCGCGCCGCGCAGTCGCGTAGCGCGGCCGACGACAGGTGCACGCCGTCGGCGCCGACGCGCCGGGCGAGGTCGGCGTCGTCGTTTACGACGAGCAGCGCGCCGGCCGCTTTCGCCAGCGCCGCGGCGCCGCGCGCCAGCCGCTCGCGTTCGGCCGCCGGCAGCGTCTTGTCGCGCAGCTGCACGAAGCGCAGGCCGTTCCTCAGCGCGGCGTCGAGGCGTGCCAGCTCGGCATCGACGCCGTTCTCCTCGGCGTTGGTCAGCGCGCACGTCGTCGGCAGCGCCAGCCCCTTCAGGATCGGCCCGTTGGCCGGCAGGATCGGCTCGACCGGCGGCGGCTTCGCCGTGTAATCGTCGATGCGCAGCCAGGCGGTGGCGTCGTGCTCGTGCGGGTGGATCTCGCCGTCCCAGGCGGTGACGCGGAAGAAGCGGATGCGCACCGTCGCGTGCGGATAGACGAACTCGCGCGTCAGCCAGGGCGTCGCTTGCGTGATCGAGATGCCGAGTTCCTCGTGCAGTTCGCGCACCAGCGCGTCGTGGAAGCTCTCGCCGGCCTCGACCTTGCCGCCGGGGAATTCCCACCAGCCGGCGTACACCTTGCCGGGCGGGCGGCGGGCGAGCAGGAATTCGCGGTATGCGTTGCCAGCGTCGCGGCCGGAGGCGTCCTCGCCGGCGCGCAGGAGCACGGCGGCGGAAACCAGCGTCACCTTGCTCACTTCTTTTTCTTCGCCGACTGGCCGGCCTGCGCGCCGGCCCAGTCCTTGGCGAACTGCCAGGCGACGCGGCCGCTGCGCGAGCCGCGCTGCAGCGCCCAGTTCAGCGCGTCGCGTTCGGCGCCGGCGATGTCCGCCTCGGCGACGCCGAAGTGGCGCAGCCAGTGGGCGACGATGTCGAGGTATTCCTCCTGCGAGAACGGGTAGAAGGACACCCACAGACCGAAGCGCTCCGACAGCGACACCTTTTCCTCGACCGCCTCGCCGGGGTGGATCTCGCCGTCGACGCTGTGCGCCTCCAGGTTCTCCGAGAAATATTCCGGCATCAGGTGGCGGCGGTTCGACGTGGCGTAGATCAGCACGTTGTCCGGCGGCGCCGCCACCGAGCCGTCGAGGACCACCTTCAGCGCCTTGTAGGTGGCGTCGCCGGCCTCGAACGAGAGATCGTCGCAGAAGATCATGAAGCGCTCGGGGCGATCCTGCAGCAGATCGACGATGTCCGGCAGGTCGACCAGATCGGCCTTGTCCACCTCGATCAGGCGCAGCCCCTTCTTCGCGTATTCGTTGAGCAGCGCCTTGATCAGCGAGGACTTGCCGCAGCCGCGCGTGCCGGTCAGCAGCACGTTGTTGGCCGGCCGGCCGGCGACGAACTGGCGCGTGTTGGCGTCGACGCGCGCCTTCTGGTCGTCGATGTCCTTCAGATCCTTCAGTCGGATCGGATGCGGCCTGGCCACCGCCTGCAGCCAGCCGCGGCCGTTGGCCGCGCGGCGCCAGCGGAAGGCGACGGCGGCGCGCCAGTCGGGGGCGGCCGGCGGCGCCGGCAGGACGGCGTCGATGCGGTCGAGCAGGCGCTCGGCGCGTTGCAGGAAGCTGGCGAGATCGGTCATGGCGGGGCGGTAGAATACGGGCTTCGAAGAACCCCGAACTCTAGCGAAACCCATGAACAAACGCCATCGGGCGCTGCTGCTGGCGCCCCTGCTGCTCCTTGCCGCCTGCGCCGCGCCGCGCGCCCCGCAACCCGCCGCGCCGGCGGCCAAGGCCGCGTGCCCGGCCTGCGCCCCCTGCCCGAAATGCCCCGGCGCCGAGCCGGCGCCGCCGGCCGCTGCGCCGCTGCAGCCGGCGCGCTGGCAGGACATCCCCGGCTGGAACGAGGACGACCCGCGCGCCGCCTGGCCGGCCTTCCTGCAGAGCTGCCGCGGCCTCGCCGGCAAGCCGCAGTGGCCGCTGTGGCAGCCGGCCTGCACAGCGGCGAAGGCGGTCGACGCGAACGACGCCGCTGCCGTCCGCCGCTTCTTCGAGCGCGAGTTCCTGCCGTTTGCCGCGACCAACCCGGACGGCACGACGGAAGGCATGGTCACCGGCTACTACGAGCCGCTGCTCGCCGGCGCGCGCAAGCGCGACGCGAGCAGCCGCTACCCGCTGCACGCGGTGCCCAAGGATCTGCTGACGATCGACCTCGGCGACGTGCTGCCCGACCTGAAGAACCGCCGCCTGCGCGGCCGCCTGGTCGGCAACAAGGTCGTTCCCTATTACTCGCGCGCCGAGATCGTCGAGCGCGATCATGCGGCGCCGGTGCTGCTGTGGGTCGAGGACGCGGTCGAGGCCTTCTTCCTGCAGATCCAGGGCTCCGGCCGCGTGCGCCTGCCGTCGGGCGAACTGGTGCGCGTCGGCTACGCCGACCAGAACGGGCATCCGTACCAGTCGATCGGCCGCGTGCTGCTCGAACGCGGCGAGCTGCAGCCGGGCGAGGCGTCGATGCAGGGCATCCAGGCCTGGGCGCGGGCCAACCCGGCGAAGCTCGACGAGCTGCTCAACGCCAACCCGAGCTACGTCTTCTTCCGCGAGCTGCCGTCGAAGTTCGGTCCCGAGGACGGCCCGCCCGGCGCGCTCGGCGTGCCGCTGGTCGCCGAACGGACGATCGCCATCGACCCGCGCTACACGCCGCTCGGCGCGCCGGTCTTTCTGGCGACGACGCGGCCGAACTCCGACGAGCCGCTGCGCCGGCTGGTGATGGCGCAGGACACCGGCGGCGCGATCAAGGGCGTCGTCCGTGCCGACTTCTTCTGGGGCTTCGGCGCCGAGGCCGGCGCGCAGGCCGGCCGCATGAAGCAGAGCGGACGCATGTGGGTGCTGCTGCCGCCGGGCGCGGCACCGAAGTGAGGCGGCGGCCCGTTCGCGGTGCGTAGTCGCACCGCGCTGGTGCTGCAGTTCTTGCCGGGGCACGTCATTGGTGCGGTGCGTGCCAGCGGTTTTCTGCAAGTCTTTGATTTTCCGTTAGTGGAAAGCTGGCAGGTTTATTGCTGAAGGGCTCCGACCGTTTTTTCCGGAGGAGCCATGGACGCGCTCAAGACTGCCAACGACACCCTGTTCATCCTGCTCGGCGCCATCATGGTGCTGGCCATGCACGCCGGCTTCGCCTTCCTGGAAGTGGGCACCGTGCGCAAGAAGAACCAGGTCAACGCACTGGTGAAGATCCTCACCGACTTCGGCGTATCGACCATCGCCTACTTCTTCATCGGCTACGGCATCGCCTACGGCGTCAATTTCTTCGCCGGCGCCGAGACGCTGGTGGCCAAGAACGGCTTCGAGCTGACCAAGTTCTTCTTCCTGCTCACCTTCGCCGCGGCGATCCCGGCGATCATCTCCGGCGGCATCGCCGAGCGCGCCAAGTTCAACCCGCAGCTCGCCGCCACCTTCCTGATCGTCGGCTTCGTCTACCCGTTCTTCGAAGGTATCGCGTGGAACCAGGCCTTCGGCATCCAGGCCTGGCTGAAGGCCAGTTTCGGCGAGGAGTTCCACGACTTCGCCGGCTCCGTCGTCGTGCATGCGATGGGCGGCTGGATCGCGCTGCCGGCGGTGCTGTTGCTCGGCGCCCGCCACGGCCGCTACTCGAAGAGCGGCCAGATCTCGGCGCACCCGCCGTCGTCGATCCCCTTCCTCGCGCTCGGCGCCTGGATCCTCACCGTCGGCTGGTTCGGCTTCAACGTGATGAGCGCGCAGACGCTCGACAAGATCTCCGGCCTGGTCGCGCTGAATTCGCTGATGGCCATGGTCGGCGGCACGCTGGTGGCGCTGGTGCTCGGCAAGAACGACCCCGGCTTCGTGCATAACGGCCCGCTCGCCGGCCTGGTCGCCGTCTGCGCCGGTTCCGACCTGATGCACCCGATGGGGGCACTGGTCGTCGGCGGCGTCGCCGGTGCGCTGTTCGTCGTCATGTTCACGCTGACGCAGAACCGCTGGAAGATCGACGACGTGCTCGGCGTCTGGCCGCTGCACGGCCTGTGCGGCGCCTGGGGCGGCATCGCCGCCGGCATCTTCGGCAGCAAGGCGCTCGGCGGCCTCGGCGGCATCGCCTTCATGCCGCAGCTGATCATGACCGCGCTGGCGATCGGCATTGCGCTGATCGGCGGCGGCGCCGTCTACGGCCTGCTCAAGATGACGATGGGCCTGCGCCTCGACCAGGAGGAGGAATACAACGGCGCCGACCTGAGCATCCACAAGATCACGTCGACGCCGGAGCGGGAGCCGAACTGGTGATGCGCTGATGGAATCCGTCTGCCGGGTGAGTCCGTCCGGTGGCGGTAAAAACGAGAAAGCCCGGCTTTGGCCGGGCTTTGTTTTTGGATGATCGCTGGGGCCGCTCGTCGGCCGGAGCCGCCGTTGGCTGCAAGGTACCTATCAGGCGTCTGTCGGCCATGTGCGGTCATTGAATGTTTGCCCATGAAGCAGACGTCTGCGGCTGGATTTATGCTAACGTTCTCGGCTGCTGCTTTTCACGACTTTTTAGTAGTCGTATTTTTCAGGCCGCATCCGATGAAAGCCAGTAACAGCAAAGGATTTCGGCGATATGACAGGCCGAAGTTAGGGCGCAATACTGTCTTCTAAATCAAAGTTAGAACTAAACACCATGGCCCAATACGACGACAAGCTCACCGCCATTTCCGCTCAACTGAAGAGGGGAATTGCTCCCGCTTCTGAGACGGTCAGATCGTTTCTTCTGTGGTTCGGCTCAGAGCGCCGTGGTTTCCGGGTCGTCAGACGTGTGCGGTTTCAGCTCAAGAAGCATGGGTTGGTAACTACGCCCGATTTCGAGTATGCATACATTGATGGCTTTATTTCCTTCAAGCTTGCCACAGCAGAGGGCGCAGCGTCGGAATACGAAGGCGGCACTGCCATTGCAGACCCCACCTATCGAATTGGTCGATTGGAATCGGCAAACAAACCTCCTACAAGCGTCAAGCCTGATGCCACTCTCCAGCAAGCGGTAACGCTTATGCTTACAAACGACTATTCACAGTTGCCGGTCATGACTGGGCCGCGTGATGTCAAAGGAATGGTCAGTTGGAAAACCATTGGAAGTCGGCTCGCTCTGAAGCGGCCCTGTGCGCACGTTCGCGACTGCATGGAGCCTGCGCACGTAGTGCAGATAGATGAATCGTTGTTTTCTGCCATTACGACGATCGCCTCGCATGACTACGTGCTGGTTCAGGCAAACGATAAGACCATCTGCGGCATCGTTACGGCAAGCGACTTCAACGATCAGTTCCGTATCCTTGCCGAGCCATTTCTGTTGGTTGGTGAAATCGAGAATGGTGTCCGCAGAATATTGCACGGAAAGTTCACAGCCAAAGAACTCGAAGATGCTAAGGCTCCAGGCGATGACGAACGAACAATTGAGGGAATCGCCGATCTGACATTTGGTGAGTACATCCGTCTCATCGAGCCAGACAAGCGATGGAAGAAACTACGCCTCGAAATTGATCGCACAGAGTTTATTGCACGGCTCAACCGCGTTCGCGAAATCAGAAATGATGTGATGCATTTTGATCCCGATGGACTGGATACAAACGACATGTATTTCCTTCGTGAGTTTGCTCAGTTCCTAAAACGGCTGAGGGATGTCGGTGCCGTTTAGTTCTAACACTACGGTCCACCGGACGCTGCGCGATAAAGCCTCGCCCCGCCACAGACCTTAAACGTTACTGAGGGGCATGACTGCTTTCTCAGACTAGCTATTTCCGCTTCGGGTCGGTAGCCGTAAGTCGAGCGTAGTCGACCGAGCGTCCGCGCAGGTTGAACATCGGCCGCTTGTCCGTATCCGTTAGCGGCCATCCCCCCAACCCTCTCTTCCCACCGCCGCCCGCGCCAGCCGCGCGCTCTTCCGCCAGGCCGCCGGCGGCGCGCCGAACTCGCGCTTGAAGGCACGGTTGAATGCCGCTTCCGATTCGTAGCCGACGCGCTCGCCGATGCGGGCGACGGCGTCGCTGGTGCGTGCCAGGTATTGCGCGGCGAGGGCGAGGCGCCAGTGCGCGAGGTACTGCATCGGCGGCTCGCCGATCAGCGTCGAGAAGCGTTCGGCGAGCGCCGAGCGCGACAGGCCGACGGCGCCGGCGAGCGTGTCGACCTGCCAGGCGTGCTCGGGGCGCGCGTGCAGCAGCGCCAACGCGCGACCGACGTAGGGATCGCGCAGGCCGGCCAGCCAGCCCTGCTGGTCCTCCGGCAGCTGCCGGATGTAGCAGCGCAGCGCCTCGACGAAGAGCAGTTCGGCGAGCCGGCCCATCACCGCCTCGCGTCCCGGTTGCGGTGCGTGCGTTTCCTGCGCGCCGTGCTGCAGCGCGACCAGCATCCAGGAGGTCGCCGGGTCGGCCGCCAGCGACACGCGCAGGATGCGCGGCAACGCCGACAGCAGCGGCCGGCAGAGGCGCCGGTCGCAGGCCATGTAGCCGCAGATGAACTGCGTGCGCGGTCCGCCGCCGCCGTGGCGGATGCGCAGCAGGCCGCCGCCCGCTGCGTCTGGGCAGACCAGCGCCGCCGCCGGTACCGCATGCAGATGCAGGTCGCTGCCCATGAAATGGGCGTCCCCGTGCGGCAGCATCAGCAGGTCGCCGGCGACCAGGTCGAGCGCCTCGCCGCCGTCCGGCAAACGGGCGTGGCAGGTGCCGTCGGCGAGCAGGTGGAAGATGGCGACGTGCTCGGCGTCGGGCAGCAGCTCGGCGAGGTCTTCCTTGCCCGGTGCCGAGTCGATGCACCACGGCGCGGTGAACTCGGCTTCGAGGAAGATGCCGCTGGTCAGGTGCAGGACCTTCAGGATTTCGGACAGCGCGTCCATCGCGAACCTCGCGGGGCCGGTGGTGACTCCATCTTAGTCGGCGATCCGGCCCTCGGCCATGGCGTTTCGGTCAATGCCGGCGGCGCTGCGGGCAAGCGATCCGCGAACGGCGGCGACCCGGCAAAGAATCGCCGCGTCGCAGGCAAAACACGGCACGACGTTCGCGCCATCATCGCCTCACCCCAACGACACCAGCTCGACGCCGGAAAAGGAGTGAGACATGCGCCCCCGAATCCCCATCCGAACCCTTCGCCTTGCCGCCGGGCAGACGGCGACCGTCGCCGCCATGCGCGGCACGCGCCTCGCCGTCGGCGGCGGCCACGCCTGGCTGACCCGCGAGCGCGACGAGCGAGATTTCGTGCTGCCCGCCGGTCGCAGCTTCACCTGTGACGGCGACGAGGTGCTGGTCGTGCAGATGCTTGCTTCCGGCACGCTGACGATCGACGCCGGCGCCGTCCGCCCGGCCGCTGCCGGCTGGCTGCGCACCCTGTCCGGCCGTCTGTGCGGCGCGCTGCCGCCGGCCGCCGTGCCGGCCTGCCAATCCTGATCGTTCGTTACGTTCCCCGAGGAGATTCAAGATGGAAACGCCCCTGCATACCGAGAACCGGAAATACGCCCAATGCATCGCCGCGTCGAAGCGCGTGCGCTGGGAGATCGACGACGTGCTGCGCGGACGGCAGTTCGACCTGGCGCACAAGTTCCTGCCCGACGGCCTGTCGCTGGCCGGCAGCCTGCCCTTCCTCGACCGCCGCGCGCGCCGCTTCTTCAGCCAGGTGCAGGGGCGCACCTACGCCAACATGTTCGGCCTGGTCGAGCGCTTCATCGGCGCCAAGATCCTCGACGTCAGCCGCGCGCACGCGCTGGGCGACCAGGTCGCGCTCGAAGCGCTGGTCCGCTTCACCGACGAGGAACTGAAGCACCAGGAACTGTTCCGTCGCATCGAGGCGATGCTGGCCGGCACGATGCCCGCCGGCTACCGCTTCCTGCCGCAACCGGACGCGGTTGCCGCCGCCGTGCTCGCGGCGTCGACCTGGGCGGTGCTCGGCCTGACCTGCCACATCGAGCTGTTCACGCAGGCGCACTACCGGTCGAGCATCGCGCCGGACGACGCGCTGTCGCCGCTGTGGAGGGACGTCTTCCTCTACCACTGGCGCGAGGAGTCGCAGCACGCGATGCTCGACGAGCTGGAGTGGATCCGCGAGGATGCCCGCCTCGGCGCCGCCGAGCGCGATGCGGCGGTCGACGAACTGATCGGTCTGGTCGGCGCCGTCGACGGGCTGCTCGTGCCGCAGGCGGCGGCCGATGCCGATTACTTTCTCGGGGCGGTCGGGCGGTCCTTCACCGCCGACGAAAGGCTGGCGATCAGCGGTGCCTTCCTGCGCGCCTACCGTCACCAGTACATCGTCAGCGGCGTGCGCGATACGCGCTTCGTCGCGGTGCTCGGTGGCATGGTCAGCGCTGCGCAGTCGCAGCGCATCGACGCGGCGCTGGCGCCGCTGTTCGTGCATTGAGCGTTGCGTCGGCGCTCCGGGGGCATATGCGCACCCGGGCGCCGGCATCGGTCGGTGGTGCCGCGTCGCTGCCGGCGGTGCGCTTCCGGAACGAGGCTTTCCCGCCGGTGTGGTGGCCGGTCAGACGACGCCGGCGGCGTCCTTCCACAGTTCGGTGGTGCCGAGCCAGGTCATCGGCCGGTGCGCGCGGATGAAGCGCTCGGCGCTTTCGGCCGGCAGCGGGCGGCTGATCAGGAAGCCCTGGATCTTCTCGCAGCCGATGCTTTGCAGGTATTTCAGCTGCGCCTCGCTCTCGACGCCTTCGGCGATGGTTTCCAGCTCCAGCTTGTGCGCGAGGAGGACGGTGACGTCGCAGATCTGCGCGTCGCTCGGGTCGG
>JANJTW010000104.1 GCA_024710925.1 Rhodocyclaceae bacterium | reverse complement strand
TCGGCGCGGCCGTCGGCGAGCGGCGTTTCGCGGCTGGCCGAGATCATCTGCAGGCCGCCGTGGCGCAGGCGCAGGACGACGATGCCGTCGTCGCCGCTGGCGCCGCGCGTGGCGCCGTCGTAGGCCACCGGCACGCCGGCGAGCGGCCGGCCGTCGACGCTGACGCGGACGCGCAGCTTGTCACCGACGGCAAGGCGGAAGGGGTCGTCCGCCGGCACGATCGCCAGCCCGCCGGCGGGCGGCTGCGCGAACGCCGGCGACCAGCGCGCCAGATGCGTCACCGTCTCGTCGGCGCGCCAGCTGCGCAGCACGCCGGTGATGCCGGTCTTCGCCACGTTCTTCGTTTCCCAGGCGGTCTTCGTCCAGTAGCCGGAACTGGCCTGCAGCGCCAGCGCCGGGCAGTCGCCGGGCAGGCGCGCCGGGTACGTCGCGGCGACGGAGAGCGGCCGGCGCACGCCGGCCTCGTCGATGCACGCCGCGGCGCGCACGAAGCCGGCAGCGTAAGGCACCCGCCCGTCGCCGGCATGGGCGCCGCTGCGATGCCCCTGCTGCAGCACCAGCGCGTCGCCGTCGCGTTCCAGCCAGAGCTCGTGCGCCGCCGCCGGCGCCGCGGCGGCGGCCAGCACGGCCGCCAGCAGCAGGAAACCGCCCTGCCCCGGCCGGGATTGCCGCTTCGCCTGACGCATTCGACCTCCGTTTATGAACTAAAAAGTTTTCTTCTTACCGCACCGCGCCGTTGTCCGTTCGCGGCGAGCGCGGCCGGAAGCTGCGGCGGAAGTCGGCCCGCGGAAAGCGGAGCCGGATGCGGGAGCGTTTCCCTAACAAGGACCGTGCCAGCGCGCGGTCCGATGAAAATCAATACCTTGCGTCGCGCCAGCGGGGCCGGCGGCGGCGAAGTGGAAAGCGCCTTTCCACTTTTTCCTTTACACCCCGGCGGTCGTCCTCAACCCGGCGCCAGCGGCAGCAGCAGCGTGAACACGGCGCCGCCGTCCGGCCGGTTGGCCGCTTCCAGCTTGCCGCCGTGGCGCTCGACGATGCCGTAGCTGATCGACAGGCCGAGCCCGGTGCCCTGGCCGACCGGCTTGGTCGTGAAGAACGGATCGAACAGGTGCGGCAGGTGCTCCGGCGGGATGCCCGGGCCGTTGTCGGCGACGGTGAGCACGATCACCTCGCCGGCGCCGAGGACGGCGCGCACTTCGAGCTTCGGCGACGGCGTCGCCGCCATCGCATCGCAGGCGTTCTGCACCAGGTTCATGACCACCTGCTGCATCTGGCCGGACGAGCCGACCAGCGGCAGCGACGGCGGCAGGTCGACGCGCACTTCGAATTTCGGCGGCGCCGAGCGCGTCACCCAGCGCAGCGCGCGCTGCACGACCTCGGTCAGGTTGAAGGCCTCGTCGGCCTGGCGGTCGACCGCCGAGAAGCGCTTCAGCCCGTCGACGATGTCACTGGTGCGCTCGGCGCCCTCGATCATGCCGTCGAGCAGCGGTTCCATGTCTTCGAGGATGCGGTCGATGCGCAGCTCGCGCCGCAGGTTTTCCAGCTCCGGCGTGTGCGCGCTGGCGTTCACCGCCTCGATGTAGGTGTGCAGGCGGCCGGCGTAGCGGCGCAGCGCCATGACGTTGCCCAGCACGAAACTGATCGGGTTGTTCAGCTCGTGGGCGACGCCGGCGACCAGCCGGCCGAGCGAGGCCATCTTCTCCGACTGCACCAGCTGCTGCTGCGTGCGCTTCAGTTCCTCGTGCGTCTGCCGCAGCGCGTGGTAGGCGCGGCGCAGCTCGCCGACCGGGCGGCCGGTGACGACCATGCCGACCAGCTTGCCGACGCCGGAGAGGCGCGGCGTGCAGTTGATCGACACCGGCACCGCCGTGCCGTCGGCGGCGGCGATCATCAGCTCGACGTCGTGACGGGCGTCGCGCTGCTGCGCCGAGAAGAAGTCGCGCACCGCCTGTCGCGAGGACTCGTCGGCAAAGAGGTCGAAGACCGGCGTGCCCTTCAGCGTCGTTTCGTCCTGGCCGGTGAAGCGCTGCAGCGAGGGATTCACTTCCTCGATGCCGCCGTGCCGGTCGCAGACGATGAGGATGTCGGACATCGACGCCAGCACGCTCTCGATGAACTGGTGCGATTCTTCCAGCGCGGCGTTCTTCTCCTCCAGCGCCACCTCGTACTGCAGCAGGTCGTTGTAGACCTCGTCCATCTTGCGGATGACGTCGATCCACACTGTCTCGCCGACGCCGTCGAGCAGCTCGGCCGGCTGCGGCAGATCGCCGCCGTCGAGCAGCTTGCGCGCCTTGCCGGCGGCCGCCGGCTTAGCGGGTCGGCTTGAGGTGGACATGCTGGCTGCCGCCGTGGGAACGCGGCTTGTAGCCGTGCGCATGCTGCTGGCCGACCTCGACGGCGACCAGGTTGAGCTGGCCGTGGCGCACGCCGCGTTCGGCGATCAGCGCCTCGGCGAAACGCCGCACCGCCGCCGTCGGCCCGCGCAGGAAGGCCGCCTCGAAGCAGTGCTCGTGGTCGAGGTGGGCGTGCATCGTCGCCACCGTCAGGTCATGGTGGTCGTGCTGCAGCGCGGTCAGGCGCTCGGCGAGGTCGCGTTCGTGGTGGTTGTAGACGTAGGAGAGGTTGGCGACGCAGTACGGCGTCTCGTCGCGCGCCTGCCGCCACTGTTCGAGCCGGCCGCGGATCAGGTCGCGCACCGCTTCCGAGCGGTTGCCGTAGCCGCGCTCGGCGATCAGCGCGTCGAATTCCTTGGCCAGTTCGCTGTCGAGGGAGATGGTGAAACGTTCCATCATGCCATCGTAGTCCCGGGCGGCGTGCCGTGCAAACCGTCGTCCCGCCGCCGCTCAGGCGCCCTGCGCCGCGAGCAGCGCGTGCGCTTCCGTGCGGCAGGAAAAATCGGCGTCGTCGCCGAAGGCGCCGAGCAGCCCGCGCAAGCGCGCGAGATGGCCGCGGTCGCGACCCTGCCAGCGCAGCAGGGCCATCGCCGCGCGCAGTTCGAACAGGCGCGCGCCCTGCGCGAAGGCAACGGCGAGCGCCTCGGCGGCGCTGGCGCAGGCCTCTTCCCGGCGGCCGATGGCCTGCAGCAGCTCGCCGCGCAGCAGCAGCAGGTCGGCCTGCAGGTGACGGCCATGGTTGCGTTCCATCAGCGACAGCGCGGCGCCGACGGCGCGCAGCCCTTCGGCGTGCTCGCCGGTGCGCAGCGCCGCCTCGGCGACAGCGGCGAAGAGCGGCGCGGCGGTGCCGGCCATGATGCTGCCCATCACCTGGTCGAGCGCGCGGCGGGCGCGGGCGATGCCGCCGGCGCTGCCGGCGAGGGCTTCGTGCCAGCCGAGGAAGACCTCGGCGAAGACCGCCCAGGCGACGATGCCGCAGCCCTCGGCGACGGCCGCCGCCTCGGCGGCGAAGGCGGCGGCAACCTGCGGCTCGCGGCGCAGGCGGTGCGTCTCGGCGGCGAAGAGCAGTGCATAGCAGACCGCCGGCGGATGGTCGAGGCGGCGCGCCAGCGCGATCGCCGCCTGCGCCTCGCGGCGGCCGGCGGCGCCGACGCCGCGCAGCGTATGCACCCAGCCGAGGAAGGCGTGGGCGCCGACGCCGGCGCTGTCGCCGTAGGCGGCAACCGGCATCGCCGGGCGGTAGCCGGCAAGGCAGCGACGCAGGTAGCTGTCGCTGGTGTCGAGGTTGCCGAGCGCGCAGTGCACGTTGCCCAGCGCGTAGCAGGCAAGCGCCTCCTGGTGCGCGTCGCCGGCCTTCTCGGCGATGGCCAGCAGGCGTTCGCCGAGCTCCAGGCTCTTGCCGTAGCCGGACCAGGTGCTCGAACCGCGCCACAGGCCGAGCAGGGTCTTGAACAGCTCGGGGCCGCCCTCGGCGTCGCGGCAGAGCTGGAAGGCGCGGTTGTAGATGTCGCGCGCGCCGGCCGAACCGAGCCCCTCGATCTCGCCGACCGCCCAGCCGAGCATGACGAGCAGGCGCACCTCGTCCGCCGCCAGCGCCGCCTGTTCCGGCAGCGGCGCCGACTGGCGCCGGCGTTCGAGCAGCGCCAGCGCCTGGCGGAGATGCCAGACGTATTCGCGGTAGGCGGGGTAGCGCAGCGCCTGTTCGGCCGCCTGGCGGTGGCAGGCGATCGCCTGCTCGACGTCGCCGGCGGCGGCGTGGTGATGGGCGAGCAGGCCGGGCTGGCGCGCGACGACGGCGCGGCGACGGCCGAGCAGTTCGGCGGCGCGCCGGTGCAGCTGCCGGCGCTTGGCCGGCGGCAGCGACTGGTAGGCGGCCTCGCGGATCAGCGCGTGGCGGAACTGGCAATCGGCGACCTCGCGCGAGATGAGGCCGGCGGCGGCCATGCGCGCGAGCAGGCGTTCGATCTCGGCGGCCGGCCGCGCCATCAGTTCGGCGACGTCGGCACAGTTGAAGCGGCGGCCGAGGACGGCGGCGTGCTGGGCGAGCGGCTTCGCTTCCGCCAAGCCGTCGAGCTTCGAGGCGAGCAGGTCGCGCAGCGAATGCGGGATGCTCGTCGGCAGTTCCGGCCGCATGCCGTCGGCGGCGCCCTTCAGCACCATGCGCGCCGTTTCCTCGACGAACAGCGGCACGCCGTCGGCGAATTCGACGATGCGCGCGGCCAGGCCGGCGGGCAGCGGGCGTCCGGCGGCGATGGCTTCGACCATCGCTGCCGCGGCGCCGGCCGGCAGCGCCGCCAGCGGCAGCACCGACCAGGCCGGCGGCGGCGCAAACTCGGGGCGGGCGGTGGCCAGCAGCATGACGCGCGCCGCCGTCGGCCGCGCCCGGAACTGGGCGATCAGGTCGAGGGTGGACGGGTCGGCCCAGTGCAGGTCTTCGAGCAGCACGAGCAGCGGCCGGCCGGCGGCGTAACGGTCGACGAGGTCGAGCAGCAGCGCCAGCATGCGCCGGCGGCGGCCGTCGTCGCCGGGGGCGTCGGCGGCGCCGGCATGCGCGTCAAGCAGCCAGTTGCCGAGTTCGACGATGCGCTCGCCGTCGTCCGGAAAGAAGCTGCGCGCCAGCTGCGCCAGCCGCTCGCCGGTATCGGCGGTGGCTTCGTCGGCACCGCCGCCGACGTAGCGGGCGAGGCAGGAAAGCAGCGGGCGCAGCGCCTCCTGCGCCGATTCCGCCTGGCAGGAAAGGTCGATGCACTGCGCGCCCTCGGCGACGAGGCGTTCGCCGAACGACTGGACGAGGCGCGACTTGCCGATGCCGGCATCGCCGCCGACCAGCACCAGCTGCCGGCGGCCGGCGAGCGCCTCGCGCCAGAAGGCGTCGAGCCGGCGCAGCTCGGCCTCGCGGCCGACGAACGGCACCAGCCGGTTGCGCATCGCCTGCAGGCGGTGCTCGGCGCCGGTCGGGGCGAGCACGCGGAAGAGGCCGAGCGTGCGCTGCGCGCCGCCGATCCGCCAGTCGCCAAGCGACTCGCAGTGGTAGTAGCCGGCGACCAGACGGCAGGTCGGCTGGGTGATCGCCACGGTGCCGCCGGGGATCACCGCCGGCAGCGCCATCGCCGTGCCGGTGGTGCTGCCGGCGACGTCGACCTCGCCCGATTCGTGCGCGGTGAGGACGAGGCCGGTATGCACGCCGATGCGCAGCGCGACGCCGGCAAAGGCTGGCGTGCGGGCGACTGCCAGCGCGGCGCCGACGGCGCGCAGCGGCGCCTGCTCGTCGGCGCGCGGGTAGCCGAAATAGGCGAGGACGCCGCCCTGCATCGGCGCCGGATGCCCGCCGTGCTCGCGCAGCAGCGCCTCGCAGTGCTGGCGCAGCGCCGGCAGCGACTCGATCAGTTCATCGCTGTCGCAGCCTTCCGGCGGCACCAGATGGCAGCAGACGACGGTCACCTGGCGGTGCTCGGGCCCGTGCCGCCCGGCCTCCGCCGGCGCCGTCCGCTGCACGGCCGGGCTGATCTCGTCGACGAGGCGCAGCGTCTCGCGGTCGGGCTGCACGCCGAGCTCGTCCTGCAGCTCGCGGCGGAAGGCGTTGAACTGCGTCAGCGCCGCCGCTGCCTGGCCGCCGGCGACGTAGATGCGCATGACACGGCGCAGCGCCGCCTCGTCCCAGGGATCGAGGTCGAGGCGGCGCAGCGCGAAGGGCAGCGCCTGCGTCGGCTCGCCGCGCGCCGCATGGCAGGCGGCCAGCCGGTCGAGCAGCAGCGCGGCGTGGCGGTGCAGCATCTCGCGCCGCGCCGACAGCCACTCGTCGAACTCCGGATTGTCCGGCAGCGAGAACCCGGGCAGCAGCTCGCCGCGGTAGCGGGCGACCATCGTCTCCATGCGCAGCAGGCAGTCGCGGCAGCGCGCGTCGTCGGTGCCGGCGAAGGCGGCGATGTCGCAGGCGACCGGCGGCGACAGCAGGTCGGCGACGTCGATGTCGATGGCGACGGCGGGGTTGAGGCCGATGGCGGCACGGCTGATGCGGAAGCAGGAGGCGGTGCCGTCGCGGTCGCGCAGCGCGGCACGCAGGTTGGAGAGCGCGCGGCGCAGGTTCTGCCGCGCCGTCGCATCGTCGAGCTCGGGCCAGAGCAGGCCGGCCAGCCAGGTCCGCGGCAGTTCGCTGCCGCGCTCGACGGCCAGGCAGGCGAGCAGCGCGCGCAGCTTGACATAGGAAAGCACCGGCGCCCGGCCTTCGGCGTCGACCACGGAAAACCCGCCCAGGAGCCGCAGGGAGAGTCGGGGAGAAAGGGTGTGCTGCAAGTTGGTCATCGGCCTGCTCGACATTCTTCCGCGCAACGTTGCCGGCCTGCGCACGCGGCGACCGATCTTCTTCGCGGAAGACGCTACCCGATAGGTGGAGCTTCTGCTATGGCATTGTACTTCCCGTGCAGCGTAGCGAATTGATGCCCATCAAATCCGGCCGTCAGGCGAAGCGGCGCAGCAGGCGCGCGAAGAAGGAGAGGCGGGCGCTGCTTTCCATGACGAAGGCGGCGTAGTGCTTGTCCTGCACGGCGATGTGCTGGAGCAGCCAGTCCTGCAGGAAGCGCACCAGGTCGAGCGAGGCGTGCCCGCCCTGATGCAGGCGTTCCCGTTCGCGGCCGATGCGCTCGACGAAGCCGCGGTGCGCCAGGCTGTGCTCGACCAGCTGCGGATAGCCGGCGACGCGCATGGCCACCTCCTCGTCCGAGAAGTGGTAGCCGGTGTACCGGTCGAGCTCGTCGACGAGCGCCAGCAGTTCGCCGTTGCCGGCGCCGCGGACGATCGCGTCCCAGAGGCCGTTGATCAGGTCGAGCAGCTTGCGGTGCTGGTCGTCCACGCCCTCGATGCCGACGCTGAAGTCTTCCTGCCAGCGGACGAGTACCTTCTCTCCTGCAAGCGCGTTCATGCCGCACCTTCCTTTCTCAAGAAATCCCACCAGCCGCCGCGCTCGCGCAGGAACGGCGGCAGCGGTTCGTCGTTGCTCGCCCGCACGTGCTGGCGGATGTGCCGCGTGCGGTCGAGCGCCTCGAAGTTCTGCAGCAGCATCGCCACCACGTCGCCGTCGAGCGCACCGGCGGCGACGTCGCGGCGGAGGACGGCGGCGACCTCGTCGCGGGCCATGCCGTAGCGGTACGGGCGGTCCTCGCTGAGCGCGGTGAACACGTCGGCGACGGCGACGATGCGCGAGCCGAGCGGCAGCGCCTCCGGGCGGAAGGGGTAGCCGCCGCCGCCGACCCGCTCGTGGTGGAACGACGCCCACAGGTTCACGGTCTCCAGCCCCGGCACCGTTTCGAGGATGCGGTAGGTGTGATAGGCGTGCGAACGCATGACGCTCGTCTCGGCCGGATCGAGCGGACCGGGCTTGTCGAGGATTTCCGGCGACACGGCGAGCTTGCCGAGATCGTGCAGGTGGCCGGCGATGCTCATCAGCTTGAGGCCGTCGCCGTTCATGCCGAACAGTTCGGCGAGGCCGGTCGCGGTGGCGGCGACGCCGGAGGAATGGGTCGCCGTAAACGGGCTGCGGAAGTCGATGATGCGGCCGAAGACGGCGGCGAGGTCCTGCAGCTGGTTGATGTCGAGCGCGTACTTGAGGCCGCGCGTGCGGCTGCGCAGCAGCGCTTCCTGGTGCGGATAGGCGAGGTCGAACCAGAATGCGTCGCGGCTGGCGAGCGCCTCGAAGGCGGCGACCAGCTCGGGATGGAAGGCGCTGCCGGCGGCCGCGCGGATCTCGCCGACGATGCGTTGGCGCTGGTCGAGGATGTTCTCGCCGGCGCGCGGCAGGACGGCGATGCGGTCGGCCAGGTGGATGACGTGGCTGGCCAGCGGCACCGCCTTGCCGGCGAAGGACTCGCCGGCACCGTCCTGCCAGTTCACATGGTGGTAACGGATGATCTCGGCCGCCGGCGCGAACGGCGCGAAGCCCTGCAGCAGCCGCCAGCCCTCGTGGCCGTGGCGGTGGATGCTCTGCGGCTGGCGGTCGCTGCCGTCGCGGTAGGTGGTCAGCGAGAAGTCGCAGAGCGCCAGGCGGGCGGCGACGGAGACGACGCCGACGTCGTGCAGCGCCCCGGCGATCACCGTGTCGAGGCGGGCGTCCTCGTCGAAGCCGGCGGCATCGGCGATCTGCGAGGCGATGTTGGCGACGAGCAGATGGTGGTCGGAAATCTGCTCGTGCAGCAGGTCCAGTGCACGCGAGAAGCACAGGACCATGTCGAACATCTTGGCGTGAATCCTGCTATGCGACATGGATGACGGACTTGCCCAATGAATATGGGGCGCATTCTAGGGGCGCAGCGTCCACGGACCGTGAACGGCGCCCGCCGGCGGTTCGACCGGCGGAAACCGGCGGCCGCGGCGACGTCGCCGGCTCTCAGCCGGCGGCGCCGAGATGCTGCGCCAGCGCGGCGAAGGGCAGCGGATGGGCGAAGAGGAAGCCCTGCCCTTCCTGGCAGCCGAGGCGTTCGAGGATGTCGGCCTGCGCCGGCCGCTCGATGCCCTCGACGGTGATCGACATGCCGAGCGCCCGGCTGAGGGCGACGACGGCCTCGACCACCGCCCGCTGGCTGTCGCTCTCCGGCAGGTCGACGATGAACGAGCGGTCGACCTTGATGCGCCGGATCGGCAGGTCGCGCAGCACGGCCAGCGACGAGTAGCCGGTGCCGAAATCGTCGATGCTGACGGCGACGCCGAGCGCTTCCAGCTCGTCGATCACCGCGCGGCTGCGCTCGGTCGCCTGCAGCGTGCTCTCGGTGATCTCCAGTTCCAGTGCCGCCGCCGGGAAACCGGTGTCGGCCAGCGTCGCGGCGACATGATCGACGAAGTCGGCGGCGAGGAACTGCCGCGCCGAGACGTTCACCGCCAGCCGCAGCGGGTCGCCGGCGGCGCCCTCCGGACGCAGCCGGAGCATCTCGCGGCAGGCGCGCTGCAGCACCCAGCGGCCGAGCGGCTCGATGATGCCGCTTTCCTCGGCGATGGCGATGAAGCTGCCGGGCGGGATCATGCCGCGCTCCGGGTGCGGCCAGCGCACCAGCGCCTCGACGCCGACGATGCGCCGCGTGGCGAGCTCGACGCGCGGCTGGTAGTGCACGGCGAGCGCATCGGCGGCGATCGCCCGGCGCAGGCCCTGCTCGACCTGCATGCGCTCCTGCGCCCGCGCCGACATGTCGTCGGCGTAGAAGTGGAAGCGGTTGCGCCCTTCCGACTTGGCCGTGTACATCGCCATGTCGGCGGCGCGCATCAGCTGCTGGCTGTCGCCGCCGTTGTCCGGGAAGACGGCGATGCCGATGCTGCCGGTGACGGCCAGCGTCTCGCCGCAGACTTCGATCGGCTCGCGCAGTACGGCGAGGATCTTGCCGGCGAGCTGCGCCGCATAGTCCGGGTGAACGCTGCCGGCGAGGACGACGAACTCGTCGCCGCCGAGGCGGGCGACGGTGTCGCTGGCGCGCAGCACCGACTTCAGGCGGCCGCCGACGACACGCAGCAACGAATCGCCGACGGCATGGCCGAGCGTGTCGTTGATGACCTTGAAACCGTCGAGGTCGAGGAACAGCAGCAGGCAGCGCTCACCCTGGCGCAGCGCGTGTTCGATGGCGTTCTCCAGCCGGTCGTCGAAGAGGACGCGGTTGGGCAGGCCGGTCAGCGGGTCGTGGTGGGCCAGATGGCGCAGCTGGCGGTGCGCCTCGTAGATCGCGCCGACGTCGGAGAAGGCGGTAACGAGGTGGGTGGCGCGGCCGGTGGCGTCGCGCACCGCGCTGACGCTGTGCCAGGACGGGAAGGGCTCGCCGTCGCGGCGGTGGCAGAGCACTTCGCCGTGCCAGAAGCCGGGGCTCCCGTCGGCGAGGCAGTCGGCATAGCGCTCGGCGCCCGGCGCCGCGCGCAGCAGCAGGTCGACGTCCTGGCCGATGGCCTCCGCCTCGGCGTAGCCAGTGATGCGCGTGAAGGCGCGGTTCACGGCGCGCGCCCGACGGTCGAGGCCGCTGATGACGATGGCCTCGGCGGTGGTGTGGAAGACGACGCTCGACTGGCGCAGCCGCTCCTCGTCATGATGGCGCTGCGTCACGTCCTGCAGGATGCCGACGACGCGCGTACCGCCGCCGGGCGCCGCGTAGGCCTTGACGTGCGCTTCCATGTGGCGCGCCGGCAGGTGGTTGTCGACGGTGCCGAACTCGACGCAGACCGCCGCGCCGCCGGCCTGCGTCGCCGCCAGCGCGGCTTCGACGCACGCCCGGTCGGCGGCGGCGACGCGGGCGAGGAAGGCCTCCCACGGCTCGTCGAGCGGCAGCGGGCGGGCGCCGAAGAGCGCATGCAGGTGGCCGTCGCCCTTCAGCCGGCGCGAGTCCGGACTCCATTCGAGAACGCCCAGTTCGGCGGCGTCGATCGCCAGCTTGAGGCGCTGCTCGCTCTGCTCGACCGCCGCCTCGTCCTCGCGGCGGGCGAGCGCCATCTGGATCGTCGCGTGCAGCTCGCGGCCCTCGCAGGGCTTGACCAGGTAGCCGAAGGGTCGGCTGTCGAGCGCGCGGCGCAGCGTGTCGTCCTCGGCGTAGGCGGTCAGGAAGACGACCGGGATGCCGTGGCGGGCGCGGATCTCGCTCGCCGCCTCGATGCCGTCCATGCGGCCTTCGAGGTGGATGTCCATCAGCACCAGATCCGGCTGCTCCTCGGCGGCGCGGCGCACCGCCTGTTCGCCGCTGGCAACGACGGCGCCGACCTCGTAGCCGAAGCCGCGCAGCTGGCGTTGCAGGTCGAAGGCGACGATGCGCTCGTCCTCGACGAGCATCAGGTTGACGGGAAGGCGTGCACTCATGTCGTCTCCTTGTCGGCGATGCGTGCGGGAAAACGCAACGTGAAGCGGGCACCGTCGCCGCGCTCGATCTGCAGGGCGCCGTGCAGCTGCTCGACGAACAGCGGCACCAGCTGCAATCCGAGCGACGGGCTGCCGGCGAGTTCGCTGGCGGGCGGCAGGCCGACGCCGTCATCGGCGACGGCGAGCACGATGTCGCCGCCGGCGGTTTCCAGTTCGACTGCGATCTCGCCCGAACGCTCGCCGGGGAAAGCGTGCTTGAAGGCGTTGGTCACCAGTTCGTTGAGCAGCAGCCCACAGGGAATCGCCCGCTCCAGGTCGAGCGGGATGCCGCCCTCGGGCGCCGCCAAGCGCAGCCCGATGCGCTGGCTACCGGCGCGATAGCTGGCGCGAATCGACTGCACCAGACGCTGCAGGTAGTCGCCGAGGTCGATGCGCGAGAAGTCCTTGCGCTCGTAGAGCAGCTGGTGCGTCAGCGCCATCGCCTTCACCCGGCCGCAGCTCTCGGCAAGAATGGCGCGCAGGCGCGGGTCGCTGGCGTGGTCGGCCTGCAGGTTGAGCAGGCTGGTGATGACCTGCAGGTTGTTCTTGACGCGGTGGTGCACCTCGTTCAGCAGCACCGTTTTCTCGCGCAGCGCATCCTCCAGCCGCTGCTGCGAGCGGCGGCGCTCGGTGATGTCGACGACCGAGGCGAGCACCATCACGCCGTCCTCGGTGTCGATCGGGTTGAGACCGATCTCGACCGGAAATTCGCTGCCGTCGGCGCGGCAGCCGAACAGGTCGCGGCCGGCGCCCATCGGCCGCGGCTGCGGGTCGCCGAGAAAATCCGCACGGTAGGCGCGGTGCTGCGCGCGCACGGGCTGCGGCACCAGCATCTCGACCGGCTGGCCGATCAGCGCGCTGCGCGCGTAGCCGAACATGCGCTCGGTCTGCGCGTTGACGAGGACCATGACGCCGCGCCGGTCGATCAACACCATCGCGCTCGGCGCCCATTCGACGACGCGGCGGAACGAATCCTCGCCGAGCGGCGGCGCCACCGGCGGCCCAGCAAACGGGCAAGAGGCCTTCGCGGCCGTCGGTGATTCGACGGAGGGCTCGTTCATCGGCAATGCCTCCTGCGGCGGCGGACCGGTACCGGTCCGGGGAGAGGGCGCGGGGAAATATCAGTTTGCGAGAAATTCGGACAGCGGCGGCGGGGAAAAGATTCCCACGCCCGACGGACGGCGGCAGGGACGGGGAAGGCGTCGGGGAAGGAATCCGGGCAGGGGCCGCGGTCTCAGCCGGCGAGGCCGACCCTGCGCAACGCGGCATGCAGGCCGTCGGCCATGCGCGCGTAGCCGCGCCCGTTCGGATGGATGGCGTCGGCGCGCAGCTCGGCCTCGCCGAGCACGTCGGCGAAGACGTCGGCGATCACCGGCACCTTCTCCTCGTCGCCGAGCTCGGCGTAGATCGGCGCGTCCGACGGCTTGCGCGTCACCGCGCCGAGCAGCGACAGCTCGGGCACGGCGACCAGCACCGCCTGCGCGCCGGCGGCGCGGACGGCGGCGAGGATGGCGCGCAGGTCTTCCTTGACTGTCGCCTGCGGGCGACGCTTCAGGAAATCGTTGCCGCCGATCTCGACGATGACCAGCGCCGGCCGATGCTCGTCGAGCAGCGCGCCGATGCGCCCCTTGCCGTTGGCCGCGGTGTCGCCGGGGATGCCGGCGTTGACGACGGTCCAGCCGGTCAGCGCGGCCAGCCGCGTCGGCCAGTCCTCGCCCGGCGCGGCGCCGGTGCCGTGGGTGACGCTGTCGCCGAAGGCGAGGACGACGCTGCCGGCCGGCAGCGCCGCGAGCTTCGGCTGACGGCCGCAGGCAGCGAGCAGCGCGGCGGTGGCGGTGAAGGCGAGGAAGCGGCGGCGGCGCATGGTCGGATCAATGCACCGTGCACACCATGCACGGATCGAACGAGCGGACGACGTGCTGGACGATTGCCGGCGCCTTGTCGCCGTCGGCGACCGGCAGGCCGGCCAGCGCCTGTTCGAGCGCGCCGGGCTGGCCGGCGGCGTCCCGTGGCGAGAAGTTCCATGTCGTCGGCGCGACGATCTGGTAGCCGGCGATGCGGCCACGCTCGATGGTCAGCCAGTGGCCGAGTGCGCCGCGCGCCGCCTCGACCAGGCCGACACCCTGCGCCGACTGCGGCGCCTGCCATTCGGCACAGAACGGCTCGCCGGGAACGATCGCGCGCAGCCAGCTCTCCATCGCCGGCAGCACGCGCGCGACCTCGACCATGCGCGCGGCGATACGCGCCAGCACGCTGCCGCCGCGCGTCGCGACGAGGTCGACGGCGAGCGGCTGGCCGGCGAGCAGCTGCCGCGCCAGCGCGCCGGTCTCGACGACGCGGCCGGCGTAGCGCGGCGCCTTGCACCACGAGTAGGCGGCGGCCTTCGCTGCCGGATCGGCAAGCGGCCGCGTCTCGCCGCGCGCCGGCGGCAGCGGCGCGTCGCCGGCGAACCAGGCGTGGCTGGCGTCCTCGGCGACGGCCGCCGGGTCGAAGGCGGCGATGGCGCCGGCGGCGCCCTCGCGCACGCCGGCCGGGAACAGCGCGGACCCCTTCTCGCCAGCACCGGCGTAGGCGCCGACGGCGAGGAAGCGGTCGGCGGCGCGGCCGGTGCGGTCGAGGCCGAGGCCGGCGGCGAGGCGCACGAAGCGGGCGAAATCGGCGTCGCCGCGAGTTTCGGCCCAGGCGAAGAGCGCGTCGGCGGAAGCGAGCGCGGCGACGTTCTCCAGCCGGTCGGCGAACAGCGTCGTTTCGAGGAATTCGCGGAACTCGCGGAGCACGGCGGCGAGCCGCACCTGCTCGGTGGCGGTGATCGCGCGCGTCGTGCCGCCCGGCTGCAGCGCCAGCGTGTGCGGCCACTTGCCGGCAAGGTAGCCGAGCGTGCGCAGGAAGTCGGTGCGCGCCGGCAGCCAGTCGGCGAGCGCGCTGCCGCGCTGCGCGCGGAAGCGTTCGGCGACGCCGGCGTGCCACGGCTCGGCGGCGTAGGCGTCGCGCGCGAAGTCGGGCATGAAGAAGCAGTAGAAGTGCGTCAGGTGGTCGGCGAGGTTCTCGCAGGCGTGGATCAGGTTCTGGGCCAGGCGGCCGTTGGCCGGCATCTCAAGGCCGGCGGCGGCGGCCAGCGCGGCGGCGGCCGCCGCCGACTGCGACACCGAGCAGATGCCGCAGATGCGCGGCACCAGCACCAGCGCGTCGAGCGGGTCGCGGCCGAGCAGCAGGTTCTCGAAGCCGCGGTAGAGCGAGGCGCTGACCTCGGCCGAACGGACGCGGCCGTCGGCGACGTCGAGCGCCACTTCGAGGTCGCCCTCGACGCGGTTGAAGGGGCCGACGACGAGGCGGCTCATCGGCGTTCCCCTTTCCTTCCGGTGACTGTCACAGGTGCGCTCCTTTCTTTTCGGGCGGAACCTCGGCGCGCCCCTTTCCCTTCGGCGCCGTGGCGTGCGTGCCTTTCGTTGCGAGGCGGCTCACTTGCGCGGCCCCTTGCGGATCGACGGCAGCATCGCCGGCTGGTCGGCGGTCGCCGCGTCGCGCACGCGCTTCGGCGTCGCCGACTTGGACAGCGCGGCGAGGGCGACGAACCAGGCCTTGGGCATGTCGAGCGGCAGGCCGATCGGAATGCCGGCGACCTTCGGCGTCTCCATGAACGGATGCCCCGGCTCCTCGAAGCCGGGCTCGGTGCAGGCGATGCACGAGAAGCCGCCGCGGATGCACGAGCCGACGCCGTACCACGGTCGCACGTTGCAGTCGGCGTGCGCCTGCGTGCCCTTGCAGCCGAGGTTCTCCATCAGGCAGCCGAGGTCGGAGGGCTTCTGCGCGCTGGCCTTGAACTCGTAGAACTCGTTCTTCGGGCAGCCGTGGTGCACCAGCTGCTCGGCGTAGAAGCGCGGCCGCTGCAGCGCGTCGAGGTCGGTCGCCGAAAAGGCGCCGCCGGCGAGCGCCATCAGCGTGTCGACGATCCAGTCGGCGTGCGCCGGGCAGCCGGCGACGTTGATCACCGGCAGGCCGCCGCCGGCGCGGAAGCCGGCACCGAGCAGGCCGCCCGGCTCGGCGCCGTCGAACTGCAGGCCGCAGGCCTCGGTCGGGTTGTCGCCGCCGGCGCTGATGCCGCCGAAGGCGGTGCAGCTGCCGATGGCCAGCACGTGGCGGGCGCGCGCGGCGAGGCGGCGCACCCAGTCGATCATCGGCACGCCGCTGCCGGCCAGCACGTGGAAGCGGCCGCTGCCGTTCGGCCCGCGCAAGAGCGCGCCCTCGACGCACAGCGCGTCGAATTCGAGGCGCCCGTCGGCGGCGTCGGCGAGCAGCGCCAGTGCGTCGGCGCCGCTCGCCTCCGACACCGCCGGATGGAAGAGCACCTCGACGCCGGCGCCGGCCAGTCGCGCGAAGACGCCGCGCCGCGACTCGGCGCCGAGCAGCGACTGCGTACAGCCGCCGCAGCCGGAAGCCTGCAGCCAGAGGAGTTTCATCGGTGCGTCCTCACTGTTTCTCCAACCCGTAGCGTTCGAGCTTGTTGCGCAGGCCAACGCGCGACAGGCCGAGTTCGGCCGCCGCCTTCGACTTGTTCCAGCGATGGCGGATCAGCGCTTCCTTGACCACCTGCGCTTCGAGCTGGTCCATGCGCTCCTTGAGGCCGCCTTCGAAGCCGGCGAGCAGCGACAGGTCGACGGCCTGCGTTTCGCCGACCGGGGTGCGCAGCACGCGCGGCGAGAGCAGCTCGGCGCCGAGGCGCGGGCCGTCGGCGAGCGCCAGCATGCGCAGGATCTCGTTCTGCAGCTCGCGCACGTTGCCCGGCCAGCGGTAGGCAGCGATGCACGCCGCCGCCTCGCCGGTGAAGCCGTCGCAGTCCTTGCCGAGCGCCTTCTTCGACGCGTCGAGCAGGCGCTGGGCAAGCAGCGGGATGTCCATCGGCCGCTCGCGCAGCGGCGGCACGTGCAGCGGCACCGTCGCCAGCCGGTAGTAGAGATCCTCGCGGAAGCGGCCGGCGCGCACCTCGGCTTCGAGGTCGCGGTTGGTGGCGGCGATCACGCGCACGTCGACCGACACCGGCCGGGCGCCGCCGAGCGGCCGGAACTCGCCCTCCTGCAGCACGCGCAAGAGCTTGACCTGGAAGGCCGGCGAGGTCTCGCCGATCTCGTCGAGGAACAGCGTGCCGCCGTCGGCCTGCTGGAACAGGCCGATGCGGTCCTCGTAGGCGCCGGTGAAGGCGCCGCGCTTGTAGCCGAAGAGCTCGGCTTCGAGCAGCTGGTCGGGCAGCGCGCCGCAGTTCTCGACGACGAAGGCGCGGTCGGCGCGGCGGCTGCAGTAGTGGATGGCGCGCGCGACCATCTCCTTGCCGGTTCCCGACTCGCCGCTGACCAGCACCGACAGGTCGAACGGCGCGACCTTGCCGATCAGCTCGCAGACGGCGTTGAGCGGGCTCGCCGGCGCGCGGATCAGGCCGTCGAGGCCGAACTCGCGCTTGACCCGCTCGTACTTCATCTCGACGCGCTTCTTCAGCACCGGCTCGGCGGCGCGCAGTTCCAGCGACAGGCGCTGGTTCTCCTGCTGCAGGCGCGAGATGTTCCAGGCGTTCTTCAGCGTCAGCAGAAGCTGCTCGGGCTGCCAGGGCTTCAGCAGGTACTGGTAGATGCCGGCCTCGTTGATGCCGGCGATGATGTCCTCGGCCTCGGTGTAGCCGGATAGGATGATGCGCACCGAATCCGGCCAGCGCTCGCGCACGCCCTTGAGGAAGTCGACGCCGGTGGTGCCCGGCATGCGCTGGTCGCAGAGCACGATCTGCACGCCACCCAAGGGGGCCTCGCGTTCGAGGATGGCCTGCGCCTCGTCGGCGTCGGCGGCGGTGAACACGTCGAAATCCTCTTCCAGCGTGCGCCGCAGCGCCTCGCGCGAGCGCAGCTCGTCGTCGATGACCAGCACGCTGGGCAGGCGGGTCTTGTTCATGCCGGCAGCTCCTCGCCCGGGACGACCCAGCCGAGGTCGCGGTGCTGCGCCAGGTGGCGCGGCGTCCACGACTGCGGCGACTTGTGCACGAAATGGAAGCGGGCGACGTGGTAGCTCGGGTCGAAGCCGTAGAAGTTGCGGCGCATGTGGTCAAGCTCCTCGGCACGGTATTGCGAAAGCGGCTTCTGCGCCTCGTCGGCGGCGCGCTTCTCGCGCTTGGCTGCGAGGCGTCCGTCGAGGTCCGGTGCCGCCGCCAGTTCGGCCGCGCGACGCGCGACGTCGACGCGGAAGGCGGCAATGTCGGAGGCTAGGCAGGCGTCGACGAAGCCGTTGGCAACGCCGGCCCTGGCCGTCAGCGGCAGCCGGTTCTGCATGATGGCGCGCGCACCGTCGGCGCCGACGCGCGGCGGCAGCAGGTAGGTCCAGTACTCGGAGCCGTACAGGTTGCCCATGTTCTTGTAGTGCGGGTTCATCAGCGCGCCGTCGCGCATCCAGACGAGGTCGGCGGCGCGCGCCAGGAAGCAGCCGCCGGCGCCGCAGTTGCCCTGCACCGCGGCGATGGTAAGGTGCGAGCCGGTGGAGATGATCGCCTCGGCCAGGTCGTCGATAGCGTTGATGTTGGCCCACGACTCGTCGGCCGGCGATTCGGCCGCCTCGATCAGGTTGAGGTGCACGCCGTTCGACCAGAAGTCGCGGCCGCCCATCAGCACGATCACCTTGGTCGGCCGCGCCGTCGCCCAGCGGTAGGCGGCGAGCAGGCGCTGGCATTGCTGCGTGCCCATGGCGCCGTTGGTGAAGTCGAAATGCAGGAAACCGACGTGCTGCGCTTCCTCGTAGCGGATGTCCTGCCAGGTCGCGTGCTGCTGCGCCCAGCAGCCGTCGAGCGCCACCTCCGGCACTTTCGTGCATTCGTCGGCGAAGGCCAGCGTCGCCGGCAGCTTGAACGGATGCACGCTGTCGCCTCGCTTGACGTGGCCGATCCACACCGCGCCGTCGACGGTGGCGCGGCAGATCGCCGTCTCGCGCCGGGCGATCAGCTCGCCCGCTTCGCCCTTGAGGATGCTCTCGGCGCAGGCGTCGAAGAGGTGGCAGGGCTGGTCGAACAGGGTATCGGCAATGCCGGGGAAGCCATCGGCGGCGTTGATCTTCGCCAGCACCGTCGCCGTCGTGTCGCGCGACCAGTCGATGGCGCGATCCATCTGTTTCATCAGCGGCCGCAGCCGCCCCTGCACCGCCGGACTTTCGTAATTCAGCGGCGTCGGCACGAAGTTGCCGGCGGCGAATCGTTCGACCGCTTTCAGCACGCCGCGCGTCGCCGCCTCGGTGACCTCGTTGCGGTACAGGCTGGATTTCTTGGCGACGCGCAGCGGAAAACGCTCCTCTGCCCAGATCGGCCCGGCATCCATCTCGGCCTCGGCCTGCAGCACGGTGACGCCCCATTCCGGCGACTGTTCCTGGATCGCCCAGTCGAGCGCCGACGGGCCGCGGTCGCCGACGATGCCGGGATGCACGATCAGGCAGGTGTGCCGCCGCCAGATCGACTCGGGAATCGCCCGGCGCAGGTAGGGGGCGACGATCAGGTCCGGCCGGAACAGCGCGACCGCTTCCTCGGCGACCGAGTCGGCGATGTCGAACTCGATCGACACCGCGTGGCCGCGTTCGACGAGCTCGCAGAACAGCCGCTGCGTCAGGCTGTTGAAGGTGTGAGTCAGGAAAAGGACGCGCATTACATCATCCGATGACATGATGCAAGGGTATTTTCAGTCCCGACCGAAAACGGCGATCCCTGTCGCTGCAAGCCTTTTCGCCGAACACCCAAGCCAGATGCATACACATATAACTTTCGTCTTATTTTTCAGATACTTCAACCATGCGACGATGCATTCGACGCCGCCCAGACGGCGCACCATACGCAAGGGAGTCGAACATGTCGGAAGCTTCTCGAAAACGCAGCAATGCCGCCGCCGCACCCAAACGCCGCATCGCCCGCCGCCCCCGCTTCATCGCCGCCGTCCGCTTCGCCGACGGCCGCACCCAGTGCTTTTCCGTCGACAACGCGCAGGACCACGCCGATGCACGGCGCATGGTCTTCGACGAACTGAGCGAGGTCACGGCCGTCGTCATCTCGGATTACCGCTAACCCCGAACGCTCAGCAGATCCGGGGGAGTTGTTCCCCGGTCAGCCAGTCGACGATGCGCTTGCCACCGAAGGCGGTCGTCATCTGCACGAAATGGTGCGGGTCCTCGTGCACCGATCCCACCTGCACCGCCCGCGCACCGAGCGGATGCGCCCGCAGCGCCGCCAGCGCCTTCTCCGCATCCGCTGCCGCAACGATCGCCACCAGCTTGCCCTCATTGGCGACGTAGAGCGGATCGAGCCCGAGGAACTCGCAGGCCGCCGCCACCTCCGGATTCACCGGCAGCGCCTTCTCCTGCAGCATCATGCCGACCTTCGACTGGCGGGCGATCTCGTTCAGCGTCGTCGCCAGCCCGCCACGCGTCGGGTCGCGCAGCACGCGCACCTCGGCGCCGCTCGCCAGCAGCGCCTCGATCAGGCCGTGCAGTGCCGCCGTGTCGGACTCAATCGGCGCCGAGAAGCCGAGCGATTCGCGCTCGGCCATGATCGCCATGCCGTGGTCGCCGAGGGTGCCGGAGACGAGGATCGCGTCGCCCGGCTGCGCCCGGTCGCCGGACAGATTGACGCCCTCGGGGACGACGCCGACGCCGGTGGTCGTGATGAAGACGCCGTCGCCCTTGCCCTGCTCGACGACCTTGGTGTCGCCGGTGACGATGGGCACGCCGGCCTCCTTCGCTGCGTTCGCCATCGATTCGACGATGCGCTTGAGGTCGGCGAGCGGGAAACCCTCTTCGAGGATGAACGAGGCGGATAGCCACAGCGGCTTGGCGCCCATCACCGCGACATCGTTGATGGTGCCATGCACCGACAGGCAGCCGATGTCGCCGCCGGGGAAGAACAGCGGCGAGACGACGTGCGCGTCGGCGGCCATGACCATCCTGCCCCCCACCGGCACGGGCAGCAGCGCGCCGTCGTTGCCCTGGCGCAGGTAGTCGTTGTCGAAGGCGGCGGCGAACAGTTCCTCGATCAGCTGCGCCATGGCGCGGCCGCCGGAGCCGTGCGACAGGTCGATGCGGCCGTGCTTGATGTCGAGCGGACGGACGTAGCCGCGCTTCACTTCACTCATTGGAAATCCTTGTAGCGACCGTAGGTGTAGTGCGCCGCGCAGGCGCCCTCGGACGACACCATGCACGAGCCGACCGGGTTCTCCGGCGTGCATACGGTGCCGAACAGTTTGCAGTCCTGCGGCTTCTTCACCCCGCGCAGGATGGCGCCGCACTCGCAGGCCTTGTTGTCGGCGACGGTCACGTACTCGACCGGGAAGCGCTTCTCGGCGTCGAATTCGGCGAATTCCTTGCGGATGCGCAGACCCGAATACGGCACCACGTTCAGCCCGCGCCACTCGAACTGGCGCCGGAGTTCGAAGACTTCGGCGACGAGGTTCTTGGCCTTGACGTTGCCGTCGCGCGTGACCGCCCGCGAGAACTCGTTCTCGACGACGGCACGGCCTTCGTTGACCTGCTTCACCAGCATCAGGATCGCCTGCATCACGTCGAGCGGCTCGAAGCCGGCGATCACCACCGGCTTGCGATATTCCTCGGCGAAGAACTCGTAGGGCTGGCTGCCGATGATCGTCGACACGTGCGCCGGGCCGATGAAGCCGTCGAGCGGCACGGTACCCCACTGGCGCACTTCCGGCGATTCGAGGATGGTGCTGATCGCCGACGGGGTCAGCACGTGGCAGCAGAGCACCGAGAAATTCTTCAGCCCGAGCGCCTGCGCCTGCTTGATCGCCACCGCCGTCGGCGGCGTCGTCGTTTCGAAGCCAATGGCGAAGAAGACGACCTGCTTCTCGGGATTCGCCTGCGCCAGCTTCAGCGCGTCGGCGCTCGAATAGACCATGCGGATGTCGCCGCCGCGCGCCTTCGCCTTCATCAGCGACAAACTGTCGGAGGCTGGCACGCGCAGGGTATCGCCGTAGGTGCACAGCATCACGCCGCACTCGAGCGCCAGCCGGATCGCCATGTCGACGCGGCCGACCGGCAGCACGCAGACCGGGCAGCCCGGGCCGTGGATCATGCGCACGTTATCGGGCAGCAGGTCGGAGACGCCGTAGCGCGAGATGGCGTGCGTGTGGCCGCCGCAGAACTCCATGAAGTGGTAGCGGCGAGACGGATCAGCGGCCTGTTTGATCGCTACGGACAGGCCGCGCGCCAGTTCGCCGTCGCGGAACTCGTCAATGTATTTCACGCGCCGCCTCGGCCATCGCCTGCTCGCCCATTTCGGCGAACAGCGCCAGCGTCTTCTCGGCCTCCTCCGGGTCGAGTTTCGTCAGCGCGTAGCCGACATGGACGATCACGTAGTCGCCGATCGCCACGTCGTCGAGCAGCGCCAGCGAGATGTCCTTCTTCATGCCGGAGACGTCGATCGTCGCCGTGTCGCCATCAATGGCGACGACCTTGCAGGGGAGCGCGAGACACATTCAGTTGACCTCTATATCCGTATTCATCGCCACCCAGGCCTGGCCGAGCGCCAGCCCGCCGTCGTTCGGCGGCAGCCGCTGCGCCTCGACCAGCGTCAGCCCGTGCGTCGCCAGCCGGCTGCGCAGCCCGCGCACCAGCACCTGGTTGAGGAAGCAGCCACCGGCGCCGAGCACCCGGCCGCCGTCGGCGAAACCGCGCACCCAGTCGGCGAGGGCCGCCGAGAGCGTCGCGTGGAAGACCGCCGCGCCGCGGCCGGGATTCGTCTCGTCGGCGAGCGCGGCGAGCAGCGGCGTCAGGTCGAGCCGGCCGTCGGCGACCGACCAGCCGTGGTCGAGCGGCAGCATCTCGCCGTAGCGTTCGGCCAAGCCTTCGAGCAGCATCGCCGCCTGCCCCTCGAAGGCCATCGTCCGGCGCACGCCGAGCAGGCCGGCAGCGGCGTCGAACCAGCGGCCGAGGCTGGACGACGGCGGACAATTGACGCCGCGGTCGAGCATCTGGCCGAGCATCGCCGCCGCCGGCTGATCGGCGAAGCGGCGTTCGATCTCGTCGGCGCGGCCGAGGCGGTGCAGCAGCGCCGCCGCCATCCGCCACGGCTCGCGCGCGGCGCGGTCGCCGCCGGGCAGCGGCAGCGGCGCCAGCGAGGCGAGGCGGGTGAAATCGCGGCGCTCGACGCGCAGCAGCTCGCCGCCCCAGGCGCCGCCGTCGCTGCCCAGGCCGACGCCGTCGAGCGCCAGCCCGATCGTCGGTTCGCGGATGCCGTGCTCGGCGAGCAGCGACGCCAGGTGCGCGTGATGGTGCTGCACGGCGACCGCCGGGATGCCGCGCGTGCGCGCGTAGTCGGCGGCGAAGCGCGTCGAGTGGAAGTCCGGGTGCAGGTCGTGCGCGACGCGCTCCGGCTTCACCTGCAGCACGGACAGCAGGTGGGCGACGGTCTCCTCGAAGAAGGCGCAGGTCGCCGCGTTGTCGAGGTCGCCGATGTGCTGCGAGACGAAGGCCTCGTTGCCGCGCGTGACGCAGACGGCGTTCTTGAACCAGCCGCCGACGGCCAGCGTCGCCGGCCCCGGGTAGGGCAGCTTGATCGCCCGCGGCGTGTAGCCGCGCGCGCGGCGCAGGAACTGGACGCCGCCGGGCGCGGCACGCACCACCGAATCGTCGCAGCGGACGACGATCTCGCGGTCGTGGATCAGGTAGGCGTCGGCGATGTCGGCAAGGCGCAGCAGCGCCTCGTCGTTGGCCGTCACCAGCGGTTCGCCGCCGGGATTGGCGCTGGTCATCACCAGCGCCAGCTCCTGTGGCCGCGACAGCCAGGCGGTGCCGGGCGGCCGGCCGGCGGCCTCGTGGAAGAGCAGGTAGTGCAGCGGCGCATACGGCAGCATCAAGCCGAGCCAGGCCAGCCCCGGCGCGACGCCGGGCAGGCGCTCGTCGGTGGCGTGCCGCTTCTTCATCAGCACGATCGGCCGCTCGGCCGCTTCGAGCAGCGCCGGCTCGCCGATGCCGACCTGGACCAGCGCCGAGGCGGAGGCGAGATTGGCGACCATCACCGCGAACGGCTTCTCCTCGCGCGCCTTGCGCTCGCGCAGCGCGGCCACCGCCCCGGCGTTTTTCGCATCGCAGACGAGGTGGAAGCCGCCCAGCCCCTTGATGGCGACGATGCCACCCTGACGCAGCAGCGTCAGCGTCTTCGCCAGCGGATCGCCGGCGATCTCGGCGCCGCTCTCGTCGAGCAGCATCAGCTTCGGGCCGCATTTCGCGCAGCAGTTGGCCTCGGCGTGGAAGCGGCGGTCGGCCGGGCGCTCGTATTCCTTGTGACAGTCGCGGCACAGCGGGAACGGCGCCAGCGCGGTGCGCGCGCGGTCGTACGGGATGCCACGGCTGATCGTGTAGCGCGGACCGCAGTGCGTGCAATTGGTGAAGGCGTAGCGCCAGCGCCGCGATTTCGGGTCGAGCATCTCGCCGAGGCAGTCGGCGCAGATCGCCGTGTCGTGGCCGATCGTCGTCGTCGCCGCGCCGCCCTCGCTGTCGAGGATGACGAAGTCGTCGCCGTGTTCGTCGCCGCGGCGAGCGGCGGGATGCGCACGGACGTCGTCGACGCGCGCCAGGGGCGGCGCCTCCTTGCTCAGCCGCTCGATCAGCGCGTTGACCTGCGGCGGCTTGCCGCAGACCTCGATCTCGACGCCGCCGCCGGTGTTGCGCACCCAGCCGCGCAGTTGCAGCTCGCGCGCCAGGCGCCAGACGAACGGCCGGTAGCCGACGCCCTGGACGACGCCGGTGACGCGGATGCGCTGGCAGACGATGCCGGGCATGGCGGAAGCGCCCCGGAACTCAGCGCTGCGCCAGCTGCGCTTCGAGCTCGGCGATGCGCAGCTTCAGCGACGCCACCGTCTCCTGCCGCTTCGCCGCCTGCGTAGCGAGGCCGGCCTCGATCCACGCCAGCCAGTCGGCGAAGCCTTCGCCGCTGGTCGCCGACACCTGGATCACCGCAAGCTGCGGATTGACGCGACGCGCATGGGCGATCGCCTCGTCGAGCTTGAAGTTCACGTAGGGCAGCAGGTCGATCTTGTTCACCAGCATCAGCGACGCGGCACGGAACATGTCCGGGTATTTCAGCGGCTTGTCCTCGCCTTCGGTGACCGACAGGATCGCCACCTTGTGCGCCTCGCCGAGGTCGAAGGCGGCCGGGCAGACGAGGTTGCCGACATTCTCGATGAAGAGCAGCGAGGCGTCGGCCGGTGCCAGCTTGTGCACGGCGTGGCCGACCATGTGCGCGTCGAGATGGCAGCCCTTGCCGGTGTTGATCTGCAGCGCCGGCGCGCCGGTCGCGCGGATGCGCTCGGCGTCGTGGCTGCTCTGCTGGTCGCCCTCGATCACGTACAGCGGATGTTTCGCCTTCAGCATCTCGATCGTACGGCAGAGCAGCGTCGTCTTGCCGGAGCCGGGGCTGGAGACGAGGTTCAGCGCGAAGATGCCCTGCTCGTCGAAGCGGGCGCGGTTCTTCGCGGCATAGGCGTCGTTCTTGGAGAGGATGTCGCGCTCGATCTGCACCATGCGCGACTGCGACATGCCCGGCGCGTGCGCACCGGCCGGGCCGTGACCGTAATGGACGCTGCCGGCGTCCGCATGCACGTGGTCGCCGTGCGCATGCCGGTGCTCGCCTTCGTGCGCGTGCTGATGGCTATGAACGCTGCCGTCGGCATGCCGGTGGGCATGACTGTGCGGCGCGGCGGGACGGTAGGGATTGGCCGGCGGATGGGCATGCGCCGTGCCGTCGGCGTGCACGTGCCAGTGCTCGTCATGGTCGTGGCCGTGCACGGCTTCGCCCTCGATGCGCGTTTCGCCGGCAGCGCAGCCGCAAGTGGTACACATCGCTCTCGCTCCTCCAGTGTGCCGCTGTTCCGTTGTTCTTTTAATCGACTTCGAGTTCCCTGACCCGCATTTCGGTGCCTTCGGTCGGATGCACCGGGTAGCCGCCGCATTCCGGACAGGGATCGAAGACGGCGGCGATCTCGACCGTCCTGCCGCAGCTGAGGCATTCGCCGCGCCCGGGGACTTCGGCGATCTCCAGCGTTGCGCCGTCGGCGACGGTGCCGCGCGACACGGCGTCGAAGCAGAAAGCCATCGCGTCCGGCTCGACCGACGACAGCCAGCCGATCTCCAGAAATACCGTCTTCACCTTACGGAAACCTTGCTCGCGGGCGGCGTCCTCGATGATCTGGATCACCCCTTCGGCCAGCGACATTTCATGCATCTTCGACCCCCACCTCGTAGTTGACGCAGGGATCGAGCGCCAGTGCCAGCCGGCGCGCCCGCCGGGCCGCTTCGTCGCGCGTTGCCGCCGGGTTGCCGGCCAGTTCGGCGGCGAAGACGCCCTGTGGATGGAAATTCCACTCCGTCGGGGCGACGATAACATAGCGCCCCACCCGGTCGTCCTTGACCTGAATCATGTGCAGCAGCAGGCCGCGCGCCGTCTCGACGCGGGCGAGGCCGACGCCGGCGGCGAGCGGCACGGCGCCGCACCAGCCGGCCAGCCGCCCGGGCGAAACCAGCGCCTCGGCAAGCAAGCGCAGATCGGCCAGCCGCGCGACGAGCCGCGCCGCGACGCGGCGCCCGGCGGCGAGTTCGGTCGCCACCGCCGCTTCGCCGGCATGGCGCGCGAGCGCCCCGGTTTCGGCCGGCGCACCGTTCCAGGTCGGCGCCTGCGCGAAAGTGGCGTCGACCGCCTGTCCCGCCCAGTCGGCGGCGGCGACGAAAGGCAGCAGCGGCGTCGCCGCCGCCGCACAGTCGTCGGGCAACGACGCCGGCAGCAATCCGGGCAAGGCGGCAAGCAGGTCGGCGGCCAGCGCCGCGTCGTCGGCCGGCGGCGCCTTGAGCAAGCGCAGCCGCCAATGGCGGAAGGCATCCTGCGCGGCCGCCGCCTGCTGCGGTGCGACGAGCGCCGGCCAGTCGAGACACAGTCGCCACAGCGCTTCGCCGATCGCCTCGACGACGACTTCGCGCGGCAGCCGACCGTCGCTCGCGACATCCACAGCCTCGCCGCGTGCCGCCGCCAGCGCCAGCCGTGCCGCCAGCCCCTGCGCCTGGCCGCACAGTGAGAACAGCCGCGGCACCAGCGCCACCGCCGCGTCGGCATCGCGGCCGACGAGCGCGCGCGCCGCCGCCGTGCGCGTCGACGCGATGCGCGCCGCGACGATGCACTCACCGTCCCACACCGCCGTCAATTTCAACCCGCCTGCGTCCATTCGCCCTCCCTGGCGGCGAATTCTAGGGAAAGGCCGATAAATTCCAAAATCGGCATCCCGATGAATAGCACCCATATTCACCGCATCGCATGCGGAGAATGCGGTTCGCAATCTCCGTATGAATTGCATCGATTATCGATACATCTGGCGGGCTAGCGACGAGCAACCGGCCAAGTGGTCGCCGACAGGCTGCGCGGCACCGACGACCTGCTTGCACGGGGCATGCCGCGGCACCTGCTGCTCGCGGCCAGAAGCAGGCGTTGTCAACATTGACCGAAAGCTGCCATACAATGCCATTAGCACAAATATTTACTTGGCGAGTATTTACTAATGGACACAAGGCTGCTGGGGAGTATCGGACAACAGTTACCTGCGAGTTAATTGCCTAAATGATCGCAGGCCCTGTGTTCGCATTTGGCGTTAAGTTATCTGTCACAATCACATTGGCGCGGACCATACCTATGAGCATCATTCTTTCCAATCGCGTAAAAAACCATATTGAGTCGATCGTCAAAGAGCACCTCTACCTTGCTGACGCGAAGGAGGATGACTCGAAATTTCTTTCTCGGGGCATCACAGCAATCTGCCTCGCAGGACTAGCTGGAATGCAATATGCCCATGTCGCCAAATACATCGTAGATGGTGCGCGCGACAACGGAATCGATGGAGTTCTTTACGACAGCCCGCGAAACAAGCTCTATATCGTTCAAGCGAAGTGGTCCTCGAAAGGAGCGAGCACCATTGAGGCAGGTGATCTTCGAAAATTCATCGCAGGTGTGTATGACCTCCTGAACGAGGACTGGAACAAGTTCAACAAGCGTGTCCAGGCTGTTGCCGATGAAATTTCCAAGGCTATCCGAAACGATCCAGAGATCATTCTGGTCGCGGCTTACAATAGCGACAACTCGATCAGCCCAGACTGCCAAGCCATCGTTCAAGAGTTCCTAGATGAAAACAATTCCGACTCCCAAGAAATTGTCACGTTTCGCATCTTTGATCTGAAGCGGCTTCTACGCACAATCAAGACAATTAAGTCCGGCGCAAAATCGGATGTCGAACTCAACTTACTTCAATGGGGCGAGCAGAAGGAGCCGTACTACGCTATCTACGGCAAGGTCTCCTGTGCAGACGTGGCTGAGTGGCATGCAACTCATGAAGACCTTCTCTTCTCTGAGAACATCCGAAACACACTTCCCGAGAGCGACATTAATACTCAGATCGAATCTGCATTGCTTCACAGCCCCGCCGCGTTTTGGTACCTGAATAACGGCATTACTGCCATTGCGGATGAAGTTGTTCGCAAGCCAATCAGCCTTGGCGATCAGAAAGAAAGTGCCTACTGGAAAGTCGGCAATCTGAAGATCGTAAATGGCGCCCAAACTACTGGATCAATCGCCAAGGCCTACTCCAAGAACCCCAAGGCCGTAAAGCAGGCCTACGTCCAAGTTAAGGTCATCTCACTTGAACACGCACCGATTGATATTGCGAACCGAATAACGACAGCAACAAACACACAAAATCGAGTCGAGGCCAAAGATTTCTTGGCTTTGGACCCGATGCAGGATGGCATAGCCGAGTCCATGAAGAAACTCGGAATCCAGTACTGCTATCGTAGAGGTGAGCGAGTTGCAGACCCCACACGTGGCCTTGAAGTTCAAGAGCTAGCAATGGCATTGGCCGTTTCTAGCACCAACATGGCGAGCGTAACTGTCGCAAAGCGGAACGCTGGATCGCTTACTGATCCCAACGCTTATTACCCAAAGCTCTTTGGAAAGCCAATCGAAGCCGGCGACGCCTGGGAACTGGTTAAAAAATGGCGAAATGCTTCCGTCGCCATTTCGAACTTTGCAGCAACGCTCGATGGTCGTGAGGCACAGCTGGCCGTGCACGGAAATCGATTCCTCGAGCACGTACTTCTCTCAACAAAAGGTACCGCCACCGCCACACGTATTGCCAAGGTCCATGCAGCGCTTAAGGCACTAGTCGACGAAATTCATGGAAGCGACTGCTATCTAGCTGTTCTATTCAAGAACACGAAGAAGTGCGAGGTTCTACGGACGCGTATCACTCAAGGGATTTGACGCATTCGCATCGAGCACAAAGTGACACCAAATTCTTCCAGTGAGAGGGCGTCGCCCAAAAACCGGGCAACGTCCTCATCGGCAAACATTGAAGGGCTGCCTTTCTACCGCTTCGGGGTCGCAAGCTGACAGATAGCGCCCAGCCTTTTGGGCCGACAACCCATTCGGGCCTGCATCTACCTTCGCGTACAAAAAAACGGGGCGCCGCAGCGCCCCGAATCCCCGTACAGTTTTCTTCCCGCCGCTCAGGCGGCCTTCGCGCAGGCGCATTCACCGCCGCAGCCTTGGCTGACGGCAGCCGTTTTCGGCGCGGCAACGTCGATGAAGATGCGGCCGCCTTCGATCTGCACCGGGTAGGTCGCGGTGACGCCGACGTCCGGCGCGACGGCGGTGCCGGTCGCGAGTTCGATGACCAGCCCGTGCATCGGGCACTGCACGCGCTCGCCGAAGACCATGCCCTGGCTCAAGGGGCCGCCCTTGTGCGGGCAGCTGTCGGCGATGGCATAGACGGTGCCGCTGACGGTGCGGACGACGGCGATGTTGCCTTGCGGCGTGCGCAGCTGGCGCGCGCCGGGGCTGGGGATGGCGTCGACCGGGCCGGCGTCGATCCAGGAAGAGGTGGCTTGGTTCATGTCGATCTCCTTGAAAGGGGTCAGGCGGCGGCTTCGACGATTTCGAGCGCGGCGTATTCGTAGTCGGGACGGCTTGATTTGGCACGATCCTGCCACGGGTCGATCTGCGCGAACTGCTGCGAGTGCCAGAAGCGCTCGGCGAGCGTCTTGCGGGCCGCGCCATCGTCGAGGATGCGCTTCTTGACGTAGGGCATGCCGACGCGCTCGATCCACGCCGACGAGCGCTCCAGGTAGTAGCCCTCCTCGCGGTAGAGCTGCAGGAAGGCGGCAGCGTGTTCGATCGCCTCGTCGTCGCTGGCCACCTTGCACAGCAGGTCGGTGGCGCGCACGCGCACGCCGCAGGTGCCGCCGACGTGCAGCTCCCAGCCGGAGTCAACGCCAACGATGCCGAAGTCCTTGATCGTCGCTTCGGCGCAGTTGCGCGGGCAGCCTGAGACGCCCATCTTGAACTTGTGCGGCGTCCAGGCGCCCCAGAATTCCTTCTCGACGCGGATGCCCAGCCCGAGCGAATCCTGCGTGCCGAAGCGGCACAGGCCCTTGCCGACGCAGGACTTCACCGAGCGCACCGCCTTGCCGTAGGCAAAGCCGGAGAGCATGTCGTTCTCGTTGAGCGTCGCCCAGACCTTGGGCAGGTCTTCCTTCTTGATGAACGGAATCGCCAGCCGCTGGCCGCCGGTGACCTTGACCGGCACGTTGTACTTCTCGGCGAGGTCGGCGATGACCTTCAGTTCCTTGGCGTTGGTCAGCCCGCCCCAGGTGCGCGGCACCACCGAATAGGTGCCGTCGGCCTGCATGTTGGCGTGCACGCGCTCGTTGTGCACGCGGCTCTGCGGGTCGTCCTGCGCCTCGCCCGGCCAGGTCGAGATCAGGTAGTAGTTGAGCGCCGGCCGGCACTTCGGGCAGCCGTCGGGCGTCTTCCATTCGAGGAAGTGCATGGTGGCGGCGATCGTCGTCAGGTGATTGTCGCGGATCGCGGCACGCACCTCGGCGTGGTTGTGCTCGGTGCACGAGCACAGCGACTTTTCCTTCGGCGTCGGGTTGTAGTCGCCGCCGAGCGTGAAGGCGAGGATCTGTTCGACCTTGCCGGTGCACGAACCGCAGGAGGCCGAGGCCTTGGTGTGGGCACGCACCTCGTCGAGCGTGAACAGGCCCTTGTCGGTGATCGCCTGGACGATCATGCCCTTGGTGATGCCGTTGCAGCCGCAGACCTCGGTCGCATCCGGCATGCTGGCGACGGCGACGGCGCCGCTGTGACCGGCATCGCCCAAGTGGCCGTGGCCGTGCAGCAGGTTCGGGCGCAGCTCGGAGATGTCGGAGCCGTCGCGCATCAGGTCGTAGTACCAGGTCTCGTTGGTGGTGTCGCCGTAGAGCAGCGCGCCGGCCAGCTTGCTGTCGCGGATGACCAGCTTCTTGTAGACGCCGCGGCACGGGTCTTCCATGACCAGCTCCTCGTAGCCGTCGCCGCCGCCGAAGTTGCCGGCCGAATAAAGGTCGATGCCGGTGATCTTCAGCTTGGTCGCCAGCGGCTGGTCCTCGTAGCGCGCGTGGCCGAGGCCGGCAAGGTGGTTGGCGGCAACCTTGGCCTGCTTGAACAGCGGCGCGACGAGGCCGTAGGTGTTGCCGGCGTGCTCGACGCACTCGCCGACGGCGTAGACACGCGGGTCGTAGGTCTGCATCGCGTGGTTGACGACGATGCCGCGCACGCAATGGATGCCGGACTGCTGCGCCAGTTCGACGTTCGGACGGATGCCGATGGCCACCACTACGAGGTCGGCCGGCAGCGTGCGCCCGTCGCGCAGGCGCACCGCCTCGACCTGCTTGGTGCCGACGTAGCCCTGCGTCTCGGCGCCGAGTTCGACGGCGATGCCGCGCTCTTCCAGCGAGCGCTTGAGCAAGGCCGCCGCCGGCGCGTCGAGCTGGCGCTCCATCAGCTTGTCCATCAGGTGCACGACGGTCACCTGCATGCCGCGCTGCGTCAGGCCGTAAGCCGCCTCCAGCCCGAGCAGGCCGCCGCCGACGACGACCGCGCGACGCCCCGGGCGGGCCAGGTCGAGCATCGTCTCGACCTCGGCGATGTTGCGGAAGCTCATGACGCCGAACAGGTGGCTGCCGGGCAGCGGCATCATCGTCGGCCGGGCGCCGGTGGCGAGCAGCAGCTTGTCGTAGTCGGCGATGGTGCCGTCGGCGGCG
>JANJTW010000088.1 GCA_024710925.1 Rhodocyclaceae bacterium | reverse complement strand
CCGGACTGGAAACCAGCTTCGCCAACGGCGGCCAGATCTCGGTTTCGCACGCCGAGCCCTGGGCTAACCCGCAGGCGCTGCCGAAGGCGCTGAAATGGCTGGGGCGCGAGGACGCGCCGCTGCTCTTCCGCTTGCGCCCCGATCCGGCGCTGCTCGGCTGGAGCCTGCGCTTCCTGCGCGAGTGTACTCCCGGCCGCACGCGCGAGAATATCCGCCGCATCGTCGCGCTCGCGCTCTACAGCCGGACCCAGCTCGGCCTGCTGCGGCAGGAGACGGGCATCCAGTACGACCAGCTGACGCGTGGCATCCTGCACGTCTATACCGACGCCGGTGAATTCGCCGCGGCGACCAGGGCGGCGGCGCTGATGCGCGACTTCGGCTGCGACCGGCGGACGATCTCCGCCGACGACTGCGTCGCCATCGAGCCGGCGCTGGCCGCCGCCCGGCCGCTGCTGGTCGGCGGCGACTACACCGCCGCCGACGAGTCGGGCGACGCGCACAAGTTCACGCGCGCGCTGGCCGAGTTAGCGGCAGCGCGCGGCGTGGACTTCCGCTACGACACGGCGGTTGCCGGCATCGAGACGGCCGGCGGCGAGGTCGCCGCGCTCGTCACCGCCGGCGGCGAGCGGCTGACCGCGGAGGCCTACGTCGTCGCCGGCGCCAGCTGGACGCCGCGACTGCTGGCGCCGCTCGGCGTGCATCTGCCGATCTACCCGGCGAAGGGCTATTCGGCGACGCTGACGCTGACCGAGGCGAGCGTCGCGCCGACGGTGAGCCTCACCGACGACGGCCACAAGATCGTCTTTTCCCGCCTCGGCCAGCGCCTGCGCATCGCCGGCACCGCCGAGTTCAATGGCTACGACACGACGCTCAATCCGGTGCGCTGCGCGGCGCTGACGCGGCGCGCGGCGCAGCTCTTCCCCGAGCTCAACGCGGTTGGCGAGCCCGACTACTGGTCCGGGCTGCGGCCGGCGACGCCGTCGAACCTGCCGTGCATCGGCCGCACGCGCATCGGCCGGCTGTGGGTCAACGCCGGCCACGGCACCCTCGGCTGGACGATGGCTTGCGGCGCCGGCGCCGCGCTCGCCGACCTCGTCTCGGGGCGGCGCGCGGAACCCGACTTCCCGTTTCACGTTCAATAACAACAGACCCGCCAGGAGACCGCATGGCCAACGATACCGTCCTCTACGAGGTGCGCGACCGCGTCGCCCGCCTCACCCTCAACCGCCCGCAGTCGCTGAACGCGCTCAACCTCGACATGATCGAGGCGCTGCGCGTGACGACGGCGCGCGCCGAAGCCGACCCCGCGGTGCGCGCGATTCTCGTTGCCGGCGCCGGCGAGCATTTCATGGCCGGCGGCGACCTCAAGTGGTTCCGCGAGCAGCTGGCGCTGCCGGCGCAGGAACGGCAGCCGCTGTTCGAGCGCACCATCTCCGATGTGCACCAGACGACGCTGCAGCTGCGCCGCTGCGGCAAGCCGGTGGTCGCCGCGGTGCGCGGCGCGGTGGCCGGCTTCGGGCTGTCGCTGATGCTCGCCGCTGACCTCGCGCTGGCCAGCGACGACGCCTACTTCACGCTCGCCTACTGCAACATCGCGCTGTCGCCGGACGGCGGCGCCACCTGGTCGCTGCCGCGCACCGTCGGCGCCAAGCGGGCGGCCGAGATCGCGCTGCTCGGCGACCGCTTCGACGCCGCGCAGGCGCTAACCTGGGGGCTGGTGAACCGCGTCGTCGCCGCAGCCGAGCTGCTGCCGCAGGCGGAAAAGCTGGCGGCGCGGCTGGCCGCCGGCCCGGCCGAGGCGCTGGCCAGCACCAAGCGCCTGCTCAACGCCTCGCTCGACAACAGCCTGGCCGAACAGCTGCACGCCGAACAGCGCGCCTTCGCCGCCTGCGGCGTCAATGCCGATTTCGGCGAGGGTCTGGCCGCCTTCTTCGAGAAGCGGCGGCCGAACTTCGCCGCCTGAGCGGAAACGGCGAGGCGGCGATGTGGATCGACACCCACTGCCACCTCGACGCGGCGGAATTCGCCGTCGACCGCGACGCGGTCGCCGCCGCCGCGCAGGCCGCCGGCGTGACGACGATCGTCGTGCCGGCGGTCGCAGCCGCCAACTTCGCCGCCGTCCGCGACTGCTGCCGGCGCTATCCCGGCTGCGTTCCGGCCTACGGCATCCACCCGATGTACACGCCGCAGGCGGGCGACGCCGATCTGGCGACGCTGCGCGACTGGCTGGCCGTCGAGCGACCGGTCGCAGTCGGCGAGATCGGGCTCGACTTCTTCGTTCCCGGCCTCGATCCCGGGCGCCAGCTGCATTTCTTCGTCGAACAGCTGAAGCTCGCCCGCGACTTCGATCTGCCGGTGCTGCTGCACGTCCGCCGGGCGGTCGATACTATCCTGCGCGAACTGCGCCGCTACAAACTGCGCGGCGGCATCGCGCACGCCTTCAACGGCAGCCGGCAGCAGGCCGAGATCTTCATCGACCTCGGTTTCAAGCTCGGCTTCGGCGGCGCCATGTGCTGGCAGCGGGCGACGAAGCTGCGCGCGCTGGCGGCGGTGCTGCCGCGCGAAGCGATCGTCCTCGAAACGGATGCGCCGGACATCCCGCCGCCGTTCGCCCCGCGCTCGCCGAGCAGCGATGCATTCCGCAACGAGCCGGCGATGCTGCCGCGCATCGCTGAAACCATGTCGTCGTTGTGGTCTTTGCCGCCGGCGGACGTGGCGGAAATTACCTCACGAAATGCTTTAAGCATCCTCTCCTGTATCACGCGATGACCCAATTGGCGCGGGTTTCCGCCCATTTTTGGTGCGCATAATTGCGCTTGATCAAAAATGGCCCAAAAAAAATGTGGATTTTTTTCGGGCTTGATCTGAATCAAAAGAAAGATCAAATGCGGGGCATAGATTTGTCGCCTGTCCCGAAAACCCCTATTGGTAGTCATGGATATTTCCAGTGTGATCGTCGGTGCCCGCCCGGAAGGGGCGCAGCAGGTGAAGCAGTTGCTTGAGGCCATCGACGGCGTCGAAGTGCATACGGTGGCCGACGATGGCCGGATGATCGTCACGATCGAGTCTCCTACCGAACAGGACACCGTAAAAACCTATGAGGTGATTTCCCAGCAGCCGGGCGTGCTCTCGGTGGCCATGGTCTATCACCAAGTCGAATCAAATCCTGATGAGGAGGTCTGAGAAATGAAACTGACGCGACGTGATTTCATCAAGAGCAACGCCATTGCCGCCGCGACCGCTTCCGCCGGCATCGCCGTGCCGCAGGCGGCGCTTGCGCAGCAGGGCAAGGACGACGGCGTGCGCTGGGACAAGGGCGCCTGCCGCTACTGCGGCACCGGCTGCGGCGTGCTGGTCGGCACCAAGGACGGCCGCATCGTCGCCACGCAGGGCGACCCGGAAGCGCCGGTCAACCGCGGCCTCAACTGCATCAAGGGCTACTTCCTGGCGAAGATCCAGTACGGCAAGGACCGCCTGACGCAGCCGTTGCTCCGGATGAAGAACGGCCAGTACGACAAGAATGGCGACTTCACGCCGATTTCCTGGGACAAGGCCTTCGACATCATGGCCGAGAAGGCCAAGGCGGCGCTCAAGGAAGGCGGCCCGAAGAACGTCTGCATGTTCGGCTCCGGCCAGTGGACGGTCTGGGAAGGCTATGCCGCCGCCAAGCTCTTCAAGGCCGGCTTCCGCTCCAACAACATCGACCCGAATGCGCGCCACTGCATGGCCTCGGCCGTCGCCGGCTTCATGCGCACCTTCGGCATCGACGAGCCGATGGGCTGCTACGACGACATCGAGCACGCCGACGTCTTCGCGCTGTGGGGCTCGAACATGGCCGAGATGCACCCGATCCTGTGGTCGCGCATCACCGATCGCCGGCTGACCGCCAAGCACGTCAAGATCCACGTGCTGTCGACCTTCACGCACCGCTCGTGCGAACTGGCCGATGCCGAGCTGATCTTCAAGCCGCAGTCCGACCTGGCGATCCTCAACTACATCGCCAACTACATCATCCAGAACAACGCGGTGAACAAGGACTTCGTGTCCAAGCACGTCAAGTTCGCCAAGGGTGTTACCGACATCGGCTACGGCCTGCGGCCGAACCATCCGCTGGAGCAGGTCGCCAACAACAACGGCTATCCCGGCCCGGACGGCAAGCCGAAGGGCAACCCGAACAACTCGACGCCGATCACCTTCGAGGAATTTGCCCAGTTCGTTTCCGAATACACCCTCGACAAGACGCACGAGATCTCCGGCGTGCCGAAGGACAAGCTGGAGGCGCTGGCCAAGGCCTACGCCGACCCGAAGGTCAAGGTCACCTCGTTCTGGACCATGGGCTTCAACCAGCACACCCGCGGCACCTGGGTGAACAACATGATCTACAACGTTCACCTCTTGACCGGCAAGATCTCGGAGCCGGGCAACAGCCCGTTCTCGCTGACCGGCCAGCCGTCGGCCTGCGGCACGGCGCGCGAGGTTGGCACCTTTGCCCACCGCCTGCCGGCCGACATGGTCGTCATGAACCCGAAGCACCGCGAACTGACCGAGAAGATCTGGAAGCTGCCGGCCGGCACCATCCCCGACTGGATCGGCTATCACGCCGTGCTCCAGTCACGCATGCTGAAGGACGGCAAGATCGGCTTCTTCTGGTCGACGACGACCAACAACATGCAGGCCGGCCCGAACATCAACGGCGAAATCTATCCCGGCTGGCGCAACCCGAAGGCCTTCGTGGTGCACTCCGATGTGTACCCGACCGTCTCTGCCATGTCGGCTGACCTGATCCTGCCGGCGGCGATGTGGATGGAGAAGGAGGGCATGTATGGCAACGCCGAGCGCCGTGGCCAGATGTGGCGTCAGCAGGTCAAAGGCCCGGGCGAGACCCGCTCCGACCTGTGGCAGTACCTGGAGTTCGCGAAGCGCTTCAAGACTGAGGAAGTCTGGCCGGCCGAACTGCTCGACAAGATGCCGGAATACAAGGGCAAGACCCTGTACGAGGTGCTCTACGCCAACGGCGACACGACCAAGTGGGGGCTGGACGACGTCAAGAACGTCAATGCCCACGCCATCAAGGACTACAGC
>JANJTW010000055.1 GCA_024710925.1 Rhodocyclaceae bacterium | reverse complement strand
ACCGAGTGGATCGCGCCGATGCGCGCGCAGGCGAGCATGGCGAACGCGGCCTCGGCGATCATCGGCATGTAGATCAGCACGCGGTCGCCGCGCTTGACGCCCAGATCCTGGTAGATCGCCGCCATGCGCTCGACCTCGCGCTGCAGCTCGGCGAAGGAGTACACCTTCTCCTCATTGGTCTCGGTCGAGATGTAGACCAATGCGCGGTCGTCCGGGCGGGCCGCGGCGTGGCGATCCACCGCGTTGTAGCAGAGGTTGGTCTCGCCGCCGACGAACCACTTGGCGAACGGCGGACGGGAGAAATCGAGCGTCTGGGTGAACGGCTTGTTCCAGTCGATGAGCTTGGCCTGCTCGCCCCAGAAGGCATCCGGGTTTTCGATGGACTGCTTGTGGACTTCCTGAATCGTGGTCATGAGACTCCCTTTACCGATTTTCCAAAGTTACCTGCACACATCAAGGTTTTCCGCCGGACGCTCATTCCTTCGGCATCCGGTCGCGAAACTTCTCCTGCAGCGCGGCGAGCGACAGATCGACGCCGCCCTCCCGCTCGATCCAGGCCAGTAGCGGCAGCAACTCGGCGAGCAGCCGGCCGGCATGCGGCCGCAGCACGTCGCCCTTGCCGCCGCGCAGCAACTCCAGCGCCTGCGCCACGGTCGGCGGCGGCGGTGGCGGCACGGCGACCGGCGCCGGCTGCTGCGCCTTGCCGGCGACGCCGACCAGCCGGTTGCCGCCGGCCTGCATCGCCTGCGCCATCCGCTGCGCCGCCAGTTCGAGCAGCGCCCCCGCGGAAGTGACGGCATCCGCCGGGCTGTTGGCGACGCCGACGCTGACCGACAGCCTCAGCCGCTGCCCGTGGGCGGCGACGTTGGCGCTCTCGATCGCCTCGCGCAGGCGGTTGCCGAAGCCCTCGCAGGCGGCCTCCGGCGTGCCCGGGCAGACGACGACGAAACTGTTGTCGTCGTAGTGGCCAAGGCTGTCTTCCTTGCGCACCTTGTCCAGCAACAGGCGCGCGAAGCGCTTCTGCAACTGCCGGACCACCTCGGCGCCGGCCTCCCCGCGCAGCGCCTCGAAGCGGTCGAAACCGAGCAGCATGACGCTCACCTCGGAGCTGTGCCGCGACGCGTGCGACAGCGCCTGCGCCGCCTGCAGCTCGATGTAGCGCCGCGTAAACAGGCCGGTTTCGGCATCCTGCACCTGCTGGTCGCGGCCGCGTTCGAGCAGCGTCTGCGCCGACGCCAGCCGGATCAGCGAATCCAGCCGCGACAGCAGCTCGGTCGCCCCCGTGCCCTTGGTCACGAAGTCCGACACGCCCAGCCGCTTCGCCCGCTCGCGCACCTCCTCGTCCTCGTCGCCGGAGATCATGATCACCGGCATCTGGCGCAGCCGCGCCAGCCGGGAATTGCGAACCCGTTCGATCAGGCCGAAGCCGTCGAGCACCGGCATCGACAGGTCGGTCAGCACGGCGACGATCGAATGATCAAGCACCAGCGCCTGCCACCCCGCCTCGCCGTCGCACTCCTCGCGGAAGTCGTAATGGCCGCGGATGTGCTTGATCAGCGAGGCGCGCACCATGCGCGAATCGTCGACGATCAGCACGCGCGGCAACTGTCCCGGCTCGGTCATGCCATCGCTCCTTCCCACCCCGTCCGAAACGGAGCAAGCGCCCGGCGGACGCCGGCGGCATCCGTCGCTGCGAACAAGTCTGCCTGGAAGAGGCCCATGCCAGCTCCTCGGTCACTTGGGCGGAAGAAACTTAATTCATAATTACGAATTATAAACGCAAAATCAACGCGTCTGCACGCCCTTGCGCAAGCCCGCCCGGCCCCGCAGGACAAGGAAAGATTACTCCATCCGCGGCCAACGTGGGGGCTGCCGGCCCCCCCTGCCCGGCCGCCACCCGGATCGTCCGGCGGCGGCCGGCACATCCGCCGCGCCGGCCGCCGCCGGATCGCAAAAAAAGGGCGCCGCGAACGGCGCCCGAAGACAGCACGAGGGAAGCCGCCCGCCTGCGCGGACGGCGGGACCGCGCCTTAGAAGAAAATGATGCCGCCGAGCGAGATCGTGCGGTTCTTCGCGTCGAAGTTGCTGTCGCCGACGTTGCTGACCTTTTCCTGGTTGAACTCACCGACCAGCGTGATGAACTTGTTCAGCGAGTGATAGACGCCGAGCGTGTAGGCGCGGTTCTTGATCTCGTTGAGCGGACCGTTGGCGCCGCCGTTCAGGCCGACGAAGCCGTTCTTGTCCTTGTTCTGGCCATAGTTCAGGCCGACCTTCGTATCGCCGAACTTGTACGTGCCCTGCAGGAAATAGCCGCGCGAATCGGTCTTGTCGCCGGCGCCGTCGCTGCCGCCGAGGAACTGCGCGCCGACCGTCGACAGGCCGAGGCCACGGCCGGTGAAGGCGTAGGCCAGCGCCTCGAAGTTGCCGAGGCCGATCTTGCCGCCAAGCTCGTAGCCGGTCGCCGAGTGCGACTTGTTGCCGACGCAGGCGGCGGCGGTCGAGCAGCTGGTGCTCTGCGTCACCAGGCCGGTCCACACCTTGCCGGGGGCCGAGCCCTTCCAGTCGTACGAGGCCATCGCCTGGAAGCCGGGCGACTTGGTCTCGTCGCCGGCGAACTTGGCCGGCTGGAAGATGCCGGCGGCGGCCTGGAAGCCGCCCAGCATCGGCGTCGTGTAGGTGATCTGCGGCTGGAAGCCGGTGTACATGTAGCCGTGGCCGATCATGCCGAAGGTGGTGTTGTACGGGATGCCGGCGTTGCTCGTGCCGCCGACGCCGAGCAGCGTCATGTCGTTGAGGATCACGTTCTGGCCGAAGAGGCCGATGTCGCGGCCGAACTTCAGCGAGCCCCAGTCCTTGTTGCCGAACTGGAAGTAGACGTTGCGCGTGTCGATCTGGCTGAAGGCGTCGCTGTCGCCGGTGCCGCCGGGGTCGCCGATGGGCAGGCCGACGACGTTCGAGTTGTTGTTGAGGCCCGGCGCGAAGCTGAAGTGCGCCTTGATGTCCTGCCCCTTGGCCTGCGTCGTCATGACGAAGTTGATCCAGCCCGGCAGCAGGCCGTTGGTCAGCGCGCTGTTGTTCGTCGTCGTCGACGCGCCGGTCGCCAGGTTGGTCATCTTCGATGAACGGTTGACGTAGTAGCCGTTGATCGTGCCGTTGATATCCATCGTGATGTCGTTGTGCGTGAAGCTGACGGCGTGGGCGCCGGTGCTGCCGCAGGCGGCAAGGGCGAGCAGCAGCGGACGGACGGACATGTGTTTCTTCATGAATTGTCTCCAGATGTCGTTTAAGGCGATTCCCGCCGGCGCATCGTGAAATCGGCGCCGGACCTCCCCCGCAGTCGTCGGCCGGCTTGCCGACGCTGTGGCGTGCCAGATCGTTTGCGAGGCACGTGCCAACGCCCGACCGGGCGCTTCGGAACGGCGCGAAAGGCTTGCGGCGCAAGGCCTTCCGGCAGCCGTCCGGAACGCGCCGGGAGCGCGCCGCGCCGGCCGGAACGTCCAGAATCTGGACACTCGGCTGCGCCGCTGAGCCAGAACGCAACAGGCCGAGCACGATGTGCACAACCAATGAAAAAGCCCCGCCAGGGCGGGGCTCGGAGGGGCTTGCCGGCGGTCGCCGGCGACGTTCAGGAGGTGTGGCGCGCGGCGCCGGCCGCCCTCATGCGGCCGCCCGCAGCCAGCCTTTCTCGCAGGCCAGCGCGACGAAGCTGCGCGTGCCCGCCGCCACTTCGGCGGCATCGCCGGCGAAGGTGTCCGCCAGCTCGACGGCGATCTCGTCGACGCTGCGGCGGCCGTCGCAGCGCTTGAGTATTTCGCCGGCGGACGGGTTGAGTTTGATCAGGCCTTCCGGATACAGAATGATGAAGGCCTCCTGGCTCGGCTCCCAGCGGAACATGAAGCGCGGGTCGAGCAGCGGACGGAAGTTTGCGGTATCCATGGGGGTCGGAGCGGCGGCGCGGGAGGTGCCCTCTCACGCGCCGCCGGTCGGCCTCAGCGTACGTACACGTAGGCGGTGACTTCGAAACCGAGGCGGATTTCGCAGTAGGCGGGGGTTTCCCAGTTCATGGCTTGTCTCCTGAGTTGGCGGAACGGCACCCTGCCGCTCCTGAACCGATTATTCGGCGCCATGGCCGGCGGCGCGAGCGCCGTCCGTCCAGATGCGCCTACAGAAAATCATGAAGCCGCGCCCTGCATCGGCGTGTACGCCCCCCAGCCCTCGACCTGCACCGGACAGCAGGCGAGCATCATCGCGTCGACCATCGACCACAGCACGTCGAGCTTGAACTGCAGGATGGCGACGGCGCGCTCCTGCAACTCGCGGGTGTTGAAGTGGGCCATGGTGATCGCCAGCCCGTTCACCACGTCGCGCGGCGCCTCGGAGAGCCGGCACTTGAAGTAGGCGTAGCCCTCGGGTTCGATCCACGGGTAGTGGTCGGGCCAGTGCGAGAGGCGCGACTGGTGGATGGTCGGCGCGAACAGCTCGGTCAGCGAGGCCGCCGCGGCTTCCTGCCAGGGCCGCTGACGGGCAAAGTTCACGTAGGCGTCGACGGCGAAGCGCACGCCGGGCAGCACCAGCCGCTGCGAGATGCAATCCTCACGGGAAAGGCCGACCGCCTCGCCGAGCCGCAGCCAGGCCTCGATGCCGCCCTCTTCCCCGGCGTAGCCGTCGTGGTCGAGGATGCGCTGCACCCAGTGGCGGCGCACCTCGCGCTCCGGGCAGTTAGCGAGGATCGCCGCGTCCTTGATCGGAATGTTGATCTGGTAGTAGTAGCGGTTGGCCACCCAGCGCTGGATCTGCTCGCGCGTGCACTGGCCGCGGTGCATCATCACCTGGAACGGGTGGTGGATGTGGTAGCGGTCGCCCATCGCCCGCAGCCGGGCCTCGAACTCCGCGTGGCTCCAGGGTTTCAGTTCGTCCATCTTCATCGTTCGTCTCCGTCAGGGGGCTATCAGCATGCCGTCGTAGGCGACCTCGATCCCGGCGCGCGCGAGTTCGGCGCGCTCGGGCGAGTCCTCGTCGAGGATCGGGTTGGTGTTGTTGATATGGATCAGGATCTTGCGCGGCTTCGCGTAGCGGCCGAGCAGCTCGATCATGCCGCCCGGCCCGGACTGCGGCAGGTGGCCGATCTCGCGCGCGGTCTTCGTCGACAGGCCGGGGCGGATCATCTCGTCGTCGGTCCAGAAGGTGCCGTCGAGCAGCACGCCGTCGGATTCAGCGAGGAAAGGTTCGAGGTGCGCCTCCATCGCGCCGAAGCCCGGCGCGTAGAAGACCTTGCGCCCGCTCGCCACGTCCTCTATCAGCAGACCCAGGTTGTCGCCGGGGTGCGGGTCGTGGCGGTGCGGCGAGTACGGCGGCGCCTTGCTGGACAGCGGTACCGGGGTGAAGGAGAGACCGGCGACGCCAGGGACGGTGAAGGGAACGGACGCCCCCTCCCCCACCACTTCAACGGGCTGCCAGCGCACCGTACAGAAATGGGACAGGACGTTGAAGACAGGATTGCCGGTGCTCAGGTCCTCGTGCACCTGCGGCGTGCACCACACCGGCAGCGGCTTGCCTTCGCGCAGCATGAACAGGCCGGTGACGTGGTCGATCTGCGCATCCAGCAGCACGACGCCGGCGATGCCGGTGTCGCGCAAGGCCCGCTTCGGCTGCAGGCACGGGTTGGCCTTGAGCTGCGTCAGGATGTCCGGCGAGGCGTTGCACAGCACCCAGTCGACGCCGTTCGCGCTGACCGCGATCGACGACTGCGTGCGCGGCGTCGCGCGCACGCTACCATCGCGCACGCCGGCGCAGTTGCGGCAGTTGCAGTTCCACTGCGGGAAGCCGCCGCCGGCAGCGGAACCAAGGACGAGGAGTTTCATGCGGCCCAGTATCGGCCGCGCGCCCGGCGCCGGAATGCGTGGATTCGGGAATCGGGCCTCATGGTTTTCTGGAGCCGCCGCCGTTGCGGCTAAACTTCGTCTTCGGATGCCGGCCTTGCCGGCACCGCCAACGCTTCAGCCAGGACTACCGCGTGCGCTTCCTCTCCACCGCCATAAACTTGGCTCTGTTCGCATCGGCTGATGATTGCTCAAGGTTGGATAGCCAAGGTCAGAAACAGTGCGGGATTCGAGGCAGGGTCGGCGGACCGGTCGAGGGCGCGGAACCAGCCGAGATAATGAGCCAGGTAGCGCGTAGCGAT
>JANJTW010000052.1 GCA_024710925.1 Rhodocyclaceae bacterium | reverse complement strand
CAAGTTCTGGCTGCAGGTGGTGACCGAACTCCGGAACCGGGGCGTGCAGGACATCTTCATCGCCTGCGTCGATGGCCTGAAAGGCTTCCCGGAAGCCATCGAGGCCGTGTTTCCCAAAGCGGCAGTCCAGCTCTGCGTGGTGCATATGGTGCGGCACAGCCTGAACTACGTGTCCTGGAAGCGGCGACCGGAGGTGGCGACGGACCTGAAGCGGATTTACCAGTCGGCAACCGCCGAGGAAGCCGAGCTGCGGCTCGGGGAATTCGAGGCCAAGTGGGATGAGGAGTATCTGCCGATCGGCCAATCCTGGCGCCGTAACTGGGCCCGGTTGATCCCGTTCTTCGACTATCCGCCGGAGATTCGGAAGGTGATCTATACGACCAATGCGATTGAGTCGGTGAACATGAGCCTGCGCAAGCTGACCAAGAACCGGGGCTCGTTCCCAAGCGATGAGGCGCTGATGAAGCTGTTCTATCTGGCGCTGCGCAACATCAGCCAGAAGTGGACGATGCCCATTCGGGATTGGAAAGCCGCGCTCACTCGCTTTACCATCCAATTCGAGGAACGAATTCCTCAGATGTAATCAGAAACCCCGTTTACACAAAAATTCGGACAGGCCCCCTTCGAGAAGTTGATATCACCTCTTAGCAAATAGAGATTCGGATATTCGGGGGATTCTGCCAGCGCAACTTTCTTTGCGTCGATCCGCGACGCATCACCGTCAAAGCGAGGCCTCAGCGCTTCGTAGATACTGGTGCCCGGCAATTGGGCGTCTGGCTCGTCGTAGCTGTCCGCGGAACAAAAGAAGAGTTCAGTGCAGTTGCACTGCGGGTCACAATCGATCAGTAAGACCTTCTTCGATTTCCGCTTTGCCAAATACGCAGCGAGGTTAAAGATTGTGGTGGTCTTGGCAACGCCACCTTTATGGTTGTAGAGGGATGCGATCACTGTCATTCAATTTTTCCTAATCGAAAAAGGCGGCGTTCTTGACGTATAAACTGGCTTAGATGGTAGTCATGCGCGGCACCGTTGAATTTAGGCATTCGAGAGGCGGCTTTGAGAAGATTCGATCAAGGTCCGCTGTCGGCCGATAGCGGATGTTATCAGCATAACCCGTGAGTGACAGCTTTGGCCGAATTGCAGCCCCCTTCACCTACCAATCACGAAAGCCGCCGCCACATCTCCTGAACCGGCAGATGCCGGATCGAATGGAGCATGCGCAACTGTCCGGCACGCAGGCTCGCAGGCACATCGGTACGCGCCTCGAATTCCCGCAGGATGGCGTCGGCGGCCGGGAGAATCTGCTTCAGCAGCCAGCCCATCTCGTTTTCCGCAACCCGACGCGGCAGGCCGATGTCGTCGGCGAAGCGGAGAACGTGCTCGCGGCGGATGTCGGCGAAGCGGGTGGCGCCGCCCATCTCGAACGACAGGCCGACGTCCGGCCACGTCGGCGCATTGGCGCCGGCAAGCTCCGGGGTATCCCACGCGGCGGTGCTGACCAGGTCGTAATGCGGCGCGAGGGCGTAGCCGGCGCGGCCGGCGAGGAGCGAGATGTTCTTGAGGTGGGCGTCGGCGTTGCCGATGAGGACGTTGAACACGGCCCAGCGGAAGAGCGCAATGCGGGCCGGCAGCTTGGCGCGGATCAGCGCCACGATGTCGCGCAGGGCGTTGGCGCCGGAGCGTTCGTACTTGAAGCCGGCGGCAAGCGAGAGCAGTTGCGCGGCATCGATGGCGTGCAGGCGCTGCGGGATGCCGTCGCCTTCCCGCCGGTCGAAGCGCCGGATCAGGTACACGCAGGAAGGCACGTAGCGCAGTTCCACCGTCGGCACGGGGAGCTTCAGCGCGCCGGCGAGGCGGGCGCAATACCATTCGTTGACGGTGCTGGCCGGGTAGCGCTCGTGCAACGCGTCCGGCTTGAGGATGTGCGTCGACGGGTAGGCGCCGACTGGTTCGTGGAGGCACCCCGCCGCATTGACGACGACCATCAGCTTTTCCTGCGCGCCGGCGAGCGACATCTTCTTCGGCGCCGGGTCGGCGAGCGGCGCGCGCGGCAGGTTGCGGATGCGCGCTTCCAGCTCGGCGTCGGGCAGGGGCTGCAATGCTGCCGCTGGCAACGCGGCGCCGGGCGGCAGCAGCGTCAGCGCACCGGCCGATTCGCTGCCGAAGCGTTCGAGCAGGCGCCACGCATCCCACGGGCCGGGGCCTTGCGACTGGACGAGACGGCTCCGCGCCGCTTCTTCCGGCAGCAGGTTGTCGAAGAACCACTGCACCGGGCGCACGCTGCCGGTATCGACGATTTCCGCCTGCAGCGGCAGGCCGGGCGCAAGCGGGAAGCCGCCGGTGATCCATGCCGCGTCGTAGTGCAGGGACCAGACGCCGGCGTTTTCGTGCAGCGCCCCGACCCGCTCGCGGTCGAGGAAGACATCGAGCCGGCGGGTCATCGACTCACCCGTCGGCGCACCGGCGGTTTATCGCCGGGGGGAAATTCGATGGCAGGAATGTCTTGAGGTGGCGCGAGATGGCATTCGATGCCGAGTTCGTCGAACAGGTGGAACAGCGCCTGAATCGCTTCAGTGGCCTTGCCCTGCTCAAGGCGGCGCAGAGTCGTCGGCGAAATTCCAGCGACAGCGGCAACGTCGAGCGCCGGCAACCGCAGCCCGACGCGCGTTTCGCGCAGGAGCGCGCCGAGTTCAAGCGGGGTCTTGATGTGCAACGTGGTAGCCATGCGCACCTCTATCGTCATATTTTTGACGATTGTAGGCAAAAACCACCGGGAACATCAAGCTATCGCCACATTTATGTCGATAACAGATTTTCGGGCTGTCCGTGACGCACTATCGCCAGATATCCAGCGAAAACCGCAGCACCGATCAGGCACCGAAATGCTCCTACGGCTTGCGGACTTTTTCGGGCAGAAAACGGTCCGATGACAATCGGCCTGCCGTTTCCTCCGCCTTCAGCCGTTTTCTCTCCGGGGATAGAGACCGCGTTCCCCGGCAAGGCATGATGGACCGGTTTTGCGCGGGGAATGGCAGCGCCCCGCAACCACGCCGACGATTTGAAAGCAACGGCACGGCGGGTCTATGCTGCAGGGCATGATCAACGGCACTCACGGAACGATCTTCGCGCAATGAACATTCCCGGCGTATCGGCGGCAGGCAGTTTCTACGAGCCCCTCGGCAAGAGCGAGCGGGCCGGCGCCGCGTCGCGCACGGCGGCAGCCTCCGGGCAGGGCGCGGCGGCGGCGCAGCTGACGCCCGACGAACAGGACCAGGTCCGCAAGCTGCAGGCGCGCGACCGCGAGGTCCGCGCGCACGAGGCGGCGCACGTGGCGGCCGGCGCCGGACTCGCCAGCGGCGCCTCGTTCACCTACCAGCGCGGCCCGGACGGCGTGAACTACGCCATCGGCGGCGAAGTTCGCATCAGTACCGCACCGGGACGGACGCCGGAGGAAACGATCGAGAAGGCCCGCCAGATCCAGGCCGCCGCTCTCGCCCCGGCCGATCCTTCAGGCCAGGATCGCGCCGTCGCCGCAGCGGCGTCGGCGATGGCGCAGGAAGCGCAGGCGGAACTGGCACGGACGAAGGCGGAAGGCGCGGGGGGCGGGGGCGAAGAGGCCGGCGCATCGGGCGCCGCCGGCACAGCGGAATCGTCGGCCATCGCCGGTACGTACGGCAGCGACGAAGCGCGCATCGGCAGACGGCTCGACGTCTACGCGTAGCCGGTCGCCGCGCCGCCAGCGGGCGGCCCGAAACGGATCAGAATCCGCCGTGCCGCGCCCAGAAATCGGCGGGGGAGAGGATGGGATAACGGTCGCCGAGGACGAGCAGATCCTTGTCGCCGGTGATCAGGTAAGCGGCCTTGCCCGACTGAACCGCCGCCAGCAGGGTGCCGAGCACGGGGAGGTCGTTCAGGTCCCTGAGCAGTTGTTCGTCGGGGACCTGTGGCGCCAGGATTTCGGCCTGGATCGACAGGATATCCAGCAGATCGTCGATTTCCGCCGCGTTCAAGCCGTGCCTGTGCGCAAGCCGGGGCAAGACCCGGCGCAGTTCTTCGATGATGAAGTCGGAAAGGACGATCTCCAGCGAGCCCAGTCGCCAGGCAGAAAGAATCTTTCCGGAGAGGCTGCCGGGAAAGGCAATGCCGGAAAGCAGGACGTTGGTGTCGAGGACCACCCGCAGGGTATGGCCCATGTTCAGCGAGCGGCGGATTTGCGCTGCGCCTGCCTGTCCTCGGCAATGGCCGCCTCGATTTCCGCCATTCCCTCCGCTTCGGATACGCCGGAAAACCCCGCCTCGATCCGCTGGCACAGCGCATCGAAACGCCCCTGCATGCGTCGGATGCGCTCGAAAAGGCGAGCGTCGACCAAGGCGGCGACGGGCTTCCCGTCCTTGTTGATGAGCACGCTGTCGTGACGGTACTGGACGCGGTTGAGCATCTCGCCCAGGTTCTGGCGAAAGGTGACGGCACTTGTTTCGGTAATCATGTTCTCAGCCTTTTCAAATCAGCACGATCATTATGGTCATGCCGATTTGACTTGGCAAATCGATGACGCCCCTGTGTGCCCCCTCAGCGCCGCGCCGAGACGATCACGTTGCGCGGCGTCAGCGTGCGCGCGCAGAAGCGGTGCAGCTCGGCCGCGAAGCCGGCATTCTCCAGCGCCAGCGCCAGGTCGTGCAGCAGCCAGACTTCGATCGCGCGGCGGCAGGCGAGGCGCGGCAGCTGCAGCCGGCGCGCAGCGCGGTGGCGGGTCCAGCCGGTGGCTTCGGCGGCGGCGTAGTCGAGCTTTGGATCGAGCGGCAGCTTCTCGCGCGCGGCCAGCGCCTGCAGAAAGAAGGCGAAGCCCTGCCGCGTCCACGTCGCCGGCACCGGCTTGAACGTGCGGTACGGCGCGCCGGGCGAATGCGCTTCGCGCAGCGCGACGAAGGCCAGCTTCCACGCCGACAGGCGCTCGCTTTCGGCGGCCAGCCGCGGCGAGGCGGTGACGGTTTCGGTGACGGCCAGGCGCAGCGCGTTGCGGTCGAGCGCGAGCGCGCTGTCGCCGCCGCGCGGCCGGTAGATGTCGTCGGCGCCGAGCGGGTAGCAGCACGGCGCGACGTCGAGCGCGCGGGCGCCGGCCGGGCCGGCGCGGTCGATCAGGTGCCGGTGCAGGTCGCCGCAGGCATGCAGCGCGATGGCGTGGGCGCCGGCGAGGCTCGTCGCGGATTCCGGGGCGAGCACGTCGGCGACGGCAAAACGCTGCGCGAGGCCGGCGCGCGCGGAAAGCGCCTCGCCTTCGCGGCACAGTTCGGCGTTCCGTTCGAGCGCTTGTGCCTCGCCGCCCCAGGCCATCAGGAAGCGGCGGCCGAGGTGGCCCTTGCCGGCGCACCATTCGACCAGCGGTCCCTGAGGGACGCCGACGGCGGCGGCGAAGGCGTCGATCTGCGCCGCCTTGCGGCCGGGGATGAACTGCCAGGCCGGGCGATGCACCGGCGCCGGCGCCGCCTCACGTTGCGGCAGGTCGATCAGCGCCGGCAGTTCGGCCAGCAGCGGCAGGTGGGGAGCAAGGAAGGTACGTGCAGCATCGTCATCGGCGCTGAAGGCGGCGAGCGTCGCGTCGTCGAGATCGAGCAGCGCGGCGGCCAGCGCCGGGTGGGTATCGCACCACGCCGGACGCGCGACGCAGAACGGCAACGGCGCCCACAGCGGCGCCATGGCAAGCAGCCAGCTTTCGAGCGCGGCGCGGCGGCCAGCGTGCCGGCTCATGGCGCGCTCCCGGCGGCGGCCGGCGCGCTGGCAGCCCAAGCCCACCAGCCGCGCGGCCGGGCAAGGACGGCGCACGGGTCGCCGGCAACGCCGCAGGCAGCCGGGCCGGCGGCCATCCTCACGCCGACGCCGGCGCTCAGTGCCGCGCCCAGACCTTCACGCGGCCGTCCTTGTAGACGACCATCGTGTTGAACATCTCGCGCCGCACCTCGCGCTCGGCGGTCTGCGAGTCGAGCATCGTGCAGCCGGTCTCGCAGGTCGGCATCGAGAACTCGCGGCCGGGGGCGCCGCGCGGCAGGCCGGGGACGGCGATGCCGTAGGCCTTCGGCTTTTCCTTCAGGAGTTCGTGGATGTCCTCGGCCGGTACGTGGCCTTCGACGAAGTAGCCGGCGACCACCGCGGTATGCACCGATTCGAGGTCCTCCGGCACCTTCAGCTTCTTCTTCAGCGCCGGCAGGTCCTCGACCTCCTTCACCGTCACCTTCGGGAAACCGTTCTGGCGCAAGTGCTCGGCCCAGTCGAGGCAGGCCAGGCACAGGTGCGGCACGTAGACCTCGACCGGCGGCGGCTTCTTTTCGGCGGCCGCCGCGTTGAGCGTGCAGGCGGCAAGGAGGGCGATCAGCAGTTTCTTCGGCATGGTCGTTTCGTATCTCCGATGTTCCGGTTCTGACGCAGTGCGCCGGCACTCAGTTCCGCGGCACCTGCGCCTCCAGCGCCTCCCAGCGTTCGAGCAGCGCCAGCAGCTCGTCGTCGATCTCGCTCAGGCGCGTGGCGAAGCCCTGCGCCGCCTGCGGGTCGCTGGCGTAGAGCGCCGGGTCTTCGAGCTTCGCCGTCAGCGTC
>JANJTW010000106.1 GCA_024710925.1 Rhodocyclaceae bacterium | reverse complement strand
CGCCACATGCGCTGGTCGAAATCGACCGAGGCCGTGTAGCGTTTGACGAGGTCGGACATCGGCTCGGAGAAGCGGCCGGCCCAAGTGTATTGGGAGGAATTGTTCTGGCTCATGATGGATGCAAGATTGTCGGCTAGAATCGGCCGAAAGGCCCGAATTCCAGCGATTTCAAAGAGATGGCAAGTATAAAGCAAAACCCTGCCGGCCACCGGCTGCCGGACTTCCGCAACCTCGGCGTGATGCTCCGCCTGCTGCTCGGCGTGAACCTGCTGGCGCTCGCCGCGGCGCTGGTGCAGGTGACGCACCTCGCCGCCTGGCCGGAGCGCTACATCGACCTCGCCGTCTGGGTCGAACCGCTGCTGCTGTGCAGCCTGCTGCTGCTGGCGGTGCTGCGCGACCTGCTGTGGCGCCTGCCCTACCGTCTTGCGGCGGCGACGGTGATCGCCCTGGTCGCGCTGCAGGCGGCGCTACTGCACGATTTCTGGCGCTTCATGGGCTTTGCCGAAGGCGGCTGGGCGGCGGTCGCGCGCGCCGCGCTGCTCGCCGCCGGTTGCGCCGGCGCCATGCTCGCCTACTTCCACCTGCGCGCCGGCGCGCTGTCGCCGGCGCTCGCCGAGGCGCGGCTGCAGGCGCTGACCGCGCGCATCCGTCCGCACTTCCTGTTCAACAGCCTGAACGCCGTGCTCTCGCTGATCCGCGCCGAGCCGCGGCGGGCCGAGCATGCGCTCGAAGAGCTGGCCGACCTCTTCCGCGCGCTGATGCGCGACCACCGCGACCTGGTGCCGCTGGCCGACGAAATCGCCCTCTGCCGGCAGTATCTTGACCTGGAGAAGCTGCGCCTCGGCGACCGGCTGCACGTCGAATGGGCGATCGACGACCTGCCCGGCGAGATGCGCGTGCCGCCGCTGATGCTGCAGCCGCTGCTCGAAAATGCGGTCTATCATGGCATCGAGCCGTCGGCGGCGCCGGGCACCGTGCGCATCCGTTTCGCGCGGCGCGGCGACGAGCTGACGGTCGAACTGAGCAATCCGGTCTGCCCCGAGGGCGCGCACGTTGCCGGCAACCGCATGGCGCTGGCCAACATCCGCGAGCGGCTGGCCTTGTACTACGATCTGGAAGCGCGCCTGGAGGCGCGTGAAGAGAATGGAACCTACATCGTGCATATGGTGCTGCCATGCAGGAACTGAGCGTCCTCATCGTCGATGACGAGGCGCCGGCACGCGCGCGCCTGCGCGAGTTGCTCGGCGACGTTGCCGGCGAGACGCCGACGCGCGTCGTCGGCGAGGCGGAGAACGGCCTCGCCGCACTCGACCTGCTCGAACACGAGTCGCCGGACGTCGTCTTCGTCGATATCCGCATGCCGAAGATGGGCGGCATCGAACTGGCGCAGCATCTGGCGCACCTGCCGCAGCCGCCGGCGCTGATCTTCACCACCGCCTACGACGCCTATGCCGTCCAGGCCTTCGAAGTGAACGCCGTCGACTACCTGCTGAAACCGGTGCGCGCGGCGCGGCTGGCCAGCGCGCTGGGCAAGGCACGGGCACTGCGGCCGCCGCCGGCGACGCTGCTGCAATCGCTGCAGCCGTCCCTGCAGCCGGACGGGCGCCGCCACCTGTCCTGCCACGAGCGCGGCCGCCTGTTGCTCATCCCGATCGACGCGGTGCTCTACCTGAAGGCCGACCTGAAGTACGTGACGGCGCGCACGAAGGAGCGCGAGTACCTGCTCGACGAATCGCTGACCCACCTCGAGCACGAGTTCGCGCAGCGCTTCATCCGGCTGCATCGCAGCGTGCTGGTCGCCAAGGAGGCGATCCTCGGCTTCGAGCGGAACGGGCCGGAGGAGGCCGACGCGCACTGGCTGGCGCTGGTGCGCGACGTGCCCGAGCGCCTGCCGGTGAGCCGCCGGCAGTGGCCGGTCGTCAAATCCTACGCGCGGCAGCTATCGACGTGAGCGAACTGGTCCTCGACCTCTGGCGCGACGTCACGCCCTACGTCGTCGGCCTCTCGCTGCTGCTGTCGGCGGCGCTCTACCGCTTCCTCGCCGGCGGGCGGACGACGCTCAAGCACTCGCTGCTCTTCTTCGCCTGCTGGCTCGGTCTCGACGCGGTGGCCGCGGCCTTCGCCTGGCAGGGGCAGGTGAAGGTGGCCGCCGGCCTGCACCAGGCGGCGCTGCTCGGTCTCGGCCTGGTTCTCATCCGGCTCGCCGGCCTCGCCGCCTTCCGTCTCCTGCTGCCGGCGCTCAAGGTGCAGACGCCGCGCATCCTCGAAGACATCGTCGTCATCGCCGGCTACGTGCTGTGGGCGATGATCCGCCTGTCCGCGGCCGGCGTCGAACTGTCCAGCCTGGTCGCCACCTCGGCAGTGATCACCGCCGTGCTCGCCTTCGCCATGCAGGACACGCTCGGCAACATCCTCGGCGGTCTCGCGCTGCAGCTCGACAACTCGCTGGAGATCGGCGACTGGGTCAAGCTCGACGACCTTTCCGGCCGCGTCGTCGAGATCCAGTGGCGCTACACGGCGATCCTGACGCGCAACGGCGAGAAGGTGGTGGTGCCGAACAGCCAGCTGATGAAGGGCAAGTTCTCGGTGATCGGCGACCGCGACCTCGGCGTCGCCGGCTGGCGGCGCTGGATCTGGTTCAACGTCGATTACAGCGTCAATCCCTCGCTGGTCGTCGGTGCCGTCGAGCGTGCCGTCGCCGAGGCGGAAATCGCCAACGTCGCGCACGAGCCGCGCCCGTCGTGCGTGGCGATGGAGTTCACGCCCGGCGCGGTGCGCTATGCGCTGCGCTACTGGCTGCTCGACCCGCAGGACGACGATCCGACCGACTCGGCGGTGCGCGCGCACGTGCTGGCGACGCTGCAGCGCAACGGCTGGCGCATTGCTTTGCCGGACCAGATCGTGCACCTCGTGCAGGAGGGCGATGCGCACCGCGAGGCGGTCTGGCAGCGCGAGCTGAACCGCCGCCTGCAGGCGCTGTCGGGCATCGAGCTGTTTGCCTCGCTCGACGAGAACGAGCGGCAGAAGATGGCCGGGCGGCTGGTCTACGCGCCCTTCGCCAAGGGCGGCGTGATCACCCGCCAGGGCGCCGTCGCGCACTGGCTGTACATCGTCGCCGGTGGCGAGGCCGACGTTTTCTGGGAGCCGCCGGACGGCGGCCGCCGCCTGCTGACGCACCTGCCGCAGGGCAGCGTCTTCGGCGAGATGGGGCTGATGACCGGCGCGCCGCGCGCGGCGACGGTGGTCGCCGCCACCGACATCGAGTGCTACCGCCTCGACAAGGCCGGTTTCGAGGACATCATCCGCGCCCGCCCGGAACTGGCCGACAGCATGTCGCACATCCTGTCCGAGCGGCTGCACCAGATCGAGGCGCTGCAGAACGCGTACCAGCGCGAGCGCAGCGACAGCGAGCGCGCCGAGCACCGGGCGGCGATCGTCCGCCGCATCCGCGACTTCTTCGGTCTTCGCTGAAGCGGCGTTTTGCCGGACTTCTTGACCGGCATCAAACAGGGGCACGGCGGCGCCGACCTATAATTCCGGCTCCCCCGTGAGGATGTTTTCATGAAAAAAATCAAGCGCTTCGCCGCAGTCGTCGGTGTCTGCCTGCTGGCTTCGCCGGCGGTCGCCCTCGACGAGGAAAAGGCCAAGGAAATCTACGGCCCGTGCGCCGCCTGCCATGGCGAATTCGGCGCCGGCGGCAAGAAGGGCGAATACCCGCGCATCGCCGGCCAGCAGCCGAAGTACATGTTCCAGCAACTGAAGAATTTCCAGTCGCAGGCGCGCATCAACCTGCCGATGTATCCGTATACCAAGGAGCGCGACCTGCCGGACGAGGACATGAAGCTCGTCTCCGACTGGCTGGCGCAGATCCAGCTGCCGACGAAGATGCCCACCTTCAAGGGCGACGAGGATGCGCTGACGCGCCTGCAGATGGTCGAGAAGGTGATGCTCGTGCCGCGCGTCGAGGGCGACATCGACAAGGGCGGGCAGGTTTACCGGAAGCAGTGCGCCAGCTGCCACGGCAAGGAAGGGCAGGGCAAGGGCATGTTCCCGATGCTTGTCGGGCAATACACCAACTACCTGCTGAAGCAGATGAAGGCCTTCCTCGCCGCCGAGCGCCCGCACGACGAGGACGACGCCAAGACCGGCGTGCTCTACGGACTGCAGGAGCCGGACCTGCAGGACATCCTCGCCTACCTGACGACGCTGCAGAACAGCGAGTCCGACGCCGCTAAACCTTGATCCAGCCGCGCTGCAGCGCGTACTTGATCAGCCCGGCCGGCGTCTCGACGCCGAGCTTGCGGCGCAGGTTCAGGCGGTGCGTCTCGACCGTGCGCACGCTGACGTCGAGCAGCTGCGCGACGCGCTTGTTGCTGTTGCCCTGGGCGACGAGGATCAGCACCTCGCGCTCGCGCTCGGTGAGCGGCGCCTCGCGCCCGCTGCCGCCGTCGGCCAGGGCCGCCGCCAGCGGGCCGCTGTAGTCGGCGCCGCCGGCGGCGACGGCGCGGATGGCGGCGATGATCTCCTTCGACGCCGCATCCTTCAGCACGTAGCCGCGGGCGCCCGCGCGCAGCGCGCTGACGACGTACTCGCGGTTGTCGTACATCGACAGCATCAGCGCCCGCGCCGCCGGCGCGACCTCGGCGAGGCGCGCGGCGACCTCCAGCCCGCTGATGTCCGGCAGGCCGATGTCGAGCAGCACCAGGTCCGGCTGCAGCGCGGCGGCCAGCGCCAGCGCTTCCTGCCCGCTGCCGGCCTCGCCGACGACGACGATGCCTTCGGTCTCGCCGAGCCGCGAATGCAGGCCGTCGCGCACCAGCTGGTGATCGTCGACCAGCAGCACGCGGATCGCCACCGCTTCCTCGTTCGTGTTCATGCAATGCGCTCCTCGGTCGGTACGGCCAGCGCCGCCGCCAGCGGCATCGCCGCGACGAGCCGCGTGCCGCCCGCCTCGCCGCCGGCGATGTGCAGCGTGCCGCCATGGTGTTCGATGCGCTCGCGCATGTTGCGCAGCCCGATGCCGCGCTGCGGCGCGCGCTGCGTAGCGAAGCCGCGGCCGTCGTCGGCGATCGACAGGCGCAGCGCGTCGCCGTCGCCGGCGAGGCGCAGGCTGACGCGGCGTGCCGCGGCGTGGCGCTCGACGTTGGTCAGCGCCTCCTGCGCGACGCGGAACAGCGTCGTGTTGGCGCTGTTCGCCGGCAGTGCCGGCAGGTCGCCGATGCTCGTCTCGACGGCGATGCCGGTGCGCCGCCCGAAATCCTCGGCGAGCTGCGTCAGCGCCGCCGGCAGGCCGAGGTTGTCGAGCAGCGACGGCCGCAGGTCGTGCGAGATGCGGCGGATCTCGGCGATCGCCCCGGCCAGCCCGGCGAGGCCTTCGTCGATCGCCTGCGCGGCGTTGTCGCGGCCGGCGAGCAGGCGCTCCTGCGCGAGCTCGAAGCGGTACTTGATCGACACCAAGAGCTGGCTCAGGCCGTCGTGCAACTCGCGCGAAACGCGCGCGCGCTCCTCCTCCTGCGACGTCACCAGCCGCTGTGCCAGCTGCTTCAGCTGCTGGTCGGCCAGCCGGTGCTCGCTGATGTTCAGTGCCAGGCCGCCGGCGAAGACCGCCAGCGTCGCGACGACGGCGACGGCGGCCAGCCCGAGCATCGTTGCCGCGATGTTCGCCGACGCCTTCTCCTGCAGCTTGCCGACGCCGGCGGCGACGTCGTCGAGGTAGATGCCGGTGCCGAACATCCAGCCCCAGCGCTTCAGCTCGACGACGTAGCCGAGCTTGTCGGCGAGCAGGCCGGTCGACGGGCGCTTCCACATGTAGCGCTGGAAGCCGCCGCCGTCCTGCGCGATCGCCAGCAGGCGCTCGATCACGGCAATGCCGTTCGGGTCGCGCAGGGCGAGCAGGTTCTGCCCGACCAGTTCCGGCTGGCGCGGGTGCACGAGGTTGTTGCCGTCGCGGTCGTAGGCGAAGAAATAGCCGTCGTCGCCGAAGTTCATCTCGCTCAGGATGCGCCTCACCTCCGCCTTCGCCGCCTCGTCGTCGCGGCCGCTGCCGTAGATGTGCTCGATCGAGGTCAGGCCGAGCTGCACGTAGTGGCGCAGTTCGGTGCGCTTGGCGGCGAGCATGCTCTCCTCGAGCAGCGCCGCCTCGCTGCGCGCCAGTTCGCGCGCCTGCACGCCGACCAGCGCGGCGATGGCGAGGACGGCGGTGAC
>JANJTW010000033.1 GCA_024710925.1 Rhodocyclaceae bacterium | reverse complement strand
ACCTACCTGTTCCTCGGCGCGACGCTGTCGGCGACGTCGGTCGGCATCACCGGCCGCGTCTTCCGCGACCTCGGCCGGCTGGCCATGCCGGAGGCGAAGATCGTCCTCGGCGCGGCGGTCATCGACGACGTCCTCGGCCTGGTCATCCTCGCCGTCGTCTCCAGCCTGGTCCAGGTCGGCTCGGTCAGCGTCGGCCAGGTGGCGACGATCGTCGTCGAGGCGGCGGCCTTCCTCGGCGGTTCGATCCTGATCGGCCGCCTGCTGGCGAAGCGCTTCGCCGGCACGCTGGCGCGGCTGGACCCCGGCCACTCGATGCTCTTCGCGCTGGTGCTGGCCAGCGGCCTGTTCCTCGCCTGGCTGGCGCACGCCGTCGGCCTGGCGCCGATCATCGGCGCCTTCGCCGCCGGCCTGCTGTTCGAGCCGGTCTGGCTGCAGGATTTCGAGACGCCGAAGGTGGTCGGTGAGATCGACGCGGTGCTGCCCGCGCACGACAAGCCGGGCGTCGCCGACCGCATCCGGGGCATCCTGCAGAAGCACGCGCAGCACCAGCACGAACACATGGTCGAGCCGATCGGCTACTTCTTCGTGCCGGTGTTCTTCGTGCTCACCGGCATGCAGGTCGACCTGAGGACGCTGGCCGACCCGCAGATCGTCGTCGTCGCCCTCGGCATCACCGCCGTCGCCGTCGCCGGCAAGCTCGTCGCCGGCTTCGCCGCCGGCCGCGGGCACAGTCCGTGGGTCGTCGGCTGGGGCATGGTGCCGCGCGGCGAGGTCGGCCTGATCTTCGCCGCCGTCGGCAAGCAGCTCGGCGTCATTGACGAGGCGATGTTCTCGGTGATCGTCATCATGGTCATCCTGACGACGCTGCTGACGCCGCCGATCCTCACCCGCCTGCTGCGCCAGCCGCCGGCCTAGCCGGCGGGCGCCGCTCCGTCCCCCGGCTCCGCCACCAACGACAAGACCTCAAGAGAACCCGCCCATGACCGACGCTTTCCGCCGCAGCGGCCCGATGCTGGCCGTCGTCGCCGGCGCCTACGTGCTGTCCTTCTTCCACCGCTTCGCGCCGGCCGGCATCGCGCAGGATCTGGCCGTTTCGTTCCAGACCACCGCCGCTTCGCTCGGCGTGCTGGCGGCGACCTATTTCTACGTCTATACGGTGATGCAGGTGCCGACCGGCATCCTCGTCGACACCCTCGGCCCGCGCCGCATCCTCTTTCTCGGCGCCGTCGTCGCCTGCGCCGGCAGCGTGCTCTTCGGGCTGGCGCCGTCGATGGAAATCGCGCTGGTCGGGCGGACGCTGGTCGGCCTCGGCGTTTCGGTGACCTTCATCGCCATGCTCAAGATCATCGCCGTCTGGTTCGACGAGAAGCATTTCGCGACGCTGACCGGGCTGTGCATGCTGGTCGGCAACCTCGGCTCGGTGCTGGCCGGCGTGCCGCTGTCGCTGACCGCGCAGGCGGTCGGCTGGCGCAGCGTGTTCGTCGCCGCCGGCGCGCTTTCGCTGGCGCTCGGCGTCGCCTGCTGGATCTGGGTGCGCGACCGCAAGGATGGCGGCAGCGATGCGCACCGGCCGAAGTTCGACCGCACCGTCATCCTCGGCGGCCTGATGCGCGTGCTGAAGAACCGCGCCACCTGGCCGGCGGCGCTGGCCAACACCGGAGTCGCCGGCGCCTTCTTTGCCTTCGCCGGGCTGTGGGCGACGCCCTACCTGGTGCAGGTGCACGGCTATTCGCGCGACGTCGCCGCCACGCATCTGTCGCTGTGGTTCGGCGGCTTCGCCGTCGGCTGCTTCTTCCTCGGCACGCTGTCCGACCGTCTCGGCCGCAGGAAGCCGGTGCTGGTGGCGACGACCAATCTCTTCGCGCTGCTCTGGCTGGTCTGGCTGTCCGGCGTGACGATGCCGGTCGGGCTGTCGATGGCGCTGTTCGCGCTGATGGGGCTGTGCACCGCCGGCTTCAGCCTGACCTGGGCGTGCGCCAAGGAGGTCAACCCGCCGCTGCTGTCCGGCATGTCGACCTCGGTCGCCAACATGGGCGGCTTCGCCGCCGGCGCGCTGCTGCAGCCGATCTTCGGCTGGGTCATGGACCTCGGCTGGCAGGGCGGCATGCTCGGCGGCGCGCGCTTCTACGGCGTCGAGGCCTGGCGCGGCGGCATTGCGGTGATCGCCGCCAGCGCCTGCCTCGGCGCCGCCGCCGCATGGTGGGTGAAGGAAACGCGCTGCCGCAATATCTGGCGCGAGACGGGATGCGGCAACTGAGCTACGATGGCCGCACGCGCGCCGGCCCGCCCGGGGCAGCCGACGCTGGCGGCGGGGAGGTGCGCTGATGGAGCGGACGGACGGGGATTCGCACGGGCAGGCGGCGCGGCGCGACTGGCTGGTGCCGGGCGTCGTCGCCGCCTTTTTCGTTGCCGCCGCCGTTGCCGCAGGGCTGCTTTCCGTCGTCAACGAAATCCGCCGGCACGAGGCCGAGGGGCGCGCCCGGCAGCTGGCGGGCACGGTCGCGCACGATTTCGCCGAACGCCTCGACCGTTCGCTGTCGGCGTCCTACGCGCTGGCGACGCTGGTTCGCCAGGGACGGGGACGCATCGAGAATTTCACCGAGATCGCCGGCGAGATGATCCGCATCTATGGCGGCATCACCGCGCTGCAGCTGGCGCCCGGCGGCACCATCGCGCAGGTCGTGCCGCTCGCCGGCAACGAGGCGGTGATCGGCTTCTCGCCGCTGCAGGACGAGACGCAGGGGCCGGAGGCGCGGCGCGTCATCGCCGAGCGCCGGCTCGGCCTGACCGGGCCGTTCGAGCTGCGCCAGGGCGGCGTCGGCGTCGTCGGCCGCTATCCGATCTTCCTCGCCGATGAGCGGGGCGTCGAGCACTTCTGGGGCATGACGCAGGTCCTCATCCGCATTCCCGACCTGCTCGCGGCGACGCGCATCGACGCCCTGGTCGAGTCCGGCTACGCCTACGAACTGTGGCGGATACGCCCGGACGACGGCGTCCGCGATGTCTTCGCCAGCAGCGGTGGCGTCCTCACCGAACGGCCGGTCGAGGTCCGCATCAACGTGCCGAACGGCGAGTGGACCTTGAGCCTGGCGCCGCTGCGCGGCTGGCGGGCGCCGCTCGACGTTGCCGTCGGCTTCATCGGCGGACTCGTCTTCAGCCTGCTCGTCGCCTTCGCCGTCTATCTGCTGCTGCGCCAGCCGCGGCTGCTGCAGGCCGAGGTGGCGCGCCGCACCGAGGCGCTGCGCGCCAGCGAAGCGCAGTACCGCGCGCTGTTCGACAACAACCCGGTGCCGATGCTCGTCTACGAGCCGTACCGGCAGTTCATCCTCGACGCCAACCAGGCCTTTCTCGACGGCTACGGCTTCGGCCGGCGGGCCCTGCCGGGGATGCGCCTTGCCGACCTCGCGCCGCCGGGCGACGAAAGCCGGCTGGCCGACGATTTCGCGGCCCTGCCTGCCGGCCTGCAGCGTGCCGGCCAGTGGCGCTTCCGGCGCCAGGACGGCGAGATCGTCGATGCCGAGGTGAGCGTCCTCGACGTCGCCTACGAGGGCCGCCGGGCCCGGCTGATGCTGGCCGAGGACGTCACCGAGCGGCGGCGCTCGGAGGAAGCGCTGCGCCGGCGCAACTCGCTGCTGCAATCGGTGCTGTCGCATTTCCCCGGCGGCGTCTCGGTCACCGACGCCGGCCTGCGCATCGTCGAATGGAACGAGGAATTCCGCCGCCTGCTCGATTTCCCGCGCGAGATGTTCGAGGGCGGCAGCGCGACGCTGGCCGATTTCCTGCGCTACAACGCGCGGCGCGGCGAGTACGGCGACGTCGACCCGGAGGTCTACGTCGACGAGGCGATGGCGCGCATCGACCTGCACGTGCCGCACCATTTCGAGCGCACGCGGCCGGATGGCACGGTCCTCGAAGTGCGCGGCACGCCGCTGCCGGACGGCGGCTTCGTCACCTCCTACACCGACGTCACCGAGCGCAAGCGCGCCGAGGCGCGGCTGCTCGCCGCCAACCAGCGCTACGAGCAGCTCAACGCCGAGCTGGAGGCGCGCGTCGCCGAGCGCACGCGCCGCCTCGCGTCGGAGGTCGAGGAGCGGCGGCTGGCCGAGGCGGCGGTGCGGCAGTCGGCGGAATGGCTGCGCGAGATCATCGACACCATGGCCAGCGGCATCCTGCTGTGGGACCGGCACAAGTGCCTGGCGGCGTGGAACGAGGCGTTCAAGGGCCTCTACCCGGCATCCGCCGGCCTGCTCCGCGTCGGCATCGCGCGCGACGAGCTGCGTCGCGGCATGGAGGCGCACGGCGATTTCCAGAGCGCCGAGGACGGCAGCACCGACTGGGATCGCCTCGGGCAGTGGGAGCGCCGCCTGCCCGACGGACGCATCATCAGCATCGAGCGCCTGGCGACCTCCGAGGGCGGCCGCCTCGTGCTGCAGACCGACGTCACCGCGCTGCGCCGGACCAACGAGGTGCTTGCCCGCAATGAGCGCATGGCCTCGCTCGGCAACCTCGTCGCCGGCATCGCGCACGAGATCAATACGCCGATCGGCAATGCGCTGATGGTCGCCTCGGCGCTCGGCCATCGCATCGGGGAATTCGACGCCGCGCTCGCCGGCGGCCCGCTGCGGCGCTCGGTGCTCGATGGCTTCGTCGCCGGCGTGCGCGAGTCCGGCGACCTGCTCGAACGCAACCTGCTGCGCGCCGCCAACCTGATCCAGAATTTCAAGCAGGTGGCAGTCGATCAGACCAGCGACCGCCGCCGCGTCTTCGACCTGGCGACGGTGCTCGAAGAGGTGCGCATGACGCTGCTGCCGAGGCTCAAGCTCAGCCGGCACCGGCTCGACCTCGACGTCGAGGTCGGCATTCAGCTCGACAGCTTTCCCGGGGCGCTCGGCCAGGTCGTCACCAACCTCGTCGAGAACGCGCTGCTGCACGCCTTCGAGGGGCGCGAGCACGGCGTCATCAGCATCCGCGCGGCGGCGCTGGCCGACGGGCACGTGCAGATCGTCTTCGCCGACGACGGCAACGGCGTTTCCGCCGAACTGCTGCCGCGCATCTTCGACCCCTTCTTCACGACCCGGCTGGGCAAGGGCGGCAGCGGCCTCGGCCTGTCCATCGTCCTCAACCTCGTGCGCGACCTGCTCGGCGGCGACGTCGCCGTCGACAGCCGCCTCGGCGAGGGCACCCGCTTCGTCATCACGCTGCCGGCCTGCGCGCCGGCCCAGTCCGGCGGCGAGACGCCGGACTGAAGCCTCGCGTGTCGTCGCGCTTGCGTGATTATCGCAACGTGATGTATTCTTGCTGCCAATCCGGGTCCGGTTCCCTCTTCATCGCCGGTTCCCGGCATTTCCTCTCCGCCGCCGTTCATCCCCCCGAACGGGCGGCTGATTTATGCCCGCGGTGCCGAAAGGCGTCCGCGGGTTTTTCTTTTCATGCCGTCGGGAAGGGGCATTTGCCGGTAAAATCGGGCGTCGCGCGATTGCCGACAGAACAAGAGACGGAGTTTCCCCCAATGACCGAAACGCAGCTGCCGCCGCTCGAAAAGCAGGATTTCGAGCTTCTTGCCGACTTCCGCTACCAGATCCGCAAGTTTCTCCGCTTCTCCGAAACCGTCACGCGCAAGGCCGGCATCACGCCGCTGCAATACCTCATGCTGCTCAACATCAAGGGCTACCCCGGCCGCGAATGGGCGACCATCGGCGAACTCGCCGAGCGTCTGCAGGCGCAGCACCACGGCGTCGTCGCGCTGGTCTCGCGCTGCGAGAAGCAGGGCTTCGTCGAGCGCCGCCGCTCGACCGAGGACCGCCGCCGCATCGAGGTCCGCCTGCTGCCGAAGGGCGAGGAGTACGTCGCCCGGCTGGCCAACGCACACCGCGTCCAGCTGATCGCGCTGAACGGCCGCTTCAGCGTGCCGACCGCGCAATCGTTCGCCTTCGCCCGCCAGCCGTCGGCCCGGCAGGCCGGCTGAGCCGGACCGGCTCCCCAACCGTTGCAGGAGATCGACATGAAGATCGGATTCCTCGGGCTCGGCATCATGGGCCGGCCGATGGCGCTGAATCTGCTCAAGGGCGGGCACGAGCTGGTCGTCTGGGCGCGCCGCGCCGAGTCGATGGCGCCGCTCGCCGACGCCGGCGCGCAGACCGGCAGCAGCCCGGCCGACGTCGCCGGCCGTGTCGACGTCGTCATCTCGATGGTTGCCGACGCGCCCGATGTCGCCGAGGTGATGCTCGGCGACAACGGCGTCGCCGCCGGCGCCCGGCCGGGGCTGGTGGCGGTCGACATGAGCACGATCGCACCGGCGGCGGCGCAGGACATCGCCGTGCGGATGCGGGAAAAGGGCATCGACTTTGTCGACGCGCCGGTCTCCGGCGGCGAGGTCGGCGCCATCGCCGGCACGCTGTCGATCATGGCCGGCGGCAGCGCCGAAGCCTTCGCCAGGGCGAAACCGGCCTTCGACTGCATGGGCAGGAACGTCGTGCATGTCGGCGATGCCGGCGCCGGGCAGGTGGCCAAGGCCTGCAACCAGATCGTCACCGGCATGGGGGTGATGGCGGTGGCCGAGGCGCTGTGCTTCGCGCAGAAGGCCGGCGCCGATCCGGCCAAGGTGCGCGAGGCGCTGCTGGGCGGCTTCGCCAATTCGAAGATCCTCGAAAACCACGGCCAGCGCATGCTCGACCGCAACTTCAAGCCGGGCTTCAAGAGCTGGATGCACCAGAAGGACCTGAACATCGTCATGCAGAGCGCGCACGCGCTCGGGCTGATGCTGCCCGGCGCCGCGGCGACGGCGCAGATGTTCAACGCGATGGTCGGCTCCGGCCTCGGCGAGGAGGATTCGATCGCCGTGCTGAAGCTGCTCGAAAAACTCTCCGGCCAGCAATGAAGCTCGGCTTCGTCGGCCTCGGCACGATGGGCCGCCCGATGGCGACGCGGCTCTTGCGCGCCGGCCACGAGGTCGCCGTGTGGGCGCGCCGGCCGGCAGCGCTGGCGCCGCTGGTCGAGGCCGGGGCCTCCGCGTGCGCCTCGCCGGCCGCGGTCGCGCGCGACGCCGAGATCGTCTTCACCATCGTCACCTACGGTAGCGACGTCGAGGCCGTCGTCTTCGGCGACCGTGGCCTCGCCGCCGGTTTCGCGCCCGGCTCCGTCCTCGTCGACATGAGCACGATCGCGCCGGGTCTCGCCCGCGATATCGCGGCACGGCTCGCCGAACGCGGCGTGCACATGCTCGATGCGCCGGTCTCCGGCGGCGGCGTCGGCGCCGAGGCCGGCACGCTGGCGATCATGGCCGGCGGCGACGCCGCTGTGCTCGAACGCGTGCGGCCGCTGTTCGCGGTGCTCGGCAAGACCCTCGTGCATGTCGGCGGCAATGGCGCCGGACAGGTCGCCAAGGCCTGCAATCAGATGGTCATGGTCGCCGCCATCGAGGCCGTTGCCGAGGCGATGCGGCTGGCCGCCGCCGCCGGCGTCGACCCGGAAAAGGTGCGCCAGGCGCTCGCCGGCGGATCTGCCGGCAGCCGCGTGCTGGAGGTGTTCGGCGAGCGCATGACGCGGCGCGATTTCGCCGCCGGCGTCGAGGCGCGGCTGCACCACAAGGATTTCGGCATCGTGCTGCAGGAGGCGCATGCCATGGGACTGCCACTGCCGGCGACGGCAGCCGTCGGCCAACAATTGAACGCGCTGATGGCGCAGGGCTGGGGCGGCTGCGACACCGCCTCGCTGCTGCGCGTGCTGGAGCGCGGCGGCCCGGACTGAGGCGGGGCCGTCCGCGGCGGCCTTCCCGCCGGCTGCCGGGGGCGTCCGCCGGCGCCTCCGCAGCGTCCGCCGGCGCTGGTATGATCGCCGGTTGACGGCAGCCGTCAGGCTGAGCGAAGCCCCGCAGAGGGCGAACCAAACACTTGGAGGAGACGATGAGCCGGATGCTGGCGGTGCCGGAGCTGTTGGCCATTTTCGACCACGCGCCGGTCGGCATCGTCCTCGTCCGCGATGGTCGGCTGCAGCACTGCAACCGCCGCTTCTGCGACATCCTCGGCTACAGCGAGGAAGGCGTCTTCGGCCAGCCGGCCCGCCTGCTCTACGAGAACGAAACCGAATACCTGCGCCTGCGCCGCTGGGCGCGCCAGTCGCTGATCGCCGGCGAGCCCTTCGACGCCGAGCTGCCGCTGCGCCGCGCCGACGGCGGCATGGTCTATTGCCGCCTGCACGCCGCCGCCATCCACCGCGACAACCCGCGCGAGGGCACGATCTGGATCGTCGAGGACATCGAGGAGCAGACCCGGGTC
>JANJTW010000175.1 GCA_024710925.1 Rhodocyclaceae bacterium | reverse complement strand
TGCCCGACGGCGTCGTTTACCGGCGCGACACGGTGCGCGGCATCCTGCTCACCACCTACCGGCACCAGAAGCCGCTCATCGCCTTCTCGCAGAGCTACGTCAGTGCCGGCGCCATCGCCGCCGTTTTCAGCACGCCGGCCTTGTCCGCGCTGCAGGCCGCCGAATTCGTGCGCGCGCTGCCGGCCGGCCGGGTGCAGCTGCCGCCGCCGCAGCCTTCCGCCTATCCCGCCGTTGCGATCAACCGCCAGGTGGCGCGTTCGCTCGGCCTCGATCCGCCCGCCGACGCCCTCGTGCAGAAGGCCGTCGAGCGCGCCACGGAGAACGAACGATGAACAGTTGGCGAATCCGTCACCGATTGCTCTTCCTCGCGCTGCTGCCGGCGACCGTGCTGTCGCTGCTCCTGCTGCTGTATTTTGTCGTCGATGGGCTCAAGGGCCTCGACGAGGAGATGCGCGTGCGCGGCGTGACCACCGTGCGCAGCCTGGCGCCGGCCAGCGAATACGGCGTCATTTCCGGCCACCAGGGCAGCCTGCGCGCCCTCGCCGAGGCGACGCTGCGCCAGCCGGACGTGCGCAGCATCGGCATCGCCGACCCGGACGGCCGCATCCTCTCCCTGCTCGGCACGCCGCACAATCCAGACTGGCGCCAGCCGGGAGCGGCCCGCCTGTTCGAGGGCGACGGCTGGATCGGCTTCGTCGCCGGCATCCGGCGGACGATGGTCGAGTTCGAGGATTTCCCGGAGGTGCCGCGGGTCGCCGTCGGCGACGACGGCGATCGCCAGATCGGCGTCGTCTATGTCGAATTCAGCACCGAGAGCCTGCGCGCGCGGAAGCGGGCGCTGATCCGCGACGGCCTGCTCATCCTCGCCGCCGGCCTGGCCGTCGCCGCGGCGATCGCGCTGCGCATGGCGCGCGGCATCAGCGAACCGCTGCACCGTCTGATCGGCGGCGTCGGCGCGATGGGCGCCGGCCGGCTCGACGCCCGCGTGCCGGCGGATTCCGCCGGCGAACTGGCGATCCTCGAACGCGGCTTCAACGACATGGCGGGGCGCCTGCAGGAACTGCACGAGACGATGCAGCGCCGGATCGACGACGCCACCGCCCAGCTTGCCTTCCAGGCGCGGCACGATCCGCTGACCGGGCTGATCAACCGGCGCGAATTCGAGCGCCGCCTGGAGGAGGCGCTGCACGCGGTGCGCGCGGGCCGCCAGCGTCACATCCTCTGTTTCCTCGACCTCGACCGCTTCAAGATCATCAACGATACCTGCGGCCACGTTGCCGGCGACGAGCTGCTGCGCCAGCTCGCCCACCTGCTGCAGGGACGCATCCGCGACGGCGACGTGCTCGGCCGTCTGGGCGGCGACGAGTTCGGCATCCTTCTCGCCGACTGCGACGAGGCGGACGCGCTGCGCGTTGCCGAATCGTTGCGCCTGCTTGTCGAGGACTACCGCTTCAGCTGGCAGGAGCACGTCTTCGCCGTCGGCGCGAGCATCGGCATGATCGGCGTGGACGGCACGGCGAAGGACGTCGCCGAACTCCTTTCGCTGGCCGACCAGGGGTGCTATCTGGCCAAGGAAAAGGGCCGCAACCGCGTCCATGTCTGCCGGCGCGACGACCGTGAGTTCCTCGTCCGGCGCGGCGAGATGGGCTGGGCGGAACGCCTTGCGCACGCACTCGACGAGGACCGGCTGTTCTTCGCCGCCCAGCGCATCCGACCGCTCGCCGGCGACGAGGCCGGTGACGGCCCGGTCCACGCCCAGCTGCTGCTGCGCCTGCGCGACGACAACGGCGACACCGTGCTGCCCTCGGTCTTCCTGCCGGCGGCGGAGCGCTTCGAGCTGGTGCCGGCGATCGACCGCTGGGCGGTCGGTGCCGCCTGCCGCGCCATCGCCCGTTTCGGTGAGCGCGGCAAGGGGCCTCTGCTCGCTTCGGTCAGCCTTGCCGGCAGCGTCGGTGCCGATGCGCTGCTGGCCGCGATCGAGGCGGAAACGAACCGTTACGGCGTGCCCCCGTCCAGCCTGTGCTTTTGCATCGGCGAGGCGCAGGCCAGCCTGCATCTGGCGGAAAGCATGCGTCTGGCGCAGGGGCTGCGCGCGCTCGGCTGCCGCTTCTGCCTGGAGAGTTTCGGCAGCGGCTTTGCTTCCTTCTCCTACCTTCGCCACATGCCGCCGGATTTCGTGAAGATCGGTCCGCCGATCGTGCGCAAGATCGCCACCGATCACGTCAGTCGCACGATCGCGCAGGCGATCCGCGACATGGGCCGTGAGCTGGGCTTCAAGGTGATCGCCGAGGCGGTGGACGACGGCATCGCCTACTCGGCGCTGCGCGATCTCGGCATCGACCTCGGCCAGGGCAACTGGTTCGAGGCGCCGCTGCCGTTCGAGGCCTGGCTGGCGCAGCTCGGCGAGGCGGCGACCGCCTGAGCGCGGCCGCCGGGCGGGTCAGTTCAAGGCGGCCGACAGCGCGCGCCGGTATTCGCGCACGAGGTCGTCGTATTGCTCGCTGCCGCCGAGCAGCGCGAACAGTTCGAGCATCGCCTTGCGGCCGGCCCCCTCGTCGTGGAAGCGGTCGCGGCGCACCACTTCCAGCGCGTCCTCGAGCGCCTCGCGGTACTTGCCGGCGCCGGCCAGCGCGCGCGAGCGCTCCAGCCGCGCGGCGTGGTCGTCGGCGTTGGCGGCCAGCCGCGCGTCGAGGGCGGCGGTGTCGATCTTCACTTCGGCCAGTTCGAGGCGTTTCTTCAGCGCCTCGGCGCGTTCGCCTTCCTGCGCGAAATCGCTGGCGAGCAGCGCGCGCGCCTCGTCGCCGCGGCCGAGTTCGATCAGCAGTTCGGCGCCGTCGAGGCGCACGCCTTCGTGCGCCGGGTCGAGCTGGCTGGCCTCGACCAAGCAGGCCAGCGCCTCTTCCTTCCTGCCTTCGGCGACCAACGCCGCCGCCTCTTCGCGCAGCGGATCGGCCGGGGAGGGCGTCAGCCGGTCGAGGAAGGCGCGCAGTTCGGCTTCCGGCAGCGCGCCGGTGAATTCGTCGACGAGGCGGCCGTCGAACACCACCTTCACCGTCGGGATGCTGCGCACGCCGAACTGCTGCGCGATCTCCGGGAAGTCGTCGGCATTGACCTTGGCCAGCCGGAAGCGGCCGCCGTATTCCCCGGCCAGCTTTTCCAGCAGCGGCTTCAGCGTCTGGCAGGGCTGGCACCACGGCGCCCAGAAGTCGACCACCACCGGCACCTCGCGGGATGCCTGCAGGATGCCCGTGTCGAAGTTGTCGAGGCCGACGTCGTAGGAAAATTCGCTCATCTGTTCTTCGCCCTGTGCGCTTAAAGGGGCGATTATCGCGCATTCGCCCGCCCGCCGCTTTCACTATCCGGTGGCTCATGCCGGTGCCATGGATTCGGGCTAGAATGACCCGCCATGTCCATGCCGTCGCCCATCGAGAAATCCGCCGCAGGCCGCGCCGCCTCTGCCGATGCGCGCGCGGCGCGTTTCGTTGTGCCGACGGCGCTGCTCTTCCTCGCCTGCCTCTGGCTTTTCGTCGGCTACTGGACGTTCTCCTCCCGCCAGGAGGCGGTGAGCGGCACCGAGCAGGTCCTGCGCCGCCTCGACTACGCCGTCGAGGAACAGACGCGCCGCCTGTTCCGCATGGTCGACGTCTTCCTTGGCGTCGCCGACCAGTGGATCGCCGACAACCCGCAGCGCGACCCGCGCAGCGATGCCGCCTTCCTGCGGCTCATCGAGAATTTCCGCCGGCGCACCGGCGACGCCATCGACATCCGGCTGGCCGGCGCCGACGGCCGCCTCTTCCCGCTCGTCACGCCGCTTTCGGCCGGCGAGCGACCGCTCGGCGACGACGACTTCTTCCGCGCCGCCGTCGGCGGCGACCTGCGGCATTTCCACATCGGCGCACCGCAGGCGAGCGGGGCGAACGGCGCCTGGCGGATTCCCGTCGCGCACCGGCTGACGCAGCCGCGGACGGACGCCGCGGCACTGGTCGCGACCATCGAACTGTCGGCCTTCCTCGCGCTCTACGAGGAGGTGCGCATCCGGCCGCAGGGGGCCATCGCGCTGATGCGCCGCGACGGCATCCTGCTCGCCCGCGCGCCGCACGACGAACGCCTGATCGGCCGCTCGGTGGCCGGCGGCGAGCTGTACCGCAACCTGCTGCCGCGCGCCGAGCGCGGCTTCGGCCGGATCGAGCAGACGGCCACCGACGCGCTGGACAAGTTCGTCAGCTATTCCGTTCTCGGCGACCTGCCGCTGGTGCTGGCGGTTTCCGCCGCCGTCGACGACGTGCTCGGTCACTGGCGGCGGCAGACGCTGGTTATCGTCCTGCTCGCCCTCGGCGTCAGCGTCGCGTCGCTGCTCGCCGCCTTCCGGCTGGCGCGCGCCCTCGGCGAGCTGTCGGCGCGCAACGCCGAACTCCAGCTTCTGGCGACGACCGACCAGATGACCGGCGTGCACAACCGCCATCACTTCCTGTCGCTGCTCTACCACGAGTTCGCCCGCGAGCGGCGGCATAACACGCCGCTGTCGCTGATGATCCTCGACCTCGATTTCTTCAAGCAGATCAACGATGGCTACGGTCACGCCGCCGGCGACGAGGCGCTGCGCGCCTTCGCCAAGGCGGCGAAGCGCTGCCTGCGCGAGATGGATGCGCTCGGCCGCCTCGGCGGCGAGGAGTTCGCCATCCTGCTGCCGGGCACGCAGGTCGCGTCGGCGGAAACGGTCGCCGAGCGCATTCGCACGGCCGTCGCCGGCATCGCCATCGACACCGAGTTCGGCACGGTCCGTTTCACGACCAGCATCGGCGTCACGCAGAGCGCGGCCGACGATGCGTCGGTGGACGCCCTCCTCGCGCGCGCCGACGCCGCGCTCTATACGGCCAAGGCATCCGGCCGCAATCGCGTCATCGTCCGCCTGGCCGGCGAGCGCCATTCCCGTTTCTGAGGCGGCGCCCGGCTGCGACCGGGGCGGGCGGGGTCACTCTCGGCTATAATTGCGCCCTCCCCGAATCCCTTTTTGCCGGCCCCCGCGCCGTTTCCGCCATGGCCCAGATCTTCTTCCTCCGCGGTGCCCCCGCCTTTTCCGCTTTCCGCCTGCAGCGCCTGCAGCAAACGCTGGTCGCGGCGGTGCCCGGCGTCACCGGTGTCGGCGCGGACTACTGGCATTTCGTCGCCGTCCGCGACCCGCTCGCCGACGCGGCGCGCGAGGGCCTCGCCGCGCTGCTCGAAGCGCGGCCGGGCGAGGGCGAGACCGCCGGCACGCTGTTCCTGGTGACGCCGCGCGTCGGCACCATCTCGCCGTGGTCGTCGAAGGCCACCGACATCGCCTGGAACTGCGGCTTCGACGCGGTCGAGCGGATCGAGCGCGGCATTGCCTTCCGCGTCGCCGGCAGGAATCTGTCCGACGACGACCGGCGCCGCATCGCCGGCCTCCTGCACGACCGCATGACCGAATCGGTGATGGCCGACTTCGCCGAGACCGCAGCGCTCTTCCAGCACTTCGCGCCGAAGCCGCTGACCTCGGTCGACGTGCTCGCCGGCGGCCGCGCGGCGCTGGTCGAAGCCAACGGCCGGCTCGGCCTGGCCCTCTCCGAGGACGAGGTCGACTATCTCGTCGACATCTTCACGAAGGCGCAGCGCAACCCGACCGACGTCGAGCTGATGATGTTCGCGCAGGCCAACTCCGAACACTGCCGGCACAAGATCTTCAACGCCTCGTGGGTGATCGACGGCCAGCCGAAGAGCGAGACGCTGTTCGGCATGATCCGCGAGACGCACAAGGCGCATCCGGAAGGCACCGTCGTCGCCTATTCCGACAACGCCTCGGTGATCGAGGGCGCGACCATCCCGCGCTTCTACCCGGACGCGCACGGCCGCTACGGCTACCGCGACGAGCTGACGCACATCCTGATGAAGGTCGAGACGCACAACCACCCGACGGCGATCTCGCCGTTCCCGGGCGCCTCGACCGGCTCCGGCGGCGAGATCCGCGACGAGGGCGCCACCGGCCGCGGCTCGAAGCCGAAGGCCGGCCTGTGCGGCTTCACCGTCTCCAACCTGAACATCCCCGAGGCGCCGCAGCCGTGGGAAAAGAGCATCGGCAAGCCGAGCCGCATCGCCAGCGCGCTCGACATCATGATCGAGGGCCCGATCGGCGCCGCCGCCTTCAACAACGAATTCGGCCGGCCGAACCTGACCGGCTACTTCCGCACCTACGAGCAGCAGGTGGGTGACACGGTCAAGGGTTACCACAAGCCGATCATGATCGCCGGCGGCCTGGGCAGCATCCGTGCCGACCAGTCGTTCAAGGCGCCGACCTTCCCGGCCGGCACGCTGCTCATCCAGCTCGGCGGCCCGGGCATGCTGATCGGCCTCGGCGGCGGCGCCGCCTCGTCGATGACCACCGGCACCAATACCGAAGACCTCGACTTCGCCTCGGTGCAGCGCGGCAACCCGGAAATCCAGCGGCGCGCGCAGGAAGTGATCGACCGCTGCTGGCAGCTCGGCGCGCCGAAAGGTGATGGCGCCCAGCCCGGCGACGGCAACCCGATCCTGTCGATCCACGACGTCGGCGCCGGCGGCATCTCCAACGCGCTGCCCGAGCTGGCGCACGGCGCCGGCTGCGGCGCGCGCTTCGAGCTGCGCGAAGTGAAGATCGAGGAGCCGGGCATGTCGCCGGCCGAGATCTGGTGCAACGAGGCGCAGGAACGCTACGTGCTGGCGCTGCCGCCGTCGCGCCTGGAAGAGTTCGCGCTGATGTGCGAGCGCGAGCGCTGCCCGTTTGCCGTCGTCGGCCAGACCACCGCCGAGAACCGCCTGGTCGTCGCCGATGCGCACTTCGGCAACAACCCGGTGGACATGGACATGGACGCGCTGCTCGGCAAGCCGCCGCGGATGACGCGCGAGGTCGTGCATCTGCCGCCGGTGACGGTGCCGCTCGACGTCGGCGCGCTCGAACTGAAGGACGCCGCCTACCGCGTGCTGCGTCTGCCGGCGGTGGCCGACAAGACCTTCCTGATCTCCATCGGCGACCGCTCGGTCGGCGGCCTCACCGCACGCGACCAGATGGTCGGCCCGTGGCAGGTGCCGGTGGCCGACGTCGCGGTGACGCTGATGGGCTTCTCCGGCTATGTTGGTGAAGCCTTCGCCATGGGCGAGCGCACGCCGCTGGCCGTGCTCGACGCGCCGGCCTCGGGCCGCATGGCGGTCGGCGAGGCGATCACCAACGTCGCCGCCGCGCACATCGACAAGCTCAACGACGTCAAGCTCTCGGCCAACTGGATGGCCGCCGCCGGCACGCCGGGCGAGGATGCCCGCCTGTTCGACACGGTGCGCGCGGTCTCCGACCTGTGCCAGAAGATCGGCGTCTCGATCCCGGTCGGCAAGGATTCGTTGTCGATGCGCACGGCCTGGGAAGACGAGGGCGCCAAGAAACAGGTGGTGTCGCCGCTGTCGCTGATCGTCACCGCCTTCGCCCGCGTCTCCGATGCGCGCCGCACGCTGACGCCGCAGCTTGCGCTCGACCAAGGAGAAACCGACCTGCTGCTGATCGACCTCGGCGCTGGCAAGAACCGCCTCGGTGGCTCGGCACTGGCGCAGGTGTTCAACGCCACCGGCAGCGACGCGCCGGACGTCGACGAACCGCAGCGGCTGGCCGCCTTCTTCGGCGCCGTGCAGCAGCTCGCCGCCGACAAATTGCTGCTCGCCTACCACGACCGCGCCGACGGCGGCCTCTTCGCCACTGTTGCCGAAATGGCCTTCGCCTCGCACTGCGGCGTCTCGCTGGACATGGACGGCCTCTGCTACGACCCGCTGATGGCCGACGTCGACGGCAACGAGAAGAAGCCGGACCAGCTCGGCGGCCGCTCCTTCGAGATCCTGGTGCGCGCGCTGTTCAACGAGGAACTCGGCGCCGTCGTCCAGATCCGCCGCGAGCAGCGCGAGCAGGCGATGGCCATCCTGCGCGCCGCCGGCCTCGGCGCCTGCACGCACTTCATCGGCTCGCCGAACCCATGGGACGAAGTGCGCGTGATCCGCAACGCCAAGGCCGTGCTGCGCGAGAAGCGCGTCGAACTGCAGCGTGCCTGGTCGGAGACCAGCTACCGCATGCAGTCCCTGCGCGACAACCCGGAATGCGCGCGGCAGGAATACGACCGCATCCTCGACGCTAACGACAAGGGCCTCTCGCTCAGCCTCGGCTTTGATCCGGCCGAGGACGTTGCCGCGCCGTTCATCAATTCCGGCGCGCGCCCGCAGGTCGCCATCCTGCGCGAGCAGGGCGTCAACGGCCACGTCGAGATGGCCGCCGCTTTCGACCGCGCCGGCTTCGCGGCGGTCGACGTGCACATGAGCGACATCCTCGCCGGCCGCGTCTTCCTCAAGGACTTCAAGGGCGCCGTCGCCTGCGGCGGCTTCTCCTACGGCGACGTGCTCGGCGCCGGCCAGGGCTGGGCGCGCACCATCCTCTTCAACGGCCGCGCTCGCGACGAGTTCTCCGCCTTCTTCGCCCGCCCCGACACCTTCGCGCTCGGCGTCTGCAACGGCTGCCAGATGATGAGCGCGCTGAAATCGCTGGTGCCCGGCGCCGAACACTGGCCGCGCTTCGTGCGCAACCGCGTCGAGCAGTTCGAGGCGCGCTTCACCATGGTCGAAGTGCCCGAATCGCCGTCGCTGTTCTTCGCCGGCATGGCCGGCAGCCGCCTGCCGGTGGTCGTCTCGCACGGCGAAGGCCGCGCCGACTTTTCGGAAACCGGCGACCTCGGCCAGGTGCTGACCGCGATGCGCTACCTCGACAACGCAGGCCAGCCGACCGAGGTCTACCCGTACAACCCGAACGGCTCGCCGAACGGCCTCACCGGCGTGACCACGGCCGACGGCCGCTTCACGATCATGATGCCTCACCCGGAGCGCGTCTTCCGCACGGTGCAGATGTCCTGGCACCCGGCGGACCTCGGCGAGGATTCGCCGTGGCTGCGCATGTTCCGCAACGCGCGCAAGTGGGTGGGGTAAGCGCCGGCTCGTCGCGGACGGAGCGGAAATGGAAGGGGCTGCCGGTGGCAGCCCTTTTCTTTTGGCTCTGTTCGCATCGGCTGATGATTGCTCAAGGTTGGATAGCCAAGGTCAGAAACAGTGCGGGATTCGAGGCAGGGTCGGCGGACCGGTCGAG
>JANJTW010000144.1 GCA_024710925.1 Rhodocyclaceae bacterium | reverse complement strand
CTGCGGGTCGAGGCCGACCGCCTCCAGCGCCGAGCGGCAATCGTTCATCAGCAGGGAATAGACGAACGAGAGCAGAGCGTTGATCCGGTCGCGCGGCGGTCGCCGGTTGCGGCCGTCCATCCTGAAATCGGCGCGCAGGTTTTCCCGCAGCAGCCGGTCCAGAACCGAGAAGTACTGGCGCGCCGCCTCGCCTTCCAGTCCGCGCAGCGTATCCAGGTTGGCCGCGTCGGGCAGGGCGCGCAGGCTCGCCGCCAGGTCGGTGGCGCCCCGCGTCAGGGCGGCGGCATCGTCTTCGCGCTTCGCCTCCCGCGCACCACGCAGCAGAACCTGCCGGCAGTTCCGGATCTTTCCCGCGATGCAGTTGCGCGCAACGCCGACGGCGAAAGTCGCGTCGCCGGCAAGCCGGTGCAGGGCCTGTCGGAGCAGCACGTTGCCGGCGACGGCACCCTCCAGCCGCGCCTTGAAGCGGCCGTTGGCGTCGAGCAGCACGAGGCCGATCCCGTCGTCGGCCAGCCGGTGCATCAGCGGCAGGGAAACCGAGACGTGGCCGAAGCACGCCACCGTGCCCAGATGGTGGAGTGGCACGCGCAGCTTCGTTTCCTTCGCCACCTCGACGCGCAAGGTGTTGTTGTCGAGGCAGAGATGGCTCTCCGGCGTGGTCACGTAGAGCGTATTCAGCAGTTGCATGTCAGCACTCCGGATCGAACAACGAGGACAGGGCTCGAGCGCGCGCCTCGCTGGCCGCCAGCGCTTCCGGCTGGCACAGGTCGCGCAGCGAGCAGGAGCGGCAATGCTCGTCGTTGAGTGGCGGCGGCACGCGGCCTTCGGCGAGCGCGGCACGGACGGCGCCGGCGATGTCCTCGACGCGCTGTCGCAGCGCTTCGTCGATGGCGACGATGCGCCGCCGCCGCGACGTGGCGTAGTACAGCGCCCCCTCCGGCACGATCCGGCCGAACATCTCTTCCAGGCAGATCGCCTGCGCCGCCAGTTGCACGTCGTCGCAGGCGGCGATGTCGCTCCGCTTGTGCCGGGAGCCGTGCTTGTACTCGACCGGGTAGGGGGTGCCGTCCGGCAGAAATTCGACGACGTCGGCCTTGCCGAGCAGACCCAGGCGGTCGCAGAACAGCGGCAGCGCACGCTCCACGCGCAGTCCGTCGCGCGTCTCGAATCCGGGGTCGTCGACGCGCTTGTGCAGGGCTTGGCCGCGCAGCGTGAACAGGTTTTCCTCGAACACCTGCTCGACGTGGATCAGCGCGCACTGGCGCGGGCAGTAGCACCAGTGCTGGAGGGCGGAAATGGGGATGGGGTCAGGCGGCTGGGCGGACATCGCGCGCTCCTGCCGATGGCTTTGGAAACCTGCTTGCGCTAGCATTGCCCAATGCATGACTGGAGGTATACACCATGACCCATTCCCCCCTCGAAGATATTGAAGCCGCAGCCCTGCAACTGACGACCGTCGAGCGAGCGCATTTGGCGGAGCGCCTGCTGGCGAGCCTCGACGAAGATGATGAAATCCTGGCTGCGTGGGTGGCAGAAGCCGAACGTCGTGGGGAGGCGTTCGAGCGTGGCGAAATGAGAGCTATCGACTTCGACGAGTCGGTTGCCCGCCTCAAAGCCAAGCTTGCCGCTGCCGCATGAACCTGATCGTCCTCGATGCCGCGCAAGCGGAACTTGAGGAAGCGCAGGCCTACTACCTGCAACACGCCACGCCAAACATCGCGGCGGCCTTTGTGGTTGACTACGAAAGCAGTACCCGCCGGATTCTTCAGTTCCCCAAACTCGGCACGCCGGTATCCCGGTACTTGCGCATCCTGCCGATGCGTCATTTTCCGTACTCGATCATTTATCTGGCCGCTGCCGAAACCATCACGATCCATGCTGTCGCTCATCAGCGCCGCCGGCCAGGGTATTGGGGCGGGCGGCGCTGAGCGGAACAGTCACACCCGTTTGATCAGCGTCACCCCCGCCGGCAGATCCGCTTCGCGGACCATCACCTCGTAATCGGCAAAGCTGCGCGGTACGTCGGCGCCCGCTTTGCGCTGAATGGCGACGCGCTCGAACAATGCGTGAGCGTGGGCGTTGCCGAGCTCCGAATCGTGCTTGAAGACGTACAGCCCGCGCGTCGCCATCTCGCCGCGCGCGGCGGAACGGTCGTGCTCGAACATGTGCTCCAGCGCCTGCCAGAGCAGTTCCAGATCCTCCTCACCGAAGCCCGTCTGCTTGGCCAGGAAGGAAGAGACGAAGCCGTGGGCGACGTAGATGCCGTAGGGCACCGTGTGCTTGCGGCCCATGGTGCGGTTGTCGCCCTGCTGCTTCTCGGCTTCGGCTTCGGTCGCCACGGCCATGCGGGTGATCGAATGCTCCTGCGCGATGATCGGATCGACGGAGCGGGCGAAGGTCAGTTGTACTGGGCCGCGCACCTGGCCGCAGTTGACGCCGGTGGACATCACCGCGCCGAAGGTCCGGACGTCGAAGAAGTTCTTGCACATCCACTGACGCGCCTTGTCCACGGTGTCGCCGCTGCCCTTGCGCTTCTTGTCGCCCTTCAGCTCTTCCTCCGCGCCGATTTCGACATATGCCTTCTCGTGGGTCTGGTTGAGGACGGCCTTTTCCTTGACGTAGATGTCGAACGGCGGCGTCTCGCCCTTCACCAGCCCGACGAAATTGCGCACCTTGCGCTTCAGCGACACATCCGTCACCAGCCCATGGCCGGATTCGGCGTCGAGGCGCGGCAGGTTGCCGGCATCGGGGTCGCCGTTGGGGTTACCGTCGCGCACATCGAAAACGAGAACGAAGTCATAGCGGTTGTTCAGGCTCATTTGGATTCTCCCTGGGTGGATTCGTCGGATACGGTGGGTTTGCTGAAAAAGTCCTGGCGCTGGTGGTAGTAGCCGAGGCTGAAGCGTCCCTGATCGGGCAGGTTCAGATGCTTGGGGAAATCGGCGACACCGCCGAGGATTTCGCCGAGCAGGCGCTCGAAATTCACCGCCCGGCCGCGATTTACGAGCTTGGCCAGGTGGTGGTTCTTCAAGCGCAGCAGGGTGGTGAAGACCGCCACCGGCGTGCTCGACGCCGCGCCGTAATAGCGCTCGCGAATCGTGGCGTTGAGGCCAGGGTTGGCTTCTTCCTGGATTTTTTCCAGAACGGCGAATAGGCGCCCCAGCCGGTAAGCCGGGTTGGTGTTTTCTAGGTCGAGCATGTCGGAAAACTCCTGGACGAAAGAGGAATCGGTAGAACGGCGGGAGCGGTTGAGGCAGGCCTTGATGGCGGCGGCGCGCAGATAGGTGACGTTCTGCTCGGCGCGGCAGCGCTGCACCGCCGCGTTGAGCCAGCTTGCCGGGAACCGGGAGCCGGCAAGGATCGCCCGCATGATGTCGCCGCCGAGGTTGGGCGGTATGTTGTCGGCCTTGCCCTGTTGGGCGCAGGCGGCCAGCAGCCGGAACAGGCTGGGATACTCCGGGTCCTTGGCGCTGCGAACCATTTTCAGGTCGTTGAACCACTGCCGGATGCGCTGTGCGATCTCATGCAGGGGGGCGGCGTGCCAGAAGCGGACGGAGATCCGGGCGGCGTTGGGCGCCAGGCCGAGCACGTAGAAACGATTCTCGCCGCGCCCGCCGTCGAATTGCCCGGACTGCACCGCGCTCAGGAGGCCGCGCACGAGTTCGGTGCGGGCGTCGGGGTCGCCAGGTTCTCCGAAAATGGCGGCGAAGGCCGATTCGGCCTCGGCATCCTCCTTCTGCGCCCAGAACACCGTCGATGCGTCGCCGACCTGAAAGCGTTGCCGCGAATTGCGGTCGAGCAGGTGGTTCAGCGCTGTGGTGTAGGCAAAGGCGGCGAACGGGCTGACCGGGGCGTTGTCGCCTTGCTCCTTATTGAACGAGGCGAAGGCGTCGAGGTTGAAGGACACCAGCGTCGCGCCGGAACTCTGTGCGCCCCAGACGCCCTTGATGACCGTATGCAGGCGCTCCGTCGCCGCCGGCTCGCCGGTCACCAGGCATACGGCGTTCGCCTGTCCGGCATCGTCATCGTTCCGGCTGGCGGCGACGACGGCAGGCCGCTGGCAGACGAGGTCGCCGTCGTTGTGCAGGCGGAAGGTCATGACCGGGTTGCCTTCGAGGATTTCCGGCCAGGAAGCGTCATTGACCAATTCCGCCGCGCCGCCGTTGGCGTAGAAACGCTCCAGGGCCTGGATGCCCGCATCCTGCCGCGCCGATTCCGGCAGCTCGGCAATGCGTTGACGGAAGGTCGAATGCTGCTCGGCCACGCGCTCCGGCTTGCCGCGCGTGTCGATGCCCAGCACGTATTCGGCGGTGTCCCACAGCAGGTTGGCGGCGACGCCGGAGGAGCGTTTGACACCCTTCGGGACGAGATAGCGCCGCGCCACCTTCTTTTTGCCGTCGATCTGCCGGGTATCGACGATGCCGAGAGGCTTCCCTTCGGTGGTCAGCTCGACGATGAACGGAATGTCCTTGTCTTCCAGACCGAAGGCCGGCAGGCGGCGGGCCGGATCGGGATCGGCGGCCTTGCGCTGGTAGTAGTCGTACAGTGCCTGAAGGATCATCCCGTCACCTGCGCCGTCGAAAGGTCGATCACTCCGCGCTGCATGTCGGCACGGAAGAACCGCGGCTTCGGGTCGTCGGCCACTGCGAAGTCCATGTCGAAGAGCATCCAGCCGAGGTCGCGGGTTTCGTCGATGGCGGGCGATTCGGCGGCGGGGTCGGCGATCAGCCGGAAACGGGCGGCGAATTCCCGGCAGCCGAGGTAGGGCTGATTGACGCATTGACCCTTCTCGGCCCGCCGCTGGAACATTTCCCGGTACTTGGCCGGATTGCCGAGCGCGTCGCCATCGACCGGCAGCAGGTCGGCATGGATGCGGTAGGCCACGTCGCGCAGGAACAGCCCGGCGCGCTGCTGCCGGTCTTCCTCCACGTACAAGGCCAGATTGCCCTTGCCCGCGCTCATCGCCGTCTGCGCGTTGCGCACCGACGCCTTCGACGCCACTTCGTTGCGCCGCACGCTGATCCAGCGGATCGGCTTCAGCACTTCGATGCGCCGGATCTGCCAGCGGATCGCCGGTTTCCACAGGATGGCCTCGAACACCGAGCGCGCGGCGGAAGGCGTCATCACGTCGTAGGACACCCGCTCGACCTTCATCTCCGGGCGGGTGAAGCAGGCGAAATCGCCGGATACTTCAAGACAGAAGCTGGTCACTCCTTACCTCCCTTCTCGTTACCTGTCTGGATTGTCATTGGTCCAAGGCTCACTGGATGAATCCGGATGGATCGCCCGGAACTCCGTCCACGGCGATCCCCAATACCCTGTCGTAGAGCACGTCGTTGTTGGCCGATTGCACGTACAAACCCGGAAAATCGCCGCCCAGGGGTTCGACGTCTCCTTGGTCGAGCAGGCGTTGCAGGTCGCTCCGGTAGATGGTCACGACGTAGCGTTGCAGCCTGCGCAACAACCAGCGGTCCGGACCGTTTTTTTTCAACGCGTTCAGCCACATCCCGATTTCGTCGTCGTCCCTGTCGCGGCGGTAGCGGACGAAAACGGTGGCGCCGTCCTTTTCGTCGATCAGACGGAAATTCTCGGCGGCCGTGCGGAACATGACGTCGCCCTCGCGACCGACGCGCAGCAGCCGGCAGATGTCCTTTTCGTCCAGCCGCGCATCGCCGTAGAGCTTGCGGAAGAACTCGGCGAAGCGTTCGACGCCCATCGGGTCGGCGCCGGCGGGCAGGCCCGCCCACAGGATTCGCGTCGCCTGCTCGGCCATGCGCAGCAAACCCGGCGGTGGCGATTTGGGTGGTACGAAAACATGGACTTCGCCTCGTGCCAGTCGCCCTTCGCGGTTGCAGCGTCCGGCGGCCTGGGCGATGGAATCCAGCCCGGCCAGCGCCCGATAGACGACGGGAAAGTCGATGTCCACACCGGCCTCGACCAGTTGCGTGCTGACCACCCGGATCGGCGCCGCTGTCCGCCCGTCGCGCAGCGCCTGTCGTCGTGCGGCCAGCGCTTCCCTGATCGCGGCGATGACGTCGCTGCGGTGCTGGGCGCACATCAGGCCGGAGAGGTGCCAGAGGCCTTCGTCGTCTTCCGCCCGCAGGCGCCGATAGAGGTCGCGGGCGTCGGCGCGGCGGCCGACGATGGCGAGCACGGCTTCGTGGCGGGCAATTTCCGGAGCCAGGTCGTCCCAAGTCTGCGTTGCATTCAGGTCGGTGGGCAGATGCACGCGTACCCGCTCCAGATCGGCGTAGAGGCCGGGCACGTCGTCGACGATTTCGCGCACCTCGCCGGCCTTGAAGCCGCGCAGTGCCCTGGCCTGGTCGAAGCCGATGCGGCTTTCCAGCGTCGGCTGCGTGGCGGTGCACAGCAGCAGCGTGACGCCGTAATCGGCAACCAGCAGGCGCAGCGCGTCGACCACGGGTTGCAGGTAGGCGACCGGCAGCAATTGCGCCTCGTCGAGCACGATGACGCTGCCGACGAGGTTGTGCAGCTTGCGGCAGCGCGAGGTCCGGCTGGCGAACAGGCTTTCCAGCAATTGCACGTTGGTGGTGACGATCAGCGGCGCGTCCCAGTTCTCGCAGGCCAGCCGCGAACGGTGCGTTTCCTGCTTCTCGTCCGCCTCGACGTTGCTGTGATGTTCGATGACGTTCTCGTCGCCGAAGATGCCGCGGAAGATGTCCGCCGTCTGCTCGATGATGCTGGTGTAGGGGATGGCGTAGACGATCCGGCGCTTGCTGTGGCGAACGGCGTGCCGCAGCGCGAAGGCCATGCTGGACAGCGTCTTGCCGCCGCCGGTGGGCACCGTCAGGCTGAACACGCCGGGAGGTAGTTCGGCCTTGGCAAGGCATGCGCTCAGGACTTCGGCCCGCTTGCGGTTCACCACGCTGTCGGCTTCGCCGCGCTCGGCGACCGCCTGCGCCATCTGCTGCAGGCGGTCGGCAAGACGGGCCTCCATGGTGGCCAGATCGAAAAAGCCGTTCCGCGCTTCTGCCTTGTGCGGCGACATGAAGCGTTCGGTGTTCAGGAAATCGGCGTCGACCAGGCAGGAGAACAGCATGCGCACCCAGAGCGCGAAGCGCCCCGGAATCTCCTCGTCGCGATAGCGCATCAGATCCTTCACGTCGGGCAGCGGCGGTGTCGGCTTCAGGATGGCGTCCGGGATGCTCGCTGCCAGAGCGGAATCGAGTTCCCGGGCGGCGTCGCTCTGCGCGAAGCGGTTGTGCAGGCTGGCGTTGGCGCCGAGCCAGTCGGCCAGCCCGGCATGGTGGCCGGCGATCAGGTAGGAGAGGACGCGGGCGACGACTTCGCCGGAACGCCCCTGGACTTCCTTCAGATATTGCTGCGCCCACAGGGCGCCGGCCGTCGAATGGGTTTTCTCCGGGCCGACGATGCGGCCTTCGATATGGGCGTCGGGGTCGCCGCATTGCCGGATGTAGCGCTGGAAGCCTTCCCGGAACTTGCCGAGGTCGTGCCAGAGTCCGCCGAGGGCGGCCCATGCTTGCGCGCCGAACGTGCCGGCGAAGAGCGCCGCAAGGCCCGAGACGCCCCGGAGGTGCTCGTCCAGTGCGTGCCAGTGCAGTCGCTGGCCGTCATGCCTGACATGGGCAACCGCCTTCGGTTCGTTCCCGCTTTCCATTCCGCCCCCTCGTTTTCCTTCTGTTGCCGGTCAGCATGGGCCTGTGCAGGCTCATGGGATGAGCCCGTCCGCTCTCTCGTCGCTTCAGGTTTCGATGCGATCCGAGGCGTGTGTTTCAGTCAGCAGGTTGATGCCAAAAGGATTTTGCTGACATCATAACTGCCGATGTCGAAGCGGGGGTATACGCCGAAGTCGTACGGGATACGGCGAGCCCGTCAAGCCTGCAATTGATGGGGGGGCGATTGGAGAGGATGGGCGTGCATTTCCCGCGCTCCGGGTATCGCTCCGGACGGATGGGGCGACCTGATTTGTCGGATGATGCGTGGCCTGCGCCGGAGCTGCCGGGCTCCGACGCAAGCCAGACGTTCTGCGGCTCAATGCTTGGCGAACACCTTCGCCTTGCCGTCGCTGCCGACCAGCAGCACGTCGTACGCCTCTTTCTTCGCGCTTTCCATGCCCGGCGAGCCGCCGGGCATGCCGGGGGCGGCGAGGCCGACGGCCTTCGGCTTTTCCTTCAGCAGGCGCTTGATGTCGGCGGCCGGCACGTGGCCTTCGATCACGTAGCTGCCGATCTTCGCCGTGTGGCACGAACCGTAGTGCTCGGGCATGCCGAGTTTCGCCCGGGCGGCGGGAACATCGTCGACGTTGATCGGCTTCACGCGAAAGCCGTTGTCGGCCATGTGCTTCGCCCATTCGGTGCAGCAGCCGCAATAGGGGCTCTTGTAGACCTCGACCTCGGGCAGTTCGGCGGCGCCAGCGCCGAGAGCGGCGGCGGCGAGCAGCGCGGCGAGGAAGTGCTTGTGCGGGTTTTTCATGTCAGTGGTGTCCTTCGTGCGGATTGTCGAGCGCGAAGCGCAGCGTCTTCGGCGGGTTGCCCGGTACCTTGAGCGCGGCGACGGCCTTGGCGCCCTTGAGTTCGAACGTGCCTTTCGCCTCGAAACGGTTGTCGCCGGCCGGCGCCAGCGCCACCTCGGTCTTCTTGCCGCCGGCGAGCAGCGTCACCTTGGCCGAGCCGCCGGCCGTCGGCACCGGCGTGCCGTGCTCGGTGACGTGGATGGTGAGACTGTCGCTACGGGCGACGAGTTCGGCCTGGTAGTGGCCGGCCTCGACGACGACGCCGCCGAATTGCGGCTTGCCGTGGTCTTCGTGGGCGAGGGCCGGGCCGGTCGAACCGAATGCGACGAACGCGGCGAGTGCGGTGAATGCGAGGGAACGCAGTTTCTTCATGGTGAGGCTCCTTTCGTCAGGAAGTTTGCAAGGTGTCAGAAGGTTTCACCCTGATGCGATTCGAGCAGCCGGGCGAGCGGTTTCTCGCCGAAGGCGAGGAACAGCGCCGGCGTCACGAAGGCGTCGAGCAGGGTCGAGGAAATCAGGCCGGAGAAGATGACGACGGCTACCGGATGCAGGATCTCGGTGCCCGGCGCCTCGGCCTCGAAGAGCAGCGGGGCCAGCGCGAAGGCGGCGACCAGCGCGGTCATCAGCACCGGCGTCAGCCGTTCCAGCGAGCCGCGGACGACCAGTTGCCGGCCGAAGCTCTCGCCCTCGAAACGCACCAGGTTGGCGTAGTGCGAGAGCTTGAGGATGCCGTTGCGCGTGGCGATGCCGGCGAGCGTGATGAAGCCGATCAGCGTCGCGATGGACAGCGGCTGGCCCGACAGCCACAGGCCGATGACGCTGCCGATCAGTGCCAGCGGCACGTTGGCGATGACCAGCGCGGCGAGGATGGTCGAGCGGTAGCGGCTGTAGAGGACGATGAAGATCAGGCCGAGCGAGATCAGCGCCAGCACGCCGATGATGCGCGCCGCCTCCTCCTGCGCGCGGAACTGGCCATCGAGCGTGATGAAGTAGCCGGAAGGCAGCTTCGTCTCGGCGACGGCGCGGCGCACGTCCTCGACCACGTCGGAGAGCGGCCGGCCCTGCGCGTTGGCCGAGAGAACGATGCGCCGGCGGCCGTTGTCGCGGCTGATCTGGTTCGGGCCGTCGCCGTCCTCGATGGTCGCCACGCGCGACAGCGGCACGCGGCCGCTCGGCGTCTCGATCATCAGGTTGGCGAGCCCGGTCAGTCCGCGTGCCTCCTCCGGCAGGCGCAGCACCAGCGCGAAGCGGCGGGCGCCCTCGATCACCTGGCCGAGCTGTTCGCCGTCGATCAGGGTCTGCAGCTGGCGCGCCAGCGTCGCCGGCGAGACGCCGTGCTGCTCGGCGCGCGCGTAGTCGATGTGTACGCGGATCTGCGGCGCCAGCACCTGCTTCTCCAGTTCGAGGTCGGCCAGCCCGGGGATCGTCGCCAGCCGGTCGCGCAGCGCCGCACCTTCGCCGCGCAGCACGTCGAGATCGTCGCCGACGATGCGGATGGCGATCTGCGCGCGCACGCCGGAGAGCATGTGGTCGATGCGGTGCGAGAGCGGCTGGCCGATGCTCACGGCCGCCGGCAGCGTGGCCAGCCGCGCGCGCAGGTCGGCGTAGATTTCCGACGGCGGCCGGCCGGGCTTGAGGCGCATGTCCAGTTCCGAGACATGCACGCCTTCGGCATGCTCGTCGAGTTCGGCGCGGCCCGAGCGTCGGCCGACGTAGCTGACTTCCGGGACGCCGGCCACCAGCTGCTCGGCGAGCGCGCCGATCTTCACCGATTCGGCGAGCGTGATGCCCGGGTTGAGGCGCAGGCCGACGAAGGCGGCGCCCTCGTTGAACGGCGGCAGGAAGGTGGTGGCGAAGAAGGGCACGCTCGCGGCGGCGAGCACGGCGGCTACGGCGGCAGCGCCGATGACGCGCGTGCGCTGCGCCAGCGCCGCTTCCAGCCCGCGCCGGTAGTGGCCCTTGAGCCAGGCGACGAAGCGGGTGTCGCCGTGGATCGATGCCTCGCCGTGGCGCAGCAGGTACCAGGCCATCACCGGCGTCAGCGTGATCGAGACGACGAGGCTGGCGAGGATTGCCGTCAGGTAGGCGACGCCGAGCGGGATGAAGAAGCGTCCTTCGAGGCCGGGCAGCGCGAACAGCGGCACGAAGACGAGCGCGATGATCAGCGTCGACACGACGATGCCGGAGCGTACCTCGTTCGAGGCGTTGACGATCACGCGCAGTACCGGCTCCGGCGTCGCTTTCTGCCGGTTCTCGCGCAGGCGGCGGATGATGTTCTCCAGGTCCACGACAGCGTCGTCGACCAGTTCGCCGATGGCGATGGCCAGGCCGCCCAGCGTCATCGTGTTGATCGACATGCCGAAGTAGCGGAAGACCAGCGCCGCGGTGAGAATCGACACCGGGATCGCGGTCAGCGAGATCAGCGTCGCGCGCAGGTTGCCGAGGAACAGGTAGAGCACGGCGGCGACGAAGACGGCGGCGGCGGCGAGCTTGATTTCGAGGTTGCGGATGCTCGATTCGATGAAGTCGGCCTGACGGAAGGTAACGCGTGGCGCCGCCATGCCGGCCGGCAGCCCGGCCTTCAGTTCGTCGAGCGCTGCTTCGACCTGCCGCGTCAGCGCGACGGTGTCCGCCGCCGGCTGCTTCTGCACCGAGAGGATCACCGCCGGTTGGCCGTTCAGGCCGGCGTCGCCGCGCCTGATCGCCGGCGCGAAGCCGACCGTGGCCACCTGCGCGAGCAGGATCGGCTGGCCGTTCTTCGCCGTCAGCGGCAGGCGTTGCAGATCCTCCAGCCGGCTGGTGCGGCCGAGGTTGCGGATCAGGTACTCGCGCGAGTTGAGTTCGAGGAAGCCGCCGCTGGTGTTCGCGGCGAAGCCGCGCAGTGCCCTTTCCATCTGGTCGAGCGTGATGCCGAGTGCGGCCATGCGTGTCGTGTCCGGCTGCACCTGGAACTGGCGCACCTCGCCGCCGATCGGGATGACCTGGGCGATGCCGGGGATCGTCAGCAGGCGCGGGCGCAGCACCCAGTCGGCGTACTCGCGGGCGGCCATCGCCTGTCGGCGGGTGGCGTCCGGACTGGTGCCCTCGGGCGTCTCGGTCGGTGCCGTTATCGGAATGCCAATGAGCAGGATCTCGCCCATGATCGATGCCACCGGCCCCATGTGCGCGACGACGCCGGTCGGCAGCTGCGACTGCACCAGCGACAGGCGTTCGGCGACCATCTGCCGGGCGCGGTAGATTTCGGTGTCCCAGTCGAACTGCACATAGACGAAGGACAGGCCGGCCGATGACACCGAGCGCACCGAGGCGACGCCGGGCATGCCGTTCATCGCCGTCTCCAGCGGGAAGGTGATCAGCGCCTCGACTTCCTCCGGCGCCATGCCGCCGGCCTCGGTCATCAGTGTGACGGTCGGTTTGTTCAGGTCGGGGAAGACATCGACCGGCGTCTTCTGCACGACCAGCGCGCCGTAGAGGATGAGGACGATGGCTGCCGCCAGCACCAGCAGGCGCTGTGACAGGCTCTTTTCGACGATGGTCTTGAACATCAGCGCACCTGATTGAGCAATGCCGCGCCCTGGACGACGACGCGTTCGCCGGCTTCCAGCCCGCCGACGATTGCGACACGCGTGCCGTCGAGCGGCTGCGTGCGCACCGGGCGCGGGACGAAGCGCTCGGCGCTCGCCTTCACCCAGACGATTTCCTGGTTGGCGGCGTTCTTCACCACCGCCGCCGCCGGCAGCGGCACACCCTGCACCTGCGAGCGCGTCTGCGCGATGACCTTCAGCGGCTGGTTCAGCGCCAGCGTCGCGGTGCCGCCCTCGACGCGGAAATGCAGCGGGATCGCCTGCTCGCGCAGCGACCGGCCGGCGCCGACGAAGGCGAGCAGAACCTCCTGGCCCGGCCCGGCGCTACCGTAGGCACCGGCGATGTCGGCGGCGAGCTGCGGCTCGTAGGCGAGCGCCTCGACGCGCAGGTTGGCCGGATCGACGATCTCGAACAGCACCTCGCGCGCCTCGACCACCTGGCCGGCGACGACGTTGGCCGAAGCGACGACGCCGGTGGCCGGCGCGCGCAGCTCCTCGTGGTGCGCGAGGCTGCGGCCGATGGCGGCGAGGCGCTCGCGCAGGCTGTGCACGTCGGCTTCGGCGGCGTCGATGTCCTTGCGCGCGACGGTCGCTTCCAGCTCCTTCAGCCGGGCCAGCCGCCGTTCGGCGACGCCGAGCGCGGCGCGCAGTTCGGCGGCCTGCGCCGTCTGTCCGCCGAGTTCGAGCGGCGACACCGCCGGGTGCACGCGGGCGAGCAGCTCGCCCTTCTTCACCGCCTTGCCGAGCGCCGGCAGGCCGCCGGCCGGCGCCTCGACGCGGCCGGCGTTCATCGCCTGCACGCGACCGCCGCTGCCCGGGTCGAGGACGACCTTGCCGGTCAGCTCGACCGCCACCGGCTGCGCGCCGTTCTCGGCGACCAGCGTGCGCAGCGCGAGCTGGCGCTGCGTCGGCTTGGGCAGGAAGACGCTGCCGTCGGCGAGGCGCTGCGGACCGTCGCCGCGGGTGATCGGCGGCGCCGGCTCGTCGCCGTGGTCGTGCCCTTCGTGGGCGAAGGCTGCACCGGCGGCGAGGGCGGCGGCGACGAGGAGGGGGCGGAGGGCGCGTTGCAGAAATCGGGGTGCGTTCATGCGGCTTCTCCCTTGCGGCGGCGCAGGATGGCGACCGCGGCGGCGGCCGCCAGCGCCAGCGCGGCGGCGACGCCGAGTCCGAGGGTGGTGGAAGCGGCGGCGGCATCGGCTGCCGTAGCGGTGTCGCCGGCGACGACGAGGTCGGCGGCGAGCAGGTCGCTTTCCTCGCCGGCGCTGACGGTGATCGTCAGCGGATAGGTCGCCGGTGCGGCGAAGGGGGCGGCGTCGAGCGCGTACGTGCCGTCCGCCTGCGCTTCGGCGACGAGGCTGCGGCCGTTCAGGTCGATCTCGATCTGCGCACCGTTGACCGGCTCGTTGCTCGCCCAGCGGTCGAGCGTCAGCGTCAGCCGGCCGTCCTTGACGCGGCCGACCAGTTCGAAGAGTTCGCTGTGCGCTTCGAAGGACGGGCGGACGGCGTCGGCGGCGGTTGCCGGCAGGGCCGGGAAGAGCAGCGCGGCGGCGCAGGCGAGCGCGGCGGCGGTGGTGCGAAGGGGGGTCATGGCAGAACTCCGATGGCCTGGTTGTAGCGGGAGACGGCGCGTGCCGCCTCGATGCGGGCGCGCGCGGCGGCGAGTTCGGCGTCGAAGGCGTCGGCCTCGACGCGCAGGCGCTGCGGCAGGTCGATGTTGCCGAGGGCGAAGGCGCGCGCGTATTCGCGCTGCGTCTCGGCGGCGAGCGCCTGTCGCTCTCCGGCGCGGCGGGCGGCCTCGGCGGCGCGCGCCAGCTCGCGGCCGGCGGCGTCGCGTTCGGCGGCGACCCGTTCCTGCTCGTACGGCAGCAGGGTTTCAGCCTCGATCAGCTCGGCGTTGGCGGCGGCGATCTTCGGCCGGTTGCGGGCGTCGGTGGCGAGCGGGATGCGAATTTCGACGCTGGTCGAGCTTTCCCTCGCGGCGCCGTCGAGCGGCCGTTCGCGGCGCAGGCCGACGGCCAGTTCCGGCAGGTCGCGCACGTTGCGGCTGGCGATCTGCAGCCGGGCGCGGGCGGCGGCGACGGCGCGCTCGAGCGGCACCAGGCGCGGATGCGTCGCCGCCGGGTCGGCGTCGCGCTTCGCCTCTGCCATGCCGGCCGCCGGCGGCAGCGCCGGCAGGCCGGTCAGCGCGAGGAAGGCGCGCGCGGCCCGGTGGGCGCGCGCATCGGCCTCGGCCAGCGCGGCATCCGCCGCGGCCTCGACGCCGCGCGCCTGGTTGAGGTCGATGCGCGGCAGGTCGCCGGCACGCACGCGGCGCTCGACGTCGGCGACCAGCTGGCGGGCGGCGTCGGCGCGGCGGGCGGCAAGCTCGCGCTCGTTCTCGGCCAGCCGGTGCTGCCACCAGGCTTCGCGGACGTCGCCGGCGAGCCGCCAGCGTGTCTCGTCGATGAGGGCGGCGAAGGCGTCGCGTTCGCGCTCGATCAGCGCCAGCGTGCGCGCCTGGTAGCCGGGCAGCCACAGCGGCAGCGCGATGCCGGCTTCCCATTCGGACTGGCCGGTGTCGCGCTGCAGACGGTCGTTGCGGTTGGCGAAGGTGGCCGCCGGCGCAGCGGACAGGAAGCTGTCGGCGGCGTCGCGGCGGGCGGCGAATTCGTCCTGGCGGGCGGCGAGCGCGCGCGCCGCCGGCTGGCGCGCCCAGGCGGCGTCGACGGCGTCGCGCAGCGTCTGCGCATGCAGCGGCGGCACCGCGAGGGCGATGAGGATGACAAGGTGGGCGAACTGGCGCATCGGATTCTCCGGGAAGACACGGGTAAATCCGGCGGTGCACCGCGACGGCGGCGAGCTGCGACGGTCGGTCGCAGCGCGGCTTCAGCGTTTCGGGTGGGTTCGGGTGCCCCGCCGGGTCAGGCGAGGCCGGCCCATTTCGGCCGTTCGGGGCGCTGGTGGGCGGGGGAGGGCAGGAAGGCGACTATGGCGGCGACCGGGGCGTCGGCACCGGGGGCCGGCGCCGGCAGCACCGGAGCGGCCGAAGTCAGCGTGCAGCAACTGGCGTGGCAGCTGGCGCAGCTGCCGTCGTGTCCGTCGTTCGCCGACACCGGGTCCTGGCAGTCACCGGGCTGTGCGGGCGCCGCGTCGGCGGCATGGTGCGCATGGTGCTCGTGGTGAGCGGCATGCTCGTGGTGGCCGTCGTGCGACATCTGCCCGACGGACGCAGCGCCACCCGCCGGCCCGCAGAGCATGCTCAGGGCGGCGACCGAGGCCCAGCCGGATTGCAGCGGCAGCAGGGCGATCAGCAGGAGGGCGAGGAAGCGTTTCATCGGTCCGGTGGCGGGTACGGGGGGCGACAGGGTGTCGCGCCGGGGAATTATAGCGGCGGTTGCCGGGCATGCGTCAAATCGTTCCGCCCGGCGACGGGCGGGAGGGGGCTTGCGGCAGCGAATTTCCCGCGCTTGCGGCGCCGTTGTCGTGCCGGCCCGGAAATGACGACGGGGGCCGAAGCCCCCGCCGATAGCCATTCTGTTTATCGGACGGCTATGTCCTCAGCAGGCCTTAAGCGGCCATTGCGAAACGCTCATCGTTGGCGTTTGTGGATTTGCGCGGATTAC
>JANJTW010000108.1 GCA_024710925.1 Rhodocyclaceae bacterium | reverse complement strand
GCTCGCCGCACAGGAAATCGACCGCATCACGGCGACGCTGTCCGACCAGTCGGCCAGCGTCCACCGCGCCATCAACGACGGCCTGCGGCACATTGCCAGCAGCCAGGAAACGATCCATTCGGTCACCGACGTGCTGCAGGCAACCAACGGTTCGGTGGCGGAAGTCGGCAACGGCCTCGACGCCATCGCCGGTGCCACCGACGCGCAGCGGCAGAGCAGCCGCAGCGTCGCCGACAGCATCGAGGCGATCGCCGCGCGTGCGCACGAAAACAATCAGGCGGTGGAGCAGACGGCGGCGGCGGCGGAAGCGCTGGAGTCGCTGGCGCGCGGCCTGCAGACGACGGTCGGCCGCTTCAAGGTCTGAGGGCCGGCGCCGGCCCTCAGGGCAGCAGTTCGAGGTCGAACTTGGCGGCGTCCGGCAGCGCTGCGGCACCGTTCCCGCCGCCCGCCGGCTCGCCGCGCTCGGCCAGGCGGCGGTCGGCCTCGGCCAGACGATCGAGGACGCGCGCGAGCAGCGCCTTCTGGAAACGCTCCTGCACCTCGTCCGAACTCAGTGCCAGCGCCGCCGGGTTGACCTCCAGAAAGACCGTCGGCTCGAGCGTAACGACGCTCGCCTTGCGCTTGCAGTCCTTCGGGTGCAGATAGGCCATCTCGCCGACGACGTCGCCCGCCGCCAGCCGGCAGATCACCCGCCCGTCGATGGAAACCTCGACGCTGCCGCTGACGAGAATGCCGAAAAGGCGGCTCTCCTCCCCTTCGCGCAGCAGCACGACCTGCCCGGCGAGGTTGCGCCAGACGCAGATGCGCAGCGACTCCCAGACCTCGACGTCCTCGAAGTCGGCGAAGAACGGCAGTCCGCGCAGGACCCGGAAATGGCCGGTATCCTCTTGCACGCCGAGCTCCTCGACGATCTGGTAGCGCACCGCGGCCAGATCCTTGGCGAATTCGGCGCCGTTCTTGTAGCGGTTGTAGAGGTCCTTCTCGAGCACCTTCTTGATGATCGGATCGAGGCCGGGCGGCAGATTCGGGTTGAGGGCGCAGATCGACGGCGTGTCCTGGTTGATGATGCGGTAGACCAGGGTCGCCGGATTGTTGGCGCGAAACGGCAGGCGACCGGTCAGCAGCTGGAAGAGGACGACGCCCAGGGAATAGAGGTCGGTCTTCTGGTTGAGCGGATAGGCCTTGATCTGCTCGGGCGACATGTAGGCCGGCGAACCGACGCCCATGATGAAGGTCGAGTCCCGGCCCTCCTCGCGCTGCAGGTTCATCGACAGCCCGAAATCGGTGATCTTCGGATCGTCGTCCTTGGTCACCAGGATGTTCGCCGGCTTGATGTCGCGGTGGATGATGCCCTGACGGTAAGCGTAGTCGAGCGCCAGCGCACACTTGAAGACGATGCCGATGACCCGGTGCAGCGGCAAGAGCTTGCTGATCGAGGCGAACTGGTCGAGCGGCGTGCCGTCGACGTACTCCATGACGATGTAGGCGCGCTCGGCCTCGACGACCGCATCGTAGACGCGGACGATATGGGGATGTTCGAGGCGGCGGCCGATGCCGCTCTCGGCCTGGAACAGCTTCATCAGCCGGCGCGACATGGCCGCGTTGTCGCTGCCTAGCTGGATCAGCTTGACCGCCACCTCGCGTCCGGCATCCGGATCGCGGCAGAGGTAAACGGTCGCCGTCGCGCCCTTGCCGAGGGTGCGTATCACCTCGTACTTGCCGATTCTTTCCGTCATAAATCGAATCGTAGCAGGATCGTCTTTCAGGAAAAGGAAAAAATTCGCCTTCCCTCTTGAAATGCGCTGCCCCGCCCCCAGCTAGCCGACTTCCATCCCAAACCAGCCGAAAACCGGATCATGCAAGAACAGAACGCACCGCAGGACCCCATGCTCGCAGCGGAAGGCAACGCCCCGGAAACGTCCCCGGCCCCGACCGAGCCGCCCCCGCCGGCCGACAGCACCCCCAGTCTGGAGGAACTGCTGCGCCAGGCCGAACTGCGCGCCGAGGAACACCACGACGCCTGGCTGCGCGCCAAGGCCGAAACCGAGAACACCCGTCGCCGCGCCCAGGAAGACATCGCCAAGGCGCACAAGTTCGCCGTCGAGAAGTTCGCCGGCGACCTGCTGGCCGTCAAGGACACGCTGGAAATGGCGCTGGCCGACCCGAACCCGGACTCGCTGCGCGCCGGCGTCGAACTCACGTTCAAGAACCTCGTCGCCGCCTTCGACAAGGCCGCCATCGTCGAGGTCAACCCGGTCGGCGAGAAGTTCGACCCACACCGTCACCAGGCTATGGCGATGATCGAGGCCGAGCAGCCGGCCAACACCGTCGTCCAGGTCTTCCAGAAGGGCTACCTGATCGCCGAGCGCACGCTGCGGCCGGCGATGGTCGCCGTGGCCAAGGCCAAGGACAGCTGATCCGGCATTGAAATCACTGATGCCGCCCCCACTTGGGTGGCATCGCAAGACATTCTCTCGAAAGGAAAAACGCAATGGGCAAGATCATCGGCATCGACCTCGGCACCACCAACTCCTGCGTCGCCATCATGGAAGGCGGCCAACCGAAGGTCATCGAGAACTCGGAAGGCGCGCGCACCACGCCGTCGATCATCGGCTACACCGAGGACGGCGAGATCCTGTGCGGCGCGCCGGCCAAGCGCCAGGCGGTCACCAACCCGAAGAACACGCTGTACGCGGTGAAGCGCCTGATCGGCCGCCGCTTCGAGGAAAAGGAAGTGCAGAAGGACATCGCGCTGATGCCCTACAAGATCTGCAAGGCCGACAACGGCGACGCCTGGGTCGAAGTGCGCGACAAGAAGATCGCGCCGCCGCAGGTGTCCGCCGAAGTCCTGCGCAAGATGAAGAAGACGGCTGAGGACTACCTCGGCGAGGAAGTCACCGAAGCGGTCATCACCGTGCCGGCTTACTTCAACGACAGCCAGCGCCAGGCGACCAAGGACGCCGGCCGCATCGCCGGTCTGGAAGTGAAGCGCATCATCAACGAGCCGACGGCAGCGGCGCTCGCCTTCGGCATGGACAAGAAGCAGGGCGACAAGAAGATCGCCGTCTATGACCTCGGCGGCGGCACCTTCGACATCTCGATCATCGAGATCGCCGAGATCGACGGCGAGCACCAGTTCGAAGTGCTGGCCACCAACGGCGACACCTTCCTCGGCGGCGAGGACTTCGACCAGCGCCTGATCGACTACATCATCGACGAGTTCAAGAAGGAATCCGGCGTCGACCTGAAGAAGGACGTGCTGGCGCTGCAACGCCTGAAGGAAGCCGCCGAGAAGGCCAAGATCGAGCTCTCGTCGAGCCAGCAGACCGAAGTGAACCTGCCCTACATCACCGCCGACGCCTCCGGCCCGAAGCACCTGACGCAGAAGATCACCCGCGCCAAGTTCGAGTCGCTGGTCGACGAGCTGGTCGAGCGTACCGTCGCCCCGTGCCTGACGGCGCTGAAGGATGCCGGCTGCAAGGTCGGCGACATCGACGACGTGATCCTCGTCGGCGGCCAGTCGCGCATGCCGAAGGTGCAGGAGAAGGTCAAGGAAGTGTTCGGCAAGGAGCCACGCAAGGACGTAAACCCGGACGAGGCCGTCGCCGTCGGCGCCGCCATCCAGGGCGGCGTGCTGCAGGGTGAAGTGAAGGACGTGCTGCTGCTCGACGTCACCCCGCTGTCGCTGGGTATCGAGACGCTGGGCGGCGTCATGACCAAGCTGATCCAGAAGAACACGACGATCCCGACCAAGGCCTCGCAGGTCTTCTCGACCGCCGACGACAACCAGTCGGCGGTGACCATCCACGTGCTGCAGGGCGAGCGCGAGATGTCGGCCGGCAACAAGAGCCTCGGCCAGTTCAACCTCGAAGGCATCCCGCCGGCCCCGCGCGGCATGCCGCAGATCGAGGTCATTTTCGACATCGACGCCAACGGCATCATGCACGTGACGGCGAAGGACAAGGCCACCGGCAAGGAAAACAAGATCACCATCAAGGCCAACTCGGGTCTGTCCGAGGAGGAAATCCAGCGCATGGTGAAGGACGCCGAGCTGCACGCCGAAGAGGACAAGAAGTCGCACGAACTGGCCGACGCCCGCAACGGCGCCGACGGCATGATCCACATGGTCAAGAAGTCGCTCGCCGACTACGGCAAGGAGCTCTCGGACGACGAGAAGGCCACGATCGAAGCGGCCGTCAAGGAGACCGAGGAAGCCATCCGCGGCAACGACATCGAGGTCATCAAGGCGAAGAGCGAGGCGCTGTCGCAGGCCGCGCAGAAGCTGGGCGAAAAGATGTACGCGCAGCAGCAGGCGCAGGCCGGCGGCGCCGACGCCGGTGCCGGCCCGGCCGGAGCCCAGCCGGGCGGCGGCAAGAAGGACGACGGCGACGTCGTCGATGCCGAATTCACCGAGGTAAAAGACAAGAAGGGTTGATCCGGGCACCCGCCACCTGCCTGATTAACCGGCCGGGCCGGCGCGCTGCACCGTAGCGCCCGTCCCGGCTTCTTGCCAAGGGATCCCCGATGTCAACGAAACGCGATTTTTACGAAGTCCTCGGCGTCAACCGCGACGCCGCCGACGACGAGATCAAGAAGGCCTACCGCAAGCTGGCCATGAAGTTCCATCCGGACCGCAATCCGGACAACCCGAAGGCCGAAGAGCAGTTCAAGGAAGCCAAAGAAGCCTACGAGATCCTCTCCGACCCGCAGAAGCGCGCCGCCTACGACCAGTACGGCCATGCCGGCGTCGATCCGCAGGCCGGCGTCGGCGGCGGTTTCGGCGGCGCCGGCATGGGCGGCTTCGCCGACGCCTTCGGCGGCATCTTCGACGAAATCTTCGGCGGCCGCGCTGGCGGCGGTGGCCGCTCGAACATCTACCGCGGCGCCGACCTGCGCTACAACCTCGAAATCACGCTCGAACAGGCAGCCTTCGGCACCGAGACCAAGATCCGCATCCCGACGATGGAGGAATGCGAGCGTTGCCACGGCTCGGGCGCCAAGCCCGGCACGCAGCCGAAGACCTGCCCGACCTGTTCCGGCTCCGGTCAAGTGCGCCTGCAGCAGGGCTTCTTCTCGATCCAGCAGACCTGCCCGAAGTGCCACGGCACCGGTCGCATCATCCCCGAGCCGTGCACCGAGTGCCACGGCGCCGGCCGCCTCAAGCAGCACAAGACGCTGGCGGTGAAGATTCCGGCCGGCGTGGACGAGGGCGACCGCATCCGCCTCTCCGGCGAGGGCGAGCACGGCGTGAACGGCGGTCCGCCGGGCGATCTTTACGTGCAGATCCACCTGAAGCAGCATCCGGTCTTCCAGCGCGAGCACAACGACCTGCACTGCGAGATGCCGATCAGCTTCACGACGGCCGCGCTCGGCGGCGAAATCGAGATCACCACGCTCGACGGCGTGGCGAAGATCAAGATTCCGCCGGAAACGCAGAGCGGCAAGGTCTTCCGCCTGCGCGGCAAGGGCATCAAGGGCGTGCGCAGCAGCACGCACGGCGACCTGCTCTGCCACGTCGCGGTCGAGACACCGGTGAATCTGACCGAGCGGCAACGCGAACTCCTGCGCGAACTGGAGGAGATCAGCAACCGCAACGGCGGCAAGCACAACCCGCGCGCCAAGTCCTGGATGGACCGCGTCCGCGACTTCTTCAACGCCGGCTGACGAACGTCTCCGCTCCCGGCGCGCCGGTCGTCTTGTAAGTGCCGTGTCAGCTTGCGCAGCCATGCTCGCAATCTGGACATGCTGTACCTACAAGACATGGGATGCCGGGAGAGGAGATGTTGACATGGGCTTGATCCGCAAGATCGCGCTGCTTGCGCTGATGGGCTGGCTCGGACTGGCGGCGGCCGCCGCCGCCGAGGTCGGCGTGACCGACAGCACGGTGAGCATCGGCATGTCGTCCCCCTTCAGCGGCCCGAACGGCGCCTACGGCCAGGAGATGAAGGAGGCGATCGCCGCCTACTTCGGCCACCTCAACCGGACCGGCGGCGTAAACGGCCGCAAGCTCGAACTGGTCGCCCTCGACGACGGCTACGAAACCGAGCGCACGGTCGCCAACACGAAGAAGCTGATCGACGAGCACAAGGTCTTCGCCCTCCTCCAGTACTACGGCTCCAGCCCGACGACGCAGGCCATGAACGACGTCTTCGGCCCGGCCAGGGTGCCGCTGGTCGGCACCATCTCCGGCGCCGGCACGATCCGCCAGTCGCCGCGCGAGAACCCGAACAACCGCTACATGTTCAACGTCCGCGCCAGCTACGCGGACGAAACCGACGCCATCATCAACCAGCTGGTCTCGCTCGGCCTGACCAACATCGCCGTCTTCTACCAGAACGACGGCTTCGGCCTGTCCGGTCTCGAAGGCGTCACCGCGGCGCTGAAGAAGCACAACGTGACGCCGTCGGCGGTCGGAACGGTCGAGCGCAACTCGCTCGACGTCGATGCGGCGGTCAAGGCGATCGCCAAGGCCAACCCGCAGGCGGTGGTGATGGTCACACTGTTCAAGCCGACCGCCGCCTTCGTCAAGGCCATGCGCAAGATCGGCCAGAACCCGCAGTTCATGACCCTGTCGCCGGTCGGTGCCGACCTGCTGGCCAACGAACTCGGCAAGGACGCGCGCGGCATCGGCATCTCGCAGGTGATGCCCTACCCCTTCAACGACACCACGCCGGTCGTCCGCGAATACCAGCGATTGCTGCAGGCGCAGAAGAAGACCGGCTATTCGTACTACGGCATCGAGGCCTACGTCACCGCAAAGGTGCTGGTCGAAGCGATCCGCAAGTGCGGCAAGGACCTCAACCGCGAAAAACTCGTTCAGACGCTCGAAAGCATGGCCAACATGGACGTCGGCGGCTATCGCGTCAACTTCAACGCCAACGAGCGCAGCGGTTCGAAATACGTCGACCTGACGGTGATCGGCAGCGGCGGCCGCGTCCTCCGCTGACGCCGGGAAACCGCCGCGCTGCCGCCGCGGTTGCCGGCAGCGCGCTGCTTCGGGCAAGATGCCGCCGGCCGCCGCGCAAGCCAACGACCCCGCCATGAACCTGCTGCTGCTCGATCTCCTCTCCCCCGACCTCTCCGCCACCGTCCGGACGGCGCTGCGCACGCTCGCCGCCGGCACACCCCGCGCTTTCGACGCGGCCGCGGCCCTGCGCCGGCACCTTGACGACGGCGGCACGGCCGACCTCGTCGTCCTCTGCGGCGACGACGGCGAACGGCTGCTTGTCGCCTATGGCGAACTGGCTGCCGGCGCGCTGCCGCCGACGCTGGCGATCAGCGGCGGCGACTCCGTCGAGGCGGCGGTCCGCCTGCTCAAGGCCGGCGTCGGCGCCTACCTCGTCCGCGACGGAGACGGTTGCTGGCAGGAGCGTCTGGCCGAAGAGGCGGCGGCGCTCGTCGCGCCGCCGGCGCGCCGCCGGCGCCCGAAAGCGGAGGCCGTCGACGACCGCCACCGCCTGGCGCAGATCGTCGACGGCTGCTCGGTTGCCACCTTCGCCATCGACCACGCACACCGCGTCACCCACTGGAACCGCGCCTGCGTCGCGCTGACCGGCATTGCCGCCGCCGACATCGTCGGCACCGATGGCCACTGGCGCCCCTTCTACCCAGAAGCGCGTCCGTGCATGGCCGACCTGGTCATCGACGGCGGCAGCGAGGACGCCGTCCTCCGCTATTACGGCGACAAGCGCTGCCGCCGCTCGCCGCTGCTGGCCGGCACCTACGAGGCCGAGGATTTTTTCCCGAATTTCGGCGACGGTGGCCGCTGGCTCTATTTCACCGCAGCACCGATCACCGACGGCCGCGGCCGCACCATCGGCGCCATCGAAACCCTGCAGGACATCACCCCCCAGAAACGCGCGCAGGAAGCGCTGCACGCCAGCGAGGGGCTGCTCCGCCAGATCATCGACGGCAGCTCGGTGGCGACTTTCGTCATCGATCGCGACCACACCATCACGCACTGGAACCGGGCCACCGAAATCCTGCTCGGCCGCTCGGCAAGCGACGCCATCGGCGCCCGCGACATCGCCCGGCATGTGTACAAGGAAGACCGCCCGCTGCTCGCCGACCTCGTCCTCGACGGCGCCGACGAGGCAGAGATCGCCCGCTACTACGGCAGCGACTACCGCCGGTCGGCGAGCCTCGACGGCGTCTTCGAGGTCGAATCCCTTTTCCCCGACCTCCCGGGCGGGCCGCGCTGGCTGCAGTTCGCCGCGGCGCCGCTGCGCGATGCCAGCGGCCGGACCATCGGCGCCATCGAAACGCTGATCGACATCAGCGAACGCAAGCAGGCCGAGGAACGCCGCCAGGAAAGCGAGCGCCGGCTGGCGCAGATCGTCGACGGCTCGGCGGTGGCCGCCTTCGTCATCGACCGGGCGCACCGGGTGACGCACTGGAACCGCGCCTGCGCGGCGCTGACCGGCGTGCCGGCGCGGGAAGTGATCGGCACCAGCCAGCAGTGGCGCGCCTTCTACCCGACCGAACGGCCCTGCCTCGCCGACCTCGTCGTCGACGGCGGCAGCGGCCAGCTCGCCCGCTACTACGGCGACAAGCGCATCCACCGCTCACGCATCGTCGAGGGCGGCTACGAGGCGCAGGACTTTTTCCCGGCCTTCGGCAGCAGCGGCCGCTGGCTGTACTTCACCGCCGCCCCGTTGCGCAACGCACGCGGCGAGGTGGTCGGCGCCATCGAAACGCTGCAGGACATCACCGAGCAGAAGCGGGCCGAGGAAAACCTGCGCCGGAGCGAGGAACGCTACCGGCTGCTGTCGATCACCGACGGCATGACCGGCCTCTACAACGCCCGCCACTTCGCGCAGCGCCTCGGCGAGGAGATGGACCGCTGCCAGCGTTACCAGCACTCGCTGGCGCTGATGGTGATGGATGTGGACAACTTCAAGCGGTTCAACGACACCTGGGGCCACGTCCAGGGCGACCAGGTGCTGATCCGCCTCGCCGAGTGCATCGTCGCCTGCCTGCGGCGCAGCGACCAGGCCTTCCGCTACGGCGGCGAGGAGTTCGTCGTGTTGCTGCCGGAAACCGACATGGAGGAAGCGGTTGCCGCCGCCGAGCGGCTATGCACGATGTTCGCCAACTGCGAGATCAGTCCGGCCGCCGGCAACAGCGTCCGCTGCACGGCAAGCATCGGCGTCACCACCTACGTTCCCGGGGAAAGCCCGCGCGACTTCGTCGCCCGCGCCGACAGCGGCACCTACGAGGCGAAGCGCCTCGGCAAGAACCGGGTCATCCGCATCCCGCCGCCGACGGCACCGGCCGCCTGAGCCCGGCCGCCGCGCCTACGCGCGGCGCCAGGTGGTGCCCTGCGCCGAATCTTCCAGCACGACACCGGCCTCGGTGAGTTCCTTGCGGATGCGGTCGGCCGTGGCGAAGTCCTTCGCCTTCTTCGCCGCCGCGCGCTCGCCGATCAGCGCCTCGATGCGCGCCGGCGTCAGGTCGCCCTCGGCAGCCGGCGCCGCCTGCAGGAAGGCCTGCGGGTCGCGGCCGAGCAGGCCGAGCACGCCGCCGAGCGCTCGCAGCTGCGCGACAAGCGCCGGCGACTGGCTGCGGTTCACCTCGCTGGCCAGGTCGAAGAGGACGGCGATCGCCTCCGGCGTGTTGAAGTCGTCGTCGAGCGCGGCGCGGAAGCGTTGCGCGTGCGCCTCGTTCCAGTCGACGGCGACGGCCCTCGCGGCATCGCCCTTCAGCGCCGTGTACAGCCGCGTCAGCGCGTGCCGCGCATCGTCGAGATGCGCATCGGAGTAGTTGAGCGGGCTGCGGTAGTGCGCGCGCAGGATGAAGAAGCGCACCACCTCGGCGTCGTACTTCTTCAGCACCTCGCGGATGGTGAAGAAGTTGCCGAGCGATTTCGACATCTTCTCGTCGTCGACACGGACGAAGCCGTTGTGCATCCAGTAGTTCACGAAGCTGCACCGGTGCGCGCCCTCGGACTGCGCGATCTCGTTCTCGTGGTGCGGGAACTGCAGGTCCTGGCCGCCGCCGTGGATGTCGAAGTGCTTGCCGAGCAGCTGCGAGCTCATCGCCGAGCACTCGATGTGCCAGCCCGGGCGACCGTTGCCCCACGGCGAGGTCCAGAACGGCTCGCCCTCCTTGGCGTGCTTCCAGAGCACGAAGTCGAGCGGATCGTGCTTGGCCGAGTCGACCTCGACGCGCTCGCCGGCGCGCAGATCGTCGAGCGATTTGCCGGACAGCCGGCCATAGCCCGGAAACTTGCGCACCGAAAAATTCACGTCGCCGTCCGTCGCCTGGTAGGCCAGCCCATTGCGTTCGAGCTGGCCGATCAGTTCCAGCATCTGCGGCACATACTGCGTGGCGCGCGGCTCGTGGTCGGGCTTCTGCACGCCGAGCGCCGCCGCATCCTCGTCCATCAGGCGGATGAAGCGCGCGGTGAGCGCCCCGATGGTCTCGCCATTCTCCACCGCCCGGCGAATTATCTTGTCATCAATGT
>JANJTW010000066.1 GCA_024710925.1 Rhodocyclaceae bacterium | reverse complement strand
GAGTCGTCCGTTCGTGCGCTCAACGCGCTGGGCATCAAGATCAGCTCGATCACCGATGTCACGCCGGTGCCGCACAACGGCTGCCGTCCGCCGAAAAAGCGCCGCATCTAAGGAGAAAGAAAAGTGGCTCGCAATCTCGATCCGAAATGCCGTCAGTGCCGCCGCGAAGGGGAGAAGCTCTTCCTCAAGGGCGAGAAGTGCTTTACTGACAAGTGCGCCATCGAGCGCCGTTCGTATGCCCCCGGCCAGCACGGCCAGAAGTCCGGTCAGCGTCTGTCCGACTACGGTGTGCACCTGCGCGAGAAGCAGAAGATCCGCCGCATCTACGGCGTGCTCGAAGGCCAGTTCCGCAAGACCTTCGCCGAGGCCGAGCGCCGCAAGGGCCAGACCGGCGAAAACCTGCTGCAGCTGCTCGAGTCGCGTCTCGACGCCGTCGCCTATCGCATGGGCTTCGGTGCGTCGCGTTCCGAGTCGCGTCAGGTGGTCCGCCACAACGGCGTGCTGGTCAACGGCAAGCGCGTGAACATTCCTTCGTACGTCTGCCGTCCGGGTGACGTCGTCGAACTCGCCGAGAAGACCCGGGGCCAGCTCCGCGTCAAGGCGGCCATGGAAGCGGCCGAAGCCCGCGGCTTCCCCGAGTGGCTTGAGGTCGACGTCAAGAACGGCAAGGGTACGTTCAAGGCCCGCCCGCAGCGCAGCGAACTGCCGTCGACGATCAACGAAAGCCTCGTCGTCGAACTGTATTCGAAGTAACAGCAGACTCGCCGCCCCAAGAAAGGCAAAGGACAGCACATGCAAACTGGACTTCTGAAACCCCGCATCATCGACGTGCAGAGCGTCTCGCCGGTGCAGGCCAAGGTCGTGATGGAGCCGTTCGAACGCGGCTACGGTCACACCCTGGGCAATGCGCTGCGTCGCATCCTGCTCTCGTCGATGCAGGGTTACGCCGCGACCGAAGTGTCGATCGACGGCGTCCTGCACGAGTACTCGACCCTGGACGGCGTGCAGGAAGACATCGTCGACATCCTGCTCAACCTGAAGGGCGTCGTCTTCAAGCTGCACGGCCGCGACAGCGTCACCCTCCAGCTGAAGAAGGACGGCGAGGGCGTCGTTCGCGCCGCCGACATCGAGACTTCGCACGACGTCGAGATCATCAATCCGGATCACGTCATTGCGCATCTGTCCGCCGGCGGCAAGCTGGCGATGGAGATCAAGGTCGAGAAGGGGCGCGGCTACGTTCCCGGTAACGTGCGCAACCTCGGCGACAGCAAGAGCATCGGCAAGCTGGTGCTCGACGCCTCGTTCAGCCCGGTCCGCCGCGTTGCCTACAACGTCGAAAGCGCCCGCGTCGAACAGCGTACCGACCTCGACAAGCTGATCATCGATATCGAAACGAATGGCGTCGTCGAGCCGGAGGATGCGATCCGTACCGCGGCCCGCATGCTGATCGACCAGCTTTCGGTGTTCGCTGACCTCGAGGGCACCTCGGTCCCGGTCGAGCAGCAGAAGTCGATCCAGGTCGACCCGATCCTGCTCCGCCCGGTCGACGACCTCGAACTGACGGTGCGTTCGGCGAACTGCCTGAAGGCCGAGAACATCTACTACATCGGCGACCTGATCCAGCGTACCGAGAACGAGCTGCTGAAGACGCCGAATCTCGGCCGCAAGTCGCTCAACGAAATCAAGGAAGTTCTGGCCGCGCGCGGCCTGACCCTGGGCATGAAGCTCGAAAACTGGCCGCCGGCCGGTCTCGAGAAGTAATCCCGGCGGGACTGAAACAGAGAGGAACACAAAATGCGTCACCGTTTGGGACTTCGCAAACTCAATCGTACCAGCAGCCATCGTCTGGCCATGCTTCGCAACATGAGCGTTTCGCTGCTCACGCACGAAGCGATCAAGACGACGCTGCCCAAGGCCAAGGAACTGCGCCGTGTCGTCGAGCCGCTGATCACCCTCGGCAAGAAGCCGTCGCTGGCCAATCGCCGTCTGGCGTTCGACCGCCTGCGCGACCGCGACGTCGTCGTCAAGCTGTTCGATGAACTCGGCCCGCGCTTCGCCAACCGCAACGGCGGCTATCTGCGCATCCTGAAGTGCGGCTTCCGCGTCGGCGATAACGCGCCGATGGCCTATGTCGAGCTGCTGGATCGCCCGGAGCCGGTCGAGGCGTCTGCCGAGGCCAGCGAAGCCGCCTGATCCTGCGGCATCCGACGAAAAAGCCAGGCTACAGCCTGGCTTTTTTCTTTTTGACTGCGCGTTTTCAGATCGGGCAGTCGAGCACCAGCAACGAGACGTCATCCTGGGCCGGAGCGGTATCGAGATGCGCCAGCAGGGCTTCCTGAACGGCATCGCGGCGATGCTCCGGCGGCGCACCGGCGAGCGCAGCCAGCAGCCGCCCCCGGCCGAAGTGCGCGCCGCCCGGCGCTTCCGCTTCGAGCAAGCCGTCCGAGCACAGGACCAGCTGTGTCGCGCTCTCCCACGCGAACGATTCCGGGCGACAATCGACCTGGTCGCTGTCGACGATGCCGAGCGGCAGTTCGCGCGATGCGAACGTCTGCTGCGCTACCCCGGCTTCGCCGACGAGGTACGCGTCCGGCATGCCGCCGATCCAGATCTCCCCCCGCCGCTGCGCCTGGTCCAGACAGACCAGCGTGGCGCCGACGAAATGCCCGACCGGCATGGCGTCGCGCAACTGCTGGTTGATGTCGGCAATCATCTCGGGGAGCGGAACGCCGTCGGGGACCAGGCGATAGAACAGCGTAAGCAGCGGCAGCGTGCTGATCGCTGCCGCCAGTCCGTGCCCGGTCGCGTCTGCGAGCAGTGCGTAGAGCCGGCCGTCCGGTGCGCGCGCCGCCGCCAGCACGTCGCCGCTGAAATCCTGTGCCGGCGACAGCCAGTAGGCCAGCGAAGCGTCTTCGAGATCCTTGCGCATCAGCTGGCGCTCGATGAGCGACATGGCCAGCGCATTCTCCGCCTCGGTCCGGTCGAAGTAGCGCTGGAGGCGCTCGGCGTTTTCGCGGAGGGTGGACTCTGCGCGGTGGCGTTCGCTGATGTCGCGGATGACGCCGATGAACATCCGGCGCTGCTCCAGGCGGACTTCGCTGACGCGGATCTCGGCGGGGAAAACCGAACCGTCCCGGCGTTGCGCCGCCACTTCCCGTGCGATTCCGATGATCTTCGGCGGTCCGCCACCGACGTAGTTGCGGATGTATCCGTCGTGCTCGCTGCGGTACGGCTCCGGGCACAGGGTGGCGACGTTGCGGCCGACGAGTTCGTCCGCCGACCAGCCGAAGAGATCCTCGACGGTCCGGTTGCAGGACGTGATGCTGCCGCCGGCATCGATCGTGACGATCGCTTCGAGCACGTTGTCGGACACCGTCTGCAGGCGCCTTAGCGTATCG
>JANJTW010000009.1 GCA_024710925.1 Rhodocyclaceae bacterium | reverse complement strand
CCAAAGCTTGAGTCGGCTATCGAAGGCATTGACGTTCTGGATGTGCCAGGCACCTCGCACCCGACAGCCCGCAGCGACATTGATGGCGTGGTGCTCGACGCCCAGCGAGCGCGCGGCAGCCGCCAGGGCGCTGCTGCCATCGGTGCAAAGAACCGTATCGGTGGGCAGGAGCGGACGTAAGGCACAGGCCATGTCGGCGGCCCGGGTCGAGGAAAGAATGAGGTTGGCCGTTTGTCCGGAGCGATCACGGGCGACCAGGACCGGCACAAGATCCGGCGCCAGGCCACGGGTACTGGCTTTGCCACCCCGGTGGCGCGCCGGGCGATTCAATCGCCGCTGCCCTTTGCGGGAGTGCAGAAAATAGGTTTCATCGGCCTCGGCAATGCCGCGCAAGGCGGCGACACGTTCCATGCCGGGCTGACGCAGGAAGCGGTGACGCCAGCGATGGGCTGTGCTCAAGGCAATATTGAGCTGTCGGGCCACTTGCCGCAAAGTCCGTCCCTCGGCCAAGGCGGCGGATTGATTCAGCCACTTTCCCCGTTGATGCAGTCGGGCCAGCGCTGTCCCGGTCAGGGCGTTGAAGCTCTTCCTGCAGTCGTGGCAGCGGTATCGTTGCAAACCATTGGAATGGCCATTGCGAACCACGTGTGTGGCTGCGCAGTGCGGACATCGCTGTGGCGCTTGCGCCTCGATTGCCTGAAGCCCCGCATCGACGGCATCCAATGCCGCCATCTCAGCCCTGAGTGCCCTACGCTCTTCCCGGCTTAAGCAGCCGACCAGCCGTACCCATTTCTGCAATTCTCGCGTTCGCATCGCCGTCTCCTGTTCGGTCCATACAGGAGTCCAGTGTCAGCTTCCGCAGGCTCAGGGCGTGAGCCATCATCAGCCGATGCGAACAGAGCCTTTTGTTTGCTCGTTACCGGTCGTGTCTTGCGGCGGGGTCAGTGCTTCGGTTCGATCGGGCAGACGCCGGAGATGATCTGCAGATTGTTGTCGCCGGCAAAATTGAGCAGGAAGCGGTAGGCCATCGGTTCGACTTCCTCAAGCCTTCCGTCGACGAACACGGCTTTGTCGCCGTTGTAGTCGCCGGGGCCGACGTAGGGCGAGTATTTCATCTTCTTTTCCGCGCCGAAGGCCGACATCACGCCGCAAAGGCGTTCGGCCCAGTCGCTCGGGCGAAACTTCTTACCGTCCTGGGTGAGTCCGACGATGATGAAGGTGTTGCTGATCGGATCGGTCATGTCTCGGCGGCGGAGCCTTGAATTATTGTCGTGGCGCTCGCGCGCTTGGTGTTCTTCGAACGCCGGGATTTTATCAGAAAGCCTGTCGGCGCGCTGATCTAATCGGCATTTCCGGGGTGTTGGCCGGGTGCTATCCAGTTGAATCAATATCCTGCGTTGCACATCGAGAAATGACTGCATATACTTTCTCTATCCTTTTGATGGATGGAGGGTTTATGCATGCGCCCATGAGCATGAAGTATGGCTTCCGCATCCGGACGAAATCCGGCGCGGTCGTCGACAACCTGATGATTTTCGGCCGCGACGAACCGGAGGCGGAGCGCAAGCTGCGGCAGATGTACATGGGGTGCGAGATCTTGGAGACGCGTAACGTCGCTTCCGGTGGCGGGCGGAGCGCTCCGGTCAGCTACGAGGATGTCGTCGACCTGATTTCCGGGCACTGAGCCGGGTCAGAAAAACCCCTGTTCCCGCAGTTCGCCGTAGAGGGCCCGGTAATCGCGGGCGCCGCTGCTGGTTTCGCTGTGCGAGAAGACGTCGCGTTGCAGCGACGGGCTTTCGGCGACCGCGACATTCTCGCCGATTACCGTTTCGCACACCTCCATTCCGTAGCATTCGGTCAGTCGGTCGCGCACGTCCTGGCTCATCCGGCGGCGCCGGTCGTAGCGCGTAAGGACGTAGCGCCGGCTGATGCGGCGTTTCAGCACCGGCTCCAGGATTTCCAGCGTGCGCGTCATCTGTTCTGCTGCCTTCAGCGACAGGTAGTCGGTTGATACCGGGATGAGCAGGTGGTCGCAGGCGAACAGGGCGTTCAGCGACAGGACGCCGACGTAGGGGCAGCAATCCATGAGGAGGGTGCGTCCGGGCTGGCGCTGTTCGAGGGCGTCCAGTCCGACGCGCAGCTTGTTGAGGATCGCCGGACCCTTGCCGAAGATCGAGTCAACCTTGATCAGTTGCTGGTGTGAGGGAATCAGCGACCCCAGTCCGGACCATTCGAGCTCGATCTGGTCCAGCGTTTTCAGATCCTGGTAGAAGGCGAACAGGCTTTTTTGCGAGTCCTGCGGCGGCGCGCCGAAGACTCCCGAGAGGTGGCACTGCGGATCGAGGTCGAGAAGCAGCGGCGTGCCGCCGTTGCGGCTGACTGCCGCCGCCAGGTTGAGCGCCGTCGTGGTCTTGCCGACGCCGCCTTTCTGGTTGAATACCGCGATTCGCATCCATGCTCCCGGCGCCCCGCCGTATATATACAAGGCGCTATTTTTCCCTTAACATTCCACCCCTTGCAACAAAGGCGTGGCGGACTTCCTGCCGTGCCCAGTGACCCGGCGGCGCCAGCCGCCGTTTCAGTTTCTGGCCTCTGAAGAATATGCCGGCCGCTCCGGTCCGTTCCTTTTTCCGGCAGGAAGGGGGGCATGGGCGGCGGTCCGGAGGCCTATTGGAAGGCAGGCTCATTATGTCGCATTTGATGAATACCTACGCACGTCTCCCCGTAACTTTCAGTCACGGCGAGGGGTGCCGCGTCACCGACGTCAACGGCAAGACCTACCTCGATGCGCTTTCCGGAATCGCCGTGAATACGCTGGGGCACAACCATCCGGCGCTGGTCCGGTCGATCACCGAGCAGGCCGCTCGCCTGCTGCATGTGTCGAACCTCTACGGTATTCGCGAGCAGGAGCAGCTTGCCGACCGCCTGTGCGCGCTGTCCGGCATGTCCGAAGTCTTCCTGTGCAATTCCGGCTGCGAGGCGAACGAGGCGGCGATCAAGCTCGCCCGCTTCTACGGCCATCAGCAAGGCGTGGACAGTCCGGCGATCATCGTCATGGAAAAAGCCTTCCACGGCCGGACGCTGGCTACCTTGTCGGCAACCGGCAACCGCAAGGCGCAGGCCGGTTTCGAGCCGCTCGTCTCCGGTTTCGTGCGCGTGCCGTACAACGACCTCGACGCCATCCGCGCGGTTGCCGAGCACAACCACAACGTCGTCGCCGTGATGCTGGAGATGGTGCAGGGCGAGGGCGGCATCAACATCGCCTCGGTCGAGTTCCAGCGCGGTTTGCGTCAGCTGTGCGACGAAAAGGGCTGGTTGCTGATCTGCGACGAGGTGCAGTGCGGCATGGCGCGTACCGGCACGTGGTTCGGCTGCCAGCCTGCCGACGTGCTGCCGGACGTCATGACGCTGGCGAAAGGACTCGGCGCGGGCGTGCCGATCGGTGCCTGCCTGACGGCCGGCAAGGCCGCCGGCCTGTTCGGGCCGGGCAACCACGGTTCGACCTTCGGCGGCAATCCGCTCGCCTGCACAGCGGCGCTGACGACGCTGGCGACGATCGAGCGGGACGGCCTGATGGCGTGCGCCGACGCGCTCGGCGCGGCGATCCGCGCGGATTTGCAGGCCTCGCTGGCTGATGTGTCCGGCGTCGTCGATATCCGCGGCCAGGGGCTGATGATCGGCATCGAGCTCGACCGTCCGTGCGGCGAGCTGGTGACCCGCGCGCTCGCTGCCGGCCTGCTGATCAACGTCACCGCCGACAAGGTGGTGCGCCTGCTGCCGGCGCTGGTGATGAGCGACGCCGAGGCGAAGGAGCTGGTCGAACGCCTGTCGGCGCTGGTCCGCGCCTTCCTGACGGCGTAAGGAGACGGCCATGGCCGGCGTGAAGCACTACCTGCAGTTCAAGGATCTGACGCGCGAGGAGTACGACTACCTGTTCGACCGCTCGCGCCGGATCAAGGAAATGTTCAAGTCCTACCAGCAGTACTGGCCGCTGACCGACCGCACGCTGGTGATGATCTTCGAAAAGGCGAGCACGCGCACGCGCCTGTCGTTCGAGGCCGGCATGCACCAGCTGGGCGGCTCGGCGATCTACCTCAACACGCGCGACTCGCAGCTCGGCCGCGGCGAGCCGGTCGAGGACGCGGCGCAGGTCATCTCGCGCATGAGCGATCTGGTCATGATCCGCACCTTCGAGCAGGAGATCATCGAGCGCTTTGCCGCCAACTCGCGCGTGCCGGTGATCAACGGCCTGACCAACGAATACCACCCGTGCCAGATCATGGCCGACATCTTCACCTTCATCGAGCACCGCGGTCCGATCCAGGGCAAGACCGTTGCCTGGATCGGCGACTCGAACAATGTCTGCAACACCTGGCTGCAGGCCGCCGAAATCCTCGATTTCAACGTGCACGTGTCGACGCCGCCGGGTTACGAGGTGGAACCCGAGCGCGCCGGCCTCTACGGCACCGATCACTTCGAGCAGTTCGCCGATCCGATGGCTGCCGTCAAGGGCGCCGACCTCGTCACCACCGACGTGTGGACCTCGATGGGCTTCGAGGCCGAGAACGACGAGCGCATGCGCGATTTTGCCGACTGGCAGGTCGACGCCGACATGATGCGTGCGGCGGGCAAGGATGCGGTGTTCATGCACTGTCTGCCGGCGCACCGCGGCGAGGAAGTTTCCGCCGAAGTGATCGACGGTCCGCAGAGCGTGGTCTGGGACGAGGCCGAAAATCGCCTGCACGTACAGAAGGCGCTGATGGAGTACCTGCTCCTCGGCCGCGTCAACAGTTAATCATCCGTAGGGAAAGATCATGAGCGACATCAAGCGCGCAGTACTCGCCTACTCGGGCGGCCTCGACACCTCGGTCATCCTCAAGTGGCTGCAGGACACCTACCAGTGCGAAGTGGTGACCTTCACCGCCGATCTCGGCCAGGGCGAAGAGCTGGAGCCGGCACGCGCCAAGGCGCTGCAGTTCGGCATCAAGCCGGAGAACATCTTCATCGACGACCTGCGCGAGGAATTCGTGCGCGACTTCGTCTTCCCGATGTTCCGCTGCAACACCGTCTATGAAGGCGAGTACCTGCTCGGTACCTCGATTGCCCGGCCGCTGATCGCCAAGCGCCTGATCGAGATCACCAACCTGACCAACGCCGATGCGATCTCGCACGGCGCCACCGGCAAGGGCAACGACCAGGTGCGCTTCGAGCTCGGCGCCTACGCGCTGAAGCCCGGCATCAAGATCATCGCCCCGTGGCGCGAGTGGGACCTGCTCTCGCGCGAGAAGCTGATGGCTTACGCCGAGAAGCATGGCATCCCGGTCGACATGAAGCACAAGCAGGGTGGTTCACCCTATTCGATGGACGCCAACCTGCTGCACATCAGCTACGAAGGCCGTCACCTCGAAGACCCGTCGGCCGAGGCTGAGGAGTCGATGTGGCGCTGGACGGTGTCGCCGGAGAAGGCGCCGGATGCCGCCGAATACCTCGACCTCGAATTCGAGCAGGGCGACCTGGTCTCGATCAACGGCAAGCGCATGCCGGCGCACGAACTGCTGGCCATGCTGAACCAGCTTGGCGGCAAGCATGGCATCGGTCGCCTCGACCTGGTCGAGAACCGCTACGTCGGCATGAAGTCGCGCGGCTGCTACGAAACCCCGGGCGGTACCATCCTGCTGCGCGCCCACCGTGCCATCGAATCGATCACCCTCGACCGCGAAGTCGCCCATCTCAAGGACGATCTGATGCCGCGCTACGCCAGTCTGGTCTACAACGGCTACTGGTGGAGCCCGGAGCGCCGCGCGTTGCAGGCCCTGATCGACCATACGCAACAGGTGGTCAACGGTTGGGTGCGCGTCAAGCTCTACAAGGGCAACGTCATCGTCACCGGCCGCGATTCGAAAACCGATTCGCTGTTCGACCCGACCATCGCCACCTTCGAGGACGATGCCGGTGCCTACGACCAGAAGGATGCGGCCGGCTTCATCAAGCTGAACGCGCTGCGCATGCGCATCGCCGCCAATCTGGCGGCGAAGAAGAAGGCGTAAGGCATGGGCGGCACGCTGTTCGGACTCACCGAGGAACAGGTTGCCGAGTTCGGCGTCACCTTCGGGGTCGGCGCCTTCATGCTGTTCATGCTCTTCATCATCGGCGAGATCGCCTGGAAGTCGAAGGCGGGCAAGACCGGCACCATGGTGCTGTTCTTCGTCCTCGCCTTCGGCATGTTCGGTTTCATCGCCAAGACAGTCATCCAGAAAATTTGGGGAATCTGAGAATGTCGCAAGCTCAACAGTTCGATAGCGTTTCCGTGGTCAAGAAGGCCAACGTCTATTTCGACGGCAAGTGCGTCAGCCACACCGTCCAGTTTGCTGATGGCACGAAGAAGACCGTCGGCATCATCCTGCCGTCGTCGCTCGTCTTCAACACCGGCGCGCCGGAAGTGATGGAGGGCGTCGGCGGTTCGTGCCGCGTCAAGCTCAAGGGCGAGAGCGAGTGGAAGACCTACGGTGAAGGCCAGTCCTTCGACGTGCCCGGCAACTCGTCGTTCGAGATCGCCTGCGACGAGCCTTACCACTACGTCTGCCACTTCGGCTGATCCGGAGCCCTGCCATGCCGTCGTTCGATTTCTCTTCCGAAGCCGACATGGTCGCGTTGAAGAACGCGATCGATGTCGTCAGCCGCCAGATCGATGCCCGCTACGACTTCAAGGGCACCTCGGCGAAGGTCGAGCTGAACGAGAAGGAGAAGGTGATCACGCTGTTCGGCGACTCCGATTTCCAGCTCGACCAGATCAAGGACATCCTCTTCCCGGCGATGGAGAAGAAGGAGAAGGAAAGCGTCAAGCGCCTCGACCATCAGGCCGTGCAGAAGATCTCCGGCAACAAGGTCAAGCAGGAGCTGAAGATCAAGATCGGCATCGAGTCCGAGCTGGCCAAGAAAATCGTCAAGATGATCAAGGATTCGAAGCTGAAGGTGCAGGCCGCCATTCAGGGCGATGCGGTGCGCGTCACCGGCGCCAAGCGCGACGATCTGCAGGCGGCGATCGCGTTGGTCACCAAGACGATCACCGACTTTCCGATCAAGTACGGCAACTTCCGCGACTGAGCGTCGCGTCCGCCGGCCGGCCGGCGCGCCTCAGTCGCGCCGCAGCCCCCGGATCCAGTTCGCGTAGAGGCGGTTCGCCAGCTCGCGCATCGCCGGCAGCCGCCACGCCGTTTCCGCCTGCATCTGCGACGGCGTCTGCACCGGCGGCGGCAGCGCCGGCAGGCCGCGCACCTCGTCCTCCCAGCCTTCGCACCACGCCGCGATCATCTCCGGCGTCATCTCGACGTGGCACTGCATCGCCAGATGCGGTCCGCGGACAAACATCTGGCTGGCGCACCATTCGTTGCGCATCAGGCGCACGGCGCCGGGCGGAATCGAGAAGGTTTCGCCGTGCCACTGGAACACCGTCGCCTTGCCGGCGTAGTCGCCGAGCCAGTGCGACGCCTCGGGGATATCCTCGACGAGCGCCTCGCCCCAGCCGATTTCCTTGACCGGATTGCGCGTCACCGCGCCGCCGAGAGCTTTCGCCATCAGTTGTCCGCCGAGGCAGTGGCCGACGACCGGAATGTCCTGATCGACAGCGTTCCGGATCAGTGCGCACTCCGCTTCCACCCACGGCAGCGGGTCGTTGACACTCATCGGCCCGCCCATGAAGGCGAGGCCTGCGAATGCCGAAGGGGCGGCGGGAACGGCCGCGCCGGCATCGATGGCGACGAGCTGCCACGGGATCCCGTGGGCTTCGAGGAATGTGGCAAAATAGCCTGGACCTTCGACGGGAGCGTGGCGGAATATGGCAACCGGTTTCATGGCGTCGGACAGGAAGAGGGTCGGGTATTTTATGGCCCTGGCCCCGCTCTGGCTATCGATGCCGTTGCTGGCGGCCGAGGTCGGCGTCGCCGGCATCTTTCCGGGGCGAGCCTTGCTCGTCATCGACGGCGGCGCGTCGCGCATCGTCGCCGTCGGCCAGACAACCGCCGAAGGCGTGCGCGTCACGGCCATCGACGGGGAAACCGTAACTCTCCACGTGGACGGGCGGAAGCGGGTGCTGCGCATGGGGCAGAGCGTCGTTTCGCAGCCGTCTGCCGGCGGCGCGCAGGAAGCGGCTCTGGCCGCCGACGCGCGCGGCCACTTCGTCGCACAAGGGGCGATCAACGGCCAGCCTGTCCGTTTCCTGGTCGATACCGGTGCCACCATGGTTTCGCTCGGCGCCGACGACGCCGCACGCATCGGCCTCGACTGGCGCAAGGGCCAGCCCGGTTTCGCCCAGACGGCGAACGGTCCCGGCCGGGTGTGGAAGGTGCGCCTGGACATGGTGCGCATCGGCGACATCGTCGTCCATGGCGTTGATGGCATCGTGCACGAAGCCGACCTGCCGGTAGCCTTGCTGGGCATGAGCTTTCTGTCGCGGATGGAAATCCGCAACGACGGTTCGACGATGATTCTGAAGAAGCGATACTGAGGAGGCGAAGATGCCGCACCGCGATCAGGAAATTACCATGCTGCGCCGCGAAGTCGAACTGTTGATGGGCGAGCGCGAGTTGCTCCTGCGCATTGCCGGCGCGGCCGCGGCTCTTATCGCCAGCCTCGACAGCAAGCGCTTGCCGCTCGCCGCCGTCGAGTCGGCCGACCTGGTCGCCACGACCGTCAACCAGCTGTCCGAAGAAACCCTCCAGGACGCCCTCCGCTCCGTGCACGCCGAGATCGAGGAAGAGGGCGTCGCGCGCGTGCAATGAGCGCTCTCGACCTGGCGCGCCTGCGTGCCAGCCTGGCGCAGCAGCCGGGGCTGCCCGGCGCCGTGCTTGAGGACGGCCTCGGCGAGGAAACGCTGACGCCGGCGGCCGTGCTCGTGCCGATCGTTCTCCGCGACGCCGGACCGACGCTGCTGCTGACGCAGCGTACCGCGCATCTGCGCGATCATGCCGGGCAGGTCAGTTTCCCGGGCGGGCGCATCGAGCCGGAAGATCCGTCCATCGTGCATGCGGCGCTGCGCGAGGCCGAGGAGGAGGTCGGTCTGGCCCCCCGGCACGTCGAAATCGTCGGTTACCTGCCGGACTACCGTACCAGCACCGGTTTCGCCGTCTCGCCGGTGGTCGCCTTCGTGACGCCGCCGTTCTCGTTGCGCCCCGATCCCTTCGAGGTTGCCGAGGTCTTCGAGGTGCCCCTCGCCTTCCTCTTCGATCCGGCCAATCACCGCCAGCACGAAATTTTCTGGCGCGGCCGGCAGCGTCGCTACTACGCGATGCCTTACGACGGGCATTTCATCTGGGGGGCCACCGCCGGCATGATCGTTTCCCTCTACCGGCGCTTTTCCGAGTCGCCCGCCAGCTAAGGCCGGCGGCCACTTTTCCGCGATCCGAAAAGGCCGGGATGTCGGCGGAATTGTGTTATCTTCAACGCTGAAGACAACAACGCGCAGCTTCCGCGCCGGATTCCCTTGAGTCTTGTTTCCCTGATCTTCGCGCTGCTCATCGAGCAGGCCAGGCCGCTCCCCTATCGTCAGGCCGTATTCGGACCGCTGTCGCGTCTGGCGGATACCCTGGACGGGCTGTTCAACGCCGGCGAGAGCCGGCACGGCATCCTCGCCTGGTGCATTGGGGTCGGCGGGCTGGTGCTGGTCGCCGGCATTGTCTTCTCCGCCCTCTATGCCTTGAACCCGTTGCTGGCGGTCGCCTGGAACGTTCTCATCCTCTACCTGACGATGGGGTTCCGCCAGTTCAGCCATTACTACACCGATATCCAGCTGGCCTTGCGCATGGATGATCTGCCGCGCGCGCGGATGCTGCTCGGCGAATGGCGCGGCCGCTCCGCCGATGGCCTGGCTTCGGGCGACATCGCCCGCCTGTCGATCGAGCAGGCGCTGGTCGACTCGCATCGCCATGTCTTCGGCGTCCTGCTCTGGTTCGTGCTTCTGCCCGGTCCCTGCGGTGCCGTCCTTTACCGGGCTGCCGCCGTCTTTGCCGAACACTGGTCGCGCCGGCCGGACGACCCCGTGCTCGGCCGCTTCGGGCAGTTCGCGCGCCGCGCCTTCGACGTCATCGACTGGCTGCCGCTACGGGCGACCGCCGCCGCCTTCGCCGTCGTCGGCGACTTCGAGGATGCTGTCTATTGCTGGCGCACGCAGGCCGAAAAATGGCCCGACGACGGCCTCGGCATCGTGCTCGCCACCGGTGCCGGCGCGCTCGGCGTCCGCCTGGGCATGCCGGTGGTCGAGAGCGGCGAGGTCGCCGACCGGGCCGAACTCGGTACCGGCGACGAGGCCGACGTCGATTTCATGCAGAGTGCCGTCGGCTTGGTCTGGCGTGCTATCGTGCTGTGGTTGCTGTTGTTGCTCTTGTTGGGGCTTGCCAGTCTGGTGGGCGGTTGATGAAATCCCGTAGTTGATTGGAGAGGTTATAAAAATGAGCAAAGAAGTCGTTGTCCTCAGCGCAGTCCGTTCCGCCATCGGTGCCTTCGGCGGTTCCCTGTCCGATATCGAACCGGCCGAACTCGCCGGCACCGTGATGAAGGAAGCCGTCGTCCGTTCCGGCGTCGATCCCCAGCAGATCAACTACGTCACCGTCGGTAACTGCATTCCGACCGACTCGCGCTATGCCTACGTGCCGCGCGTCGCCTCGATCCAGGCCGGCCTGCCGATGGATTCCGTCGCCATGCAGGTGAACCGCCTGTGTTCGTCGGGCCTGCAGGGCATCGTCACCACCGCCCAGCAGATCATGCTCGGCGACTGCGAGTACGGCATCGGCGGCGGCGTCGAGGTTATGTCGCGCGGCGGCTACATGCTGCCGCAGTTGCGCTCCGGCGCGCGCATGGGCGACGCCAAGGCGATCGACATGATGGTCGCCGTGCTGACCGACCCGTTCGGCGTCGGCCACATGGGCATCACCGCCGAGAACCTGGCGACCAAGTGGAACATTTCGCGCGAGGAGCAGGACGCCTTTGCCGTCGAATCGCAGCGCCGTGCCGCGGCGGCCATCGCCGAGGGTCGCTTCAAGTCGCAGATCGTGCCGATCGTCAAGCAGACCCGCAAGGGCGAAGTGGTGTTCGATACCGACGAGCATCCGAAGGCCGGTACGACGATGGAGTCGCTGGCGAAGATGAAGCCGGCCTTCAAGAAGGACGGTTCGGTCACCGCCGGCAACGCGTCCGGTATCAACGACGGCGCCGCCTTCTTCGTGCTGGCCGCTGCCGATGCCGCGGCCAAGGCCGGCCAGAAGCCGATCGCCCGCCTCGTTTCGTATGCCGTCGCCGGCGTGCCGAACGACGTCATGGGCGAGGGGCCGATCCCGGCCTCGAAGCTGGCACTGAAGCGTGCAGGCCTGTCGCTTGACCAGATCGACGTGATCGAGTCGAACGAAGCCTTTGCCGCGCAGGCGATCGCCGTCGCCAAGGGCCTCGGCCTCGACCCGGTGAAGACCAACCCGAACGGCGGTGCCATCGCCCTCGGCCACCCGGTCGGCTGCTCGGGCGCCTTCATCGCCACCAAGGCCCTCTACGAGCTGCAGCGCACCGGCGGCAAGTACGCGCTGGTGACGATGTGCATCGGCGGCGGCCAGGGTATCGCCACCGTCTTCGAACGCATCTGACCGGCGGCACCCCGGGGCCCGGCCGGTAGCGTCCGCCGGGCCTTTTTTTCGGGAAACCGTTTCGGAGCCTTGTCGCCTCATGGCTTTCAGCGAAACCGACATCAGCCTGCTCTACGGCTGCCGGCTGCTGCGCAACCTGCCGCAGCCGGCCCTGTTCGAGCCGGCATTGCGCTGTCGCGAGAACCAGCTGCTGCTCCCTGCCGACACGGTCTTCCTCGATGCCGGCACGGCCAGTCCCGGCCTCTTCCTCGTTGCCCACGGCACCGTCGAACTGGTGGTGAGTGCGCCTGAAGGCGGCGAAAAAATCGTCGAATTCGTTCGCTCCGGCGGCATGCTGGCCGAGGAGACCCTGTTCAGCGGCGGCCGCTGCCTGTACGCGGCGCGCACCATCACGCCGGCCGCCGTGCTGCGCCTGCCCGAGGCGACCATCGACGAATGGCTGCACGCTTCGCCGCCGTTCGCGCGCCGCCTGATGGGCGTCCTTGCCGAACGGACCGACTACCTGCAGAAGGACGTCGTCACCTTCTGTACCAAGGGCGCCGCCGCGCGCCTCGTCTGCTACCTCGTCTGCCAGTTCGACAAGGCGCCGTGCACGCCGGACGGCACGCTGTCGCTGAACATCACGCTGCCGCGCAACAAGCTGGCCTCGCGCCTCGGCGTCAGCGATTCGCACCTGTCCCGCGCCTTCAACGAACTCGAGAAGAACGGGCTGATCGTCAAGCGGCGCGGCGGCATTTTCATCCCGGACGTGCCGGCCCTTTCCCGCTACGTCTGCCCGGCCGGCTGCGACTGGTAGGCGCGCTGTCGGCCGCGGTCATCCGCGGTCATCCGCGTCGCCGCCGTCGGCGTTCACTGCGTGACAGGCGCTGCCTGCCCGTCCGGAGATTCGCGATGAAAACCGTTCCGCTGTTGCCGCTACTGCTGCTGCCCGCTCTGCTGCTGCCGGCCACCCACGCCCAGACCGTGTACGAATCCCGGGACGGTCGTAGCAAGGTCTATTCGGATCGGCCGTTGCCCGGCGGACGGGCGGTCGAACTGCGTCCGCTCACCGTGATCGAGCCGCTGCCGGTGGTGCCTGCCGCCCGCGAACCGGCGGTGCCCGAGGTGGCGCCAGTGCCGCTCTACCGTTCGCTGGCGATCGTTTTTCCCGAGGAGGACGGTAGCGTCGCTGCCAACCACGCCACCTTCGAGGTGCGGGTGGCCGTCGATCCGCCGCTGCAGATCGCCAAGGGGCATGCCTTTTCCCTTCGCCTGGACGGCCGTTCCGTCCCCGGCCGCTACACCGGGACGGACATGATGATCCCGCCGGAATTTTTCGGCGATGTCGCCCCGGCCGGCGTGCAGCGCCACGTCCTTGAAGCCTGGGTTGTCGATGCCGACGGCCGTCAGCTGCTGGCGGCGCCGCCGGTCGCGTTCCAGACGCGTTTCGTCACGGTCCTGCAGCGGCCGCGGCCACCGCATCTGCAAGTGCCGATCCACGGTACGCCGCCTGCCTTGACCCCGCCGGAGATGCGGCGGCGGCCGGCGGATTTGGGCAAGGGTCGGCGCATCGAGCCCGAGCGCTAGGCTGTTGCGTCCGGGCAGGTCGTTGCGGGGGAGGGGGCGGCAGCACCTGTTCGCCGCCGGCCGGAGCCCCGCTACGGTGCGGCCTGTCGTTTCGGCGGAATCGTCCGGCCGGCCGGCGTAATCGATGCGGCCACCGCGTCGGTGTATTCGGCCCTGACGCGGTCGCCGATGCGGACGCTGGCGAGCACCTTGCGGTTCCGGAAGACGACATCGACGACGTCGCCGCCCAACCCCTTCAGCGTAGCCTGGCCGGTCCTGTCGTCGATGGCGATGATGTCGGCGACGATCGCACGTCGCTGCGGCGTGCCGGTTGGCGCGGTCGCCGCAGGCGCGGCGGCGGCCTCGCCGTTGGCAGCGACGGGTATTTTTTTCAGCGTCAGCGCGCGGGCGAGGCCGTACTGGGCGACGACGAGGTCGCCGACACTGATGCGGGCGAGATCGGCGACGCGGGGGCCGGCGCTGACAGTGACGGTATTGCCGTCTTCGCGCTTCAGCTTCAGCGTGCGGGTCGCCGGATCGATGGCGATGACTTCCGCCGCGGCGCGGATCAACTGGCTGCCGGCGGTGTTTCGCTTGCGGGCCGGCGGCTCGTTTTGCGACGCGGCGGCCAGTGGGGCGCTGGCAAGCGTCGCGGCGAGCAGGGCCGCGATCGTCAGGTTGCGGCAAATCGTTGGTTTCATCGGTCGTCGGTCGAGGTATGGGCGTGCCCGGTCACGGTCGCACGTCTGCCCGGCTGCTCCGGGCGAGGCGAAAAGTCTACAGCAATTCGCGGCCGTTGCCGCAATGCGGCGTCTCAGACGAGGAAGCGGGAGTCGGCCGGCAGCAGGCTGACCAGGAAATCCATCTGGTCGGCGAGGATGCGCCGGTTGCGCAGGATCAGCGCTTCGTAGAGCGACGGCGTATAGGGGACGTAGAGCATCAACATCCCCGCCCGTTCCGGCGTTTTCGCCCCCTTCCGCTGGTTGCAGGGCTTGCAGGCGGTGACCACGTTCTTCCAGTGGTCGCGGCCGCCGCGCGAGAGCGGCACGATATGGTCGCGGGTGAGTTGCTCCGGCCGCTTGCGGTTGCCGCAGTAGCAGCACAGATGGCGGTCGCGCTGGAACAGCAGGGGATTCGTCAGCGCCGGCGATTGCGGTGTCCAGCCGCGCGGGTTGCGGCCGCGCAGGGCGAGGATGCTGCTCACCGAAAGCGTCGAGCGTTCGCCGGTGAGCCGGGAGTGGCCGCCATGAAAGGTGAAGCGGAAGTCCCCGAGTTCGCGGTCGACGCGTCCGGTCGCCTTGCAGGCAACGGCGTCCTGCCAGGTAATCCAGCCGCGCGGCGCACCGGTGACGTCGACCGCGAGAATCAGCGGCTGTCCGGCAGCGGAAGCGCTCATCGGGGAATCCGTGTGCATCGATCTGCCTCCTCAGGGGGCTGTCTGAGCGAAGATTACCAAACAGCCGAGCGCCTTTCCAAGCGAGGGGCGTTCCCGTTTGCGTTATGCTTCGTTCCTTCCCATGAAGTACTTTGACCGTTCCCGGCGCCTTCTGTTCGGTGCCTTTGCCCTTTCCGTGCTGGCGCACCTGCTGGCCGCCTTCGGCTGGGGCTGGGCGCAGCCGCCGCCGATCGCGTCGGCTGGCCGCCCGCTGCAGGTCGTCGTTGCCGCGCCTTCCCCACCGCCGGTAGCCGCCGCCAAACCGCCGGCGATAGCCGCCGCGTCGGCGGTCAGGCCGAAGGCGCCGCCCCGCATCGTTGCCGCCTCTCCGCCGGCGCCGGCTGCCGTCGCCGTGCCGGCCGTGCGTGCGGAACCTGCTCCGGCCATCGCGCCGGAGGCCTCGACGCCGGTGCTTCCGGTGGCGAGTCCGGAGGCCTCGGCGAAGCCGGCCGCGGCGGCCGTTGCCGCCATATCGTCGGCGGCCGGCGGCGCGGTCGCGGATGCCGACGGCCTGCGCCAGTACCGGATCGAGCTGGCCGTTGCCGCTCGCAGCTACCGCCTTTACCCGTCGGTGGCGCGTGCGCGCGGCTGGCAGGGGGTGGCCGAGGTTGGCGTCAACGTATCGCCGGGATTGTCAGTGCCGCAGCTGCGGCTGGTCCGTTCCTCCGGGCATGCCGTGCTCGACGAGCAGGCATTGCGGATGCTGGCGCGTGCGGCCGAGGGAACGCCGCTGCCGGAGAGCCTGCGCGGGCGGAGTTTCAGCTTCGCGATGCCGATCCGCTTCAGCCTGGAGGAGTGAGCGGGGAGCGCTCGTCAGGCGAGCGGGCGGAGGTCGGTGGTATGCAGGCCGAAACTGCCCAGCCGCCGGTCTTCGAACCAGGCGGTCAGGGCGAAGGTGACGCTGCGGAAAGCCATTTCCTGCCACGGCACCTCGTTCTCGGCGAAAAGGCGGCTTTCCAGCGACTCGCTGCCGGCGCCGAAGCGGCCGCCGCACAGGCGCGCGGTGTAGAACAGGTGCACCTGATGGATGTGCGGGATGTCGACCAGTGCGAACAGACGCTCGATCTCGACCTCGGCACAGGCTTCCTCAAGCGTTTCGCGGGCGGCGGCGGCGGCCGTCGTTTCGTTGTTTTCCATGAAGCCGGCGGGCAGCGTCCACAGGCCGTAGCGCGGTTCGATGGCGCGCCGGCAGAGAAGAATCCGGCCTTCCCATTCGGCGATGCAGCCGACGACCATGCGCGGATTCTGATAATGCACGGCGGCGCAGCGCGTGCATACGTAGCGCGGCAGCGTGTCGCCGGGCGGTACGGTCAACTCGACCGGGGCGCCGCAGTGGCTGCAGAACTTCATCGGTGTATGGAAGCTGCTCATGCGGGCAGTCTACCCGAAGCCGGACGCGGCGGCAGCGCTGTGCCCGGCCGCCGGCTGCGCCGGCTTGCCGAAAGCATGAATGTGACTGAATTGTGGCATGAAGGCGGGGCCGCCGGGGACTCTGCAAAATCTGCGGCCTTTTTTGCGCGTGCCGCGCGCATCTGGCTAAAATAGCGCGACCTCCCGCCACGCAGCCGCCCGCCGCGCGGCTGCGGGCGGGCATACAGGGGAGTAGGGGTAAGCATGTTTCTGATCATCGGCTATGTCGTCATCCTTCTGGCGTCGCTCGGTACCTATGCCTTGCACGGCAACCTGCTCGCCCTGTGGGTGCCGGCCGAGTACGTCGCCATCGTCGGTCTGACCGTCGGCGGCTTCCTCGCCGGCAACGACATCAAGGTCATCAAGAAAACCGTCGGTGCGCTGCCCTCCGTCCTCAAAGGGTCGAAGTTCACCAAAACGCTCTACATCGACCTGCTGGCGATGCTCTACGAAATCCTCGCCAAGGTGCGCAAGGAAGGCCTGATGTCGATCGAGGCCGATGTCGAGGACCCCCATTCGAGTCCGATCTTCGGCAAGTATCCGACCCTGCAGAGTGACCATCACGTGATGGAGTTCATCACCGACTACCTGCGCATGATGGTCGGCGGCAACCTCAACACGGTCGAGATCGAAAGCCTGATGGACATGGAAATCGAGACGCACCACCACGAGGTCGAGGTGCCCGGGCACGTCATGTCCAAGGTTGCCGACGGCGTTCCCGCCTTCGGTATCGTCGTTGCGGTGATGGGCGTGGTGAACGTCATGGGCTCGGTCGGTCAGCCGCCGGCGGTGCTCGGCAAGATGATCGGCGGCGCGTTGGTCGGTACCTTCCTCGGTATCCTGATTTCCTACGGCTTCGTCGCGCCGGTGGCCAGCCTGCTCGAACAGAAGGCGCACGAGAGCGGCAAGATCTACCAGTGCATCAAGGTCGTCCTGCTGGCCTCGATGTCCGGCTATGCGCCGCAGGTCGCCGTCGAGTTCGGGCGCAAGGTGCTCGAATCCGGTGTCCGTCCGACCTTCATCGAGCTTGAGAACGAGCTCAAGGCGCGCAAGGGCAAGTAAGCCGTCGCCGACGGGGAGCGAAAATGAGCGACGATTCGACACGCCCGATAGTCATCAAGCGCAAGAAGGTGGTGGCCGGCGGCCACCACGGCGGCGCCTGGAAGATCGCCTACGCCGACTTCGTCACGGCGATGATGGCCTTCTTTCTGCTCATGTGGTTGCTCGGTTCGACGGCCAAGGGCGACCTCAACGGCATCGCCGAATATTTCCAGAATCCGCTGCGGGTGAGTTCCACCGGCGGTTCCGGATCGGGCGACGCCTCCTCGATCATTCCCGGCGGCGGCAAGGACCTGACCCGCAGCACCGGCCAGCAGAACAAGGGCGACCAGGAGCAGCGCCGGAAGAGCGCTACGCCCGACGAGGAGGCGGCGCGCAAGGCCTTCGAGGCCAAGGAGCGGGCGATGCTCGGCGAGCTCAAGAAGCGCATCGAGAACATGATCGAGAGCAATCCTTCGTTGCGGCAGTTCAAGAACCAGCTGCTGCTCGACATCACCAGCGAGGGGCTGCGCATCCAGATCGTCGACGAGCAGAACCGTCCGATGTTCGACATGTCGAGCGCCGAGCTGAAGCCCTACACGAAGGACATCCTGCGCGAGATCGGCACGGCGCTGAACAGCGTCGGCAACCGCATCACCGTTTCCGGCCATACCGATGCCGCACAGTTCGCCGGCGGCGAACGCGGTTTCTCGAACTGGGAACTGTCGGCCAACCGCGCGAACGCGTCGCGGCGCGAACTGATTCTCGGCGGCATGGACGAGCGCAAGGTGCTGCGCGTGCTTGGCATGTCGTCGACCGTCCTGTTCGACAAGACCGATCCGCTCAACCCGGTGAACCGCCGGATCAGCATCGTCGTCCTCAACAAGCGGACCGAGGATGCCTTTCTCGACGAGGACGGCGGCGCCAGTGCGGCGAACGCCGAACCGTGAGCGGGCGCGGGCTGGCGTAGAAGGCAAGACAAGGAAGCCGCGCGGGTATCGCCGGTGCGGCGCGATCGACAGGGGAGGCGAATGGCGGCAGGACACAAGGTCAGGAAGTTCGGCGTACTGTGGCTGCTTGCCGTTGGCGGCGGCGCCCTGCTGCTTGAACCGGCGCTGCGCCACGGCGTTTTCCTCGGCACCCTTGGCCTGCTGCTGGTTGGCTGGCTGATGATCTCCGGCCTGGCCGGCGACGATGCGGCGGTGCCGGCGGAGGCGCCGCCGGCCGGCGCTCTGGAGCGGGCGGCGCTGGTCGAAACCGGCGGCGCGCTCGTGCGCTGCGGCGACGAGTTCGCGGCGCAGTTCGCGACGACGCGCGGCGAGCTCGAACGGGCGCAGCAGATTTTTTCCGATGCCATCGCCACGCTGGTCGACAGCTTCCATGCGATGAGCGAGCAGGCGCGGCGCCAGCAAACCCTCGGCCTGGAGATCGTCGGCCAGCACACGGGCAAGACCGATACCGAGGGGCACGTGCTGTCCGATTTCGAGTCGTTCACCCGGCAGACCTCGGAAACCCTGAGCACCTTCGTAAACAGCGTCGTCGAAAATTCCAAGCTGGCGATGGAACTGGTCGAGATGACCGACCGCATTGCCGGCGAGATGCGGGAGACGCTCGGCATGCTCGGCGAAATCGAAGGCATCTCGAAGCAGACCAACCTGCTCGCGCTGAACGCGGCGATCGAGGCGGCGCGCGCCGGCGAGGCCGGGCGCGGCTTCGCCGTCGTTGCCGACGAAGTGCGCGACCTGTCCGGCCGCACCGCCCATTTCAGCCAGCAGATCCGCGGGCTGATGCAGAATATGCAGAAGTCGATCGCCAACACGGAAGCGGCGATCAACAAGATGGCGGCGCAGGACATGACCTTCGCGCTGAAGTCGAAGCAGGACGTCGAACAGGCCATGCACGACGTCGACAGCCTCAACCGGCGCACCGGCCAGACCGTCGCCGAACTGAACCAGATCGCGGCGGTCATGGAATCGAGCGTGAACCAGGCCGTCGTCTCGCTGCAGTTCCAGGACATGGTGACGCAGCTGATCAGCCATGTCAGCAACCGGCTCGGCGAACTGCAGTCGATCGTTGGCGGCCTCGGCCAGGCTGGCGGCATCGCTGCCGCCGCCGATGGCGGCCTGCAGCCGGAGCAGATGGCCCGCCTGCGCGAGCAGCTCGCCGCTGCCATGACCCTGCTCGACGGCATCCGGCATGTGGTCGAAAACAACCCGGTCAAACAGGAAGGCTTCGCCAGCGGCGGAGTCGAGTTGTTCTAAACGAACCCCCAGACAAGAAGGAATTTCCCATGGCAAAGACCATTCTCTGCGTTGACGATTCCGCCTCCATCCGGCAGATGGTCGGCTTCACGCTGAAGAGCGCCGGCTACGAAGTGGTCGAGGCGGTCGACGGCATGGACGGCCTGGACAAGGCCAAGTCGCGCACGATCAACCTCGTGCTCACCGATCAGAACATGCCGCGCATGGATGGCCTGACGCTGATCAAGAGCTTGCGCGCGCTGCCGCAGTACAAGTCGGTGCCGATCCTGATGCTGACCACGGAATCGTCGGAGGCGATGAAATCGCAGGGGCGCGCGGCCGGCGCCACCGGCTGGCTGGTCAAGCCGTTCGACCCGCAGAAGCTGATCGAGGTGGTGAAGAAGGTCGTCGGCTGATGCCGGGCGGCGGAAACCGGGCCGAACGGCCGGCCCGCCGCCTCGTTCCGGGTGCAACGCTGCGCAGAGGGGAAGCATGACCATCGACATGAGCCAGTTTTACCAGGTCTTCTTCGAGGAGACGGCGGAGCACCTGGCGGAAATGGAATCGCTGCTGCTCGGGCTCGATATCGGCGCGCCTGACGACGAGCAGTTGAACGCCATCTTTCGCGCCGCGCACTCGATCAAGGGGTCGAGCGGCACCTTCGGTTTCACCGATCTCGCCGAAGTGACGCACGTGCTGGAGAATCTGCTCGACCGCATCCGCAAGCACGAGCTGGCGTTGCGCAACGACATGGTCGATGCCTTCCTCGAAGCCGGCGACACGTTGAAAGCCATGCTCGCCGCGCACCAGGGCGGCGAGCCGGTGGCCGCCGATGCCGTGTCGCGCGTCTGCGGCAACCTGCGCGCGCTGACGCGCAACGAAGCGGCGGCCGTGCCGCCTGCGCCCGCGGCCGCCGAGCCGCCGGTGGTGGCCGAATCCGTTGTGCCGCCGGGCGTGGCAACTGCCTACGACCTTGAATTCCTGCCGACGGTCGAGGCCGGTGCCGATGCTGAAGCCCTCGACAACCTGCTGCGCGAACTGGCCGGGCTCGGCGAAGTCGAGGTGATCGAACGGCCGGCGGCGTCGACGCCAGGACTGTGGCGGCTGCGGCTGCGGACGGCCGCGCCGCGCGAAGGCTTCGAGGATCTGCTCGAATTCGTTGCCGAGCGTGACGCCTGGCGAGTGACCGAGGTGGCCGGCGAGGTCGTCGACGCCGACGGCGCTTTCGGCCTCTTTGCGCCGGCCGAACCGGTGCCGGCCGAGGCTGCCTATGGTTTCTTCGAGCCGCTTGCGGCCGAGCCGGCGCCGGTAGTCGCCGAGGCAGGCGATGGCTTCGGCTTCTTCGAACCGCTGCCCGTGCCGGCGACCAGCGACGAGGCGCCGCCAGCCGTCCCCGTGGCCGAGGAGGGCGACGGCTACGGGCTGTTCGCCCCGCTGCCGGAGGCCGCCGTGCCGGTGGCGCCGCCGCCTGAGCCGGAAACGGCGCCGACCGCGGCGCCGCCGGCAGACAGCCGCCCGCGGGCGAAGCCGGCCGCCGCCGGTGCCGCGGCGGCCGAGTCGGCATCGATCCGCGTCAGCGTCGAGCGCGCCGACCAGCTGATCAACCTCGTCGGCGAACTGGTGATCACGCAGGCGATGCTCCTGCAGTGCGCGAACCAGATGAACGATGCGGCGCCGGAGGCCTTGCTCAACGGGTTGGCGCAGCTTGAGCGCAACACGCGTGGCCTGCAGGAAGCGGTGATGTCGATCCGCATGATGCCGATTTCCTTCGTCTTTTCGCGCTTCCCGCGCGTCGTCCGCGACCTCTCGTCGAAGCTCGGCAAGCAGGTCGAGTTGAAGATGAGCGGCGAGAGCACCGAGCTCGACAAGGGGCTGATCGAGCGCATCGCCGATCCGCTGACGCACCTCATCCGCAACAGCCTCGACCACGGCATCGAGTCGCCGGAGAAACGACTCACCGCCGGCAAGAGCCCGACCGGAACGATCACGCTGAAGGCCGCGCACCAGGGCGGCAACATCGTCATCGAGGTCGGCGACGACGGCGCCGGCCTGAATCGCCAGAGAATCCTTGCCAAGGCGCGCGAGCGCGGCTTCCAGGTGTCCGAGCAGATGAGCGACCAGGACGTCTGGGCATTGATCTTCGAGGCCGGCTTCTCGACCGCCGACGTCGTCACTGACGTCTCCGGCCGCGGCGTCGGCATGGACGTCGTCCGCCGCAATATCCAGGCGATGGGCGGCCGCATCGAGATCGAGAGCATGACCGGCATCGGCACGCGCATGACCGTCCGCCTGCCGCTGACGCTGGCCATCCTCGACGGCATGTCGGTGGCGGTCGGCGAGCACACCTACATCCTGCCTCTGTCCTATGTCGTCGAATCGCTGCAGCCGGCAGCCGGCGACGTTAAGACGCTGTCCAACCAGGGGCGGGTGATTCAGGTGCGCGGCGACTACCTGCCGATCGTGCCGCTGCACGAGCTGTTCCGCGTTCCCGGCGCGGAAAGCGATTTCACGCGCGGCATCATGATCGTTCTCGACGCCGACGGCGCCAAGGCGGCGCTTTTCGTCGACGCCCTGGTCGGCCAGCACCAGGTCGTCATCAAGAGCCTGGAGCAGAACTACCGCCGGGTGCCCGGCATTTCCGGCGCGACGATCATGGGCGACGGCCGCGTTGCCATGATCCTCGACGTTTCGGCACTGATCGACGCCGCGCGCACGACGCAGGCGGCTGCGGCCGTTCCGGCCTGAAATACATACCCAGGGAGCCAACCGATGGACATTCCGAACCAGCAGAACGCGGCGCCCGAGGAGGACCTCGTCGCCAGCGAGTACCTGACCTTCCGCCTCGGCGACGAGGAATACGCAATCGACATCCTCAAGGTGCAGGAAATCCGCGGCTACGAGCCGCCGACGGCAATCGCCTACGCGCCGCCGTTCATCAAGGGCGTGATCAACCTGCGCGGCATCATCGTGCCGATCGTCGACCTGCGCATCAAGTTCGGGCTCGGCACGGTCGAGTACACGCCATTTACCGTGGTCATCATCCTCAACGTCGCGCAACGCGTGATCGGCATCGTCGTCGACAGCGTCTCCGACGTTACCTCGCTGACCGGCGGCCAGATCCGTCAGGCACCGGACTTCTCGGCGAGCTTCGACACCAAGTACATCCTCGGTCTGGCCAGCATCGAACAGCGCATGCTGATCGTCACCGACATCGAGCGCCTGATGAGCAGCCGCGACATGGAACTGATCGACGACGCGGCGGCGCAGTGACGGCGCGCCGCGGAACTGGGAGGGTATGACATGCTGAACCTCGGAATCCGGCTGCTCGGCGGACTGAAGATGCCGCAGAAGATGCTGGTCATCGCCATCGTCTTCCTCGTGCCGATCGCCTACCTGCTGTTCGCCTTCGGGACGACGATCAATGCGCAGATCGCCTTCACCGAGCGCGAACTGCTCGGCGTCCGCCAGGTCGAGCCGTCGCGCCAGGCCATCCAGGCGCTGCAGCTGCACCGCGGCGTCTCGCAGCTGGCGCTGGCCGGCAATGCCGAGGCGCAGGGGCGCCTGCCCGAGATCCGCGGCCGCATCCGGGCGGCGCTCGACGCCGGTAGCCGCATCGACGACGAATTCGGCGCCCAGCTCGACACGCGCCAGCAGTGGCGCGCCGCCCGCGCCGCCTGGGAGGCGCTGCTGGCCCGCGCCGACAGCCTGTCGGCGGCCGACAGTTTCCGCCTGCACAGCGAAACCATCGCCGCCTTCCAGGATTTCATCGCACTCACTGCGGATCATTCCAACCTGACGCTCGATCCCGATCTCGAAACCTTCTATCTGGTCGACGCCTTCACCACCAAGATCATCCGTGCCAGCGAATTCGCCGGCCAGATGCGCGCGATCTCGATGCGCGCGCTGCAGTCGGCGCAGATCGACCCGGAAGAGCGGATGTCGCTGGCCGTGCTGGCGCGCCTCGTCGAGCGCGACGGCAGTGACGTCGATGCCGGCCTGAACAAGGTCGAGCGCGTCGCCGACGCGGCGACGCAGGCGGCGCTGTCGGAGCCGCGCAAGGCGCTGAAGGCGGGCATGGATGTCTATCTGCCGCTGGTCCGCGAGCAGGTCATCGCGCCCGAGGTGCCGGCCGGCGATCCGGCGCCCATGCTCAAGGTGTCGACGGCGGCGATCGACGCCGCCTTCGTCGTCGCCGACGCGGCACGCGGCGAATTCACGCGCCTAGCGCAGCGCCGGCTCGACCGGCTGCAGCAGGAGCGGACAATTTCCTTCGTCGCCGTCGGTGTCGCCCTGCTGCTGGTGCTGTACCTCTTCCTCGCCTTCCGCAGCTACCTGATCGCCGCCATCGGCGCGATCGGCGACGGCGCCCGGCGGATGGCCGCCGGCGATTTCGCGCAGGCGGTGACGGTCGACTCCGGCGACGAAATGGCCGAGATCGCCGCCGAACTGAATGCGACGCAGGCCCAGTTGCGCGACAAGATCGAGGCCGAGCGCGAGGTCGCGCGCGCCAACCTGCGCATCCGCAACGCCCTCGACGTCTCCTCGAACAGCGTCATGGTCGCCGACCCCGACGGCAACATCATCTACTGCAATACGGCCGTGCTCGCCATGCTGCGCAACGCCGAGGCCGACATCCGCAGGCAGCTGCCCGATTTTCGCGCCGACGCCGTGCTGGGCTCCAGCTTCGACCGTTACCACCGGCAACCGGCGCACCAGCGCCAGCTGCTGGCCGCGCTCGACGGTACGCATCGCGTGCAGATCGAACTCGGCGGCCGCACCTTCGCGCTCGTTGCCAACCCGATCATTACCGAGCAGCGCGAGCGCATCGGCACCGTCGTCGAGTGGCTCGACCGCACCGAGGAGGTGGCGATCGAGCGGCAGGTGGCCGAGGTGATCGACGCTGCCGGCCGCGGCGATTTCGCCCGGCGGCTCGATACGGCAAGCATGACCGGATTCTTCCGCCAGCTCGGCGAGGGCATGAACAACCTGCTCGAAGCCAACAGCCGCGCCCTCGGCGATGTCGCCAGCGTCCTCGCCAGGCTCTCTTCCGGTGACCTGACGCAGAAGATCGAGGCCGACTACGAGGGCCTGCTCGGCAAGGTCAAGGATGACGCCAACGCCACCGTCGGCAACCTGCAGCAGATCGTCCTGTCGATCAAGCACGCCACCGACGCGATCAACACCGCTGCCCAGGAAATCGCCCAGGGCAACCAGGATCTCTCCGGCCGAACCGAGGAGCAGGCGTCCAGTCTTGAGGAGACGGCGTCGAGCATGGAGGAGCTGACGGGGACGGTGAAGCAGAACGCGGACAATGCGCGGCAGGCGAACGAACTGGCGAACGGCGCGCAGCAGGTGGCGGAGAAGGGCGGGGCGGTGGTGGCGCAGGTGGTGCAGACGATGGGGGCGATCCACCAGAGCTCGGCGAAGATTTCGGACATCATCGGGGTGATCGACGGGATTGCGTTCCAGACGAACATTCTGGCGCTGAACGCGGCGGTGGAGGCGGCGCGCGCCGGTGAGCAGGGACGGGGCTTCGCGGTGGTGGCGACGGAGGTGCGGAGCCTGGCGCAGCGGAGCGCGGCGGCGGCGAAGGAGATCAAGGGCTTGATCTCGGATTCGGTCGAGAAGGTGCAGAACGGCTCGAAGCTGGTCGATCAGGCGGGGCGGACGATGGAGGAGGTGGTGGCGGCCATCGGCCGCGTCGCCAGGATCATGAGCGACATCGCCGCCGCCAGCCGCGAGCAGAGTTCGGGCATCGAGCAGGTCGGTCTGGCGATCACGCAGATGGACGAGGTGACGCAGCAGAACGCGGCGCTCGTCGAACAGGCGGCAGCCGCCGCCGAGAGCCTGGAGGAGCAGGCGCAGTCGCTGGCGCAGGCGGTATCGGTGTTCCGCCTCGCCGGCAGCGAAGCGCCGGCGGCGCGTGCCGCCGCGCCGCGGCGTGCGGCGCTGCCGCATCGCGAGCCGGTCCGGCTCGATCCGGACATGCGCACGCGCGAGCCGCAGCGCCAGATGCGCGCCGACGAAGAGGACGAGTGGGCGGAATTCTGAGCGTTCCGCAGCCCGCACGCACGACAGAGAACAGATAAAGCGACATTAACGGAGAAACGACAATGCGCACCAACATGCCGGTTACCAGCGTCGAGGTCCCCCTCGCCGACGACACACTGATCGTTTCCAAGACCGACCTCAAGGGTCAGCTCACCTACATCAACAAGGATTTCCTCGACATCAGCGGTTTCACCGAGGCCGAGTTGATCGGTGCGCCGCACAACATCGTCCGCCATCCGGACATGCCGAGCGAGGCCTTCGACGACCTCTGGCGCGATCTCAAGGCGGGGCGGCCGTGGACCGGCTACGTCAAGAATCGCTGCAAGAACGGCGACTACTACTGGGTGCTGGCGACGGCGACGCCGATCCGCGAAAACGGGCAGGTCACCGGCTACATGTCGGTGCGCCGCAAGGCCAGCCCGCAGGCGGTCGCCGAGGTGGACAAGGCTTACCGCCTGTTCCGCGAGAAGAAGGCCGGCGGCGCCACCATCCGTCATGGCAAGGTGGTCAACGGCGGCGGCTGGAGCGAGAACCTGACGATCCGCGCCCGCCTGGTGGCCGGCCTCGGCACGCTGGTGCTGCTCGCCGTGCTCGTCGGCATCCTCGGCATCCTGTCGGTGGACCAGTCCAATCGATCGCTTTCCGACCTCTACGCGAATCGCCTGCAGCCGGTGCAATCCCTGGCGCGCATCGGCAAGCTGATGGCCGACAACCGCGGGCAGGTGCTGCTTGCGCTGCAGCATGCCCCCGACGCCGCGACCGCGCCGCTGCACGAAGGGCACCGGCTGGCCGAGCACCTTGATGCGATCGACCGCAATGCCGCCGAAATCACCGCGCAATGGGAGTCGTACATGAAGGCGGTGGTCACCGACGATCACCGCAAGATGGCCGACGCCTACCGCAGCGAGCGCGCCCGCTTCGTTCAGGAGGGGCTGATGGCGGCGAAGGCGGCGATGGCCGAGGGGCGCTTCGCCGATGCGCAGCAGCTCATGGTGGACAAGGTCAATCCGCTGTACGAGAAGGCCGCCGGTCTCGCCGACGCCCTCTACAAGTACCAGCTGTCGGAAGCGCAGGCGCAACTGCAGGCGGCGGAGGCGGAAGGGGCGCGTTCGCGCTCGCTGGTCATCGCCCTGCTCGCCGGCGTCGTCGCGCTCGGCGGCCTGATCGCGCTGCTCACCGTGCGCGCCATCGTGCGGCCGCTCGACATGATCACCTCCGGCTTCCAGTCGATCGCCGGCGGCAACTACCAGACGCCGATCGATATCGACCGCAACGACGAGATCGGCAAGGTCATGCAGGGCCTGCAGTCGATGCAGATCCAGCTCGGCTTCAACGTCGCCGAGGCGAAGCGCGTTTCCGACGAGAACCTGCGCATCAAGATCGGCCTCGACAACGTCGCCACCAACGTGATGATCGCCGACTATGGGCACAACATCATCTACATGAACGATGCCGTGCAGAAGATGTTCCAGAATGCCGAAAGCGACATCCGCAAGGATCTGCCGCACTTCAGCGCCGCCGCGCTGCTCGGCAGCAACATCGACATCTTCCACAAGAATCCGGCGCACCAGCGCACGATGCTTGACCGCCTGACCGGCAACTACCGGGCGACCATCCTCGTCGGCGGCCGCACCTTCGCGCTGTCGGTGACGCCGGTCGTCAATTCCCGCGGCGAGCGCCTCGGCACTGCCGTCGAGTGGCTCGACCGGACGCTCGAAGTGGCGGTCGAGAACGAGGTTGCCGACATCGTCAGCGCGGCCGCCAACGGCGATTTCTCGCAGCGCGTCGCCGTCGACGGCAAGCAGGGCTTCTTCCTGCGTCTGGCGGAGGATCTCAACCGCCTGCTGGAAACCGCCCAGCGTGGCCTCGACGACGTCGTCGAGGTGCTCTCGGCGATGGCCGACGGCGACCTGACCAAGTCGATCACTGCCGACTACGCCGGCACTTTCGGCCAGCTCAAGGACGATGCCAACGTCACCGTTGCCCGTCTGCGCGAGATCGTCGGCCAGATCAAGCACGCCGCCGATGCGATCAACACCGCCTCGCAGGAGATCGCCGTCGGCAACCAGGACCTCTCGTCGCGCACCGAACAGCAGGCGTCCAGTCTTGAGGAGACGGCGTCGAGCATGGAGGAGCTGACGGGGACGGTGAAGCAGAACGCGGACAACGCGCGGCAGGCGAACGAGCTGGCGAACGGCGCGCAGCAGGTGGCGGAGAAGGGCGGGGCGGTGGTGGCGCAGGTGGTGCAGACGATGGGCGCGATCCACCAGAGCTCGGCGAAGATTTCGGACATCATCGGGGTGATCGACGGCATCGCGTTCCAGACGAACATCCTGGCGCTGAACGCGGCGGTGGAAGCGGCGCGCGCCGGCGAGCAGGGTCGCGGCTTCGCGGTGGTGGCGACGGAGGTGCGGAGCCTGGCGCAGCGGAGCGCGGCGGCGGCGAAGGAGATCAAGGGCTTGATCTCGGATTCGGTCGAGAAGGTGCAGAACGGTTCGAAGCTGGTTGACCAGGCGGGACGGACGATGGAGGAGGTGGTGGCCGCCATCGGTCGCGTCGCCAAGATCATGACCGACATCGCCGAGGCCAGCCGCGAGCAGAGTTCGGGCATCGAGCAGGTCGGCCTGGCGGTGACGCAGATGGACGAGGTGACGCAGCAGAACGCGGCGCTCGTCGAGGAGGCGGCGGCCGCCGCCGAAAGCCTGGAGGAGCAGGCGCGCTCGCTGCTTGAGGCGGTGTCGGTGTTCCAGCTGGCCGCCGGCGATCGGCGCGGGGCGTCGGCGCTCCCGAAGGAAGGCAGGGCGGCGCCGCGGCTGGCGGCCGCAGCACCGGCGCCGCCGCGCCGCTTCTCCGCGGCGGACGGGGCGGCCAAGGCGCCGGCGAAGCTGCCGGCCTCGCTGGACGATGAGTGGGCCGAGTTCTGAGCGGGGATACCTTCGATGGCCTTCGATCCCAAGCAACCCTTCCCCCCCCGCCCGTCGTCGCCGGGGACCGCCAGCAGTGGCATCCGGCGGACGGCGTCAGCCGTGCCGGCGGCACCGTCGCCTGCCCTGCGGACCTCGCCGGTGTCGCGCGAGGCGGGCATGCGCGAGTTCGACTTCACCGCTGCCGACTTCGAGCGGGTGCGCAAGCTGATCTACCAGCATGCCGGGATCTCGCTGTCGCCGGCCAAGCAGGACATGGTCTATTCGCGGCTGGCGCGCCGCCTGCGCGCGACCGCCAAGGAAAGCTTCGCCGACTATCTGGCCATGCTCGAAAAGGGCGACCATGAGGAGTGGGAGCGCTTCGTCAATTCGCTGACGACCAACCTCACCTCCTTCTTCCGCGAGCCGCATCACTTCCCGATCTTCGCCGAGCATCTGAAGAAGCTCGCCGGCCGCAATCCGATCCGGGTCTGGTGCAGCGCTTCATCGACCGGCGAGGAGCCGTATTCGATCGCCATGACCGTCGCCGAAACCTTCGGCGGCTTCAGTACGCCGGTTTCGATCATCGCATCCGATCTCGACACCAACGTGCTGGCGGCTGCCGACAAGGGCGTCTATCCGATCGAG
>JANJTW010000003.1 GCA_024710925.1 Rhodocyclaceae bacterium | reverse complement strand
TGCCGGCCGGCGGTCCGCTCGCCCTGCGCCTGTTCTCCTGATGCTGTTCGCGTCGCCCGAGGATTTCGCGCGCGCCGCGGCGCTGCGCAGCGAACTGGAACGCTACGACTACCACTACTACGTGCTCGACGCGCCGCTGGTGCCGGACGCCGAGTACGACCGCCTGTTCCGCGAACTGCAGGCGCTGGAAACGGCCCATCCCGAACTGCTGACGCCGGATTCGCCGACGCAGCGCGTCGGCGGCAAGCCGCTCGCTGCCTTCGCGCCGGTGCGGCACGCGGTGCCGATGCTGTCGATCCGCACCGAAACCGATACCGAAGCCTCCGGCGCCTTCGCCTTCGATGCGCGTGTGCGCAGCCTGTTGAAGCTCGCGGAGGACGATCTGCCGGTCGAGTACGCCGCCGAGCTGAAGTTCGACGGGCTGGCGATCAACCTGCGCTACGAGGCCGGCGTGCTGGTGCAGGCGGCGACGCGCGGCGACGGCGAGACCGGCGAGGACGTGACGGCCAACGTGCGCACCGTCGGCCAGATCCCGCTGCGCCTGCACGGCGAGGCTGTGCCGCCGGTGCTGGAGGTGCGCGGCGAGATCTACATCAAGCGGGCAGATTTCGAGCGCTTCAATGAACGGGCCGCCGCCGCTGGCGAGAAAACGCTGGTCAACCCGCGCAACGGTGCCGCCGGCAGCATCCGCCAGCTCGACCCGAAGGTCGCCGCCGGCCGGCCGCTGTCCTTCTTCGCCTACGGGCTGGGCGAGGTGCGCGGCTGGACGCTGCCGGCGACCCACGCCGGCATCCTCGACGCCATCGCCACCTTCGGCCTGCCGGTCTGCGCCGAGCGCGCCGTGCTCGCCGGGCCGCAGGCGCTGGCCGATTTCCACGCCGCGATCGCGGCGAAGCGGCGCCAGCTGCCGTTCGACATCGACGGCGTCGTCTACAAGGTCAACAGCCTCGTGCTGCAGGAGCGGCTCGGTTTCGTCACACGCGAGCCGCGCTGGGCGGTGGCGCACAAGTACCCGGCCGAGGAGGCGCTGACGACGCTGCTCGACATCGAGGTGCAGGTCGGCCGCACCGGCGCGCTGACGCCGGTGGCGCGTCTCTCGCCGGTGTTCGTCGGCGGCGTCACGGTGACCAACGCGACGCTGCACAACGCCGACGAGATCGAGCGCAAGGGCGGTCTGTGTGTCGGCGACACGGTGATCGTTCGCCGCGCCGGCGACGTCATTCCGGAGATCGTCGGCGTCGTCGCCGAGCGTCGCCCGGCGGATGCCCGGCCGTTCGTCATGCCGGCCGTCTGCCCGGTCTGCGGCGCCCATGCCGTGCGCGAGCCGGGCGAGGCGGTGACGCGCTGCTCCGGCGGTTTCTCGTGCCGCGCGCAGCGCACCCAGGCCATCCTGCATTTCGCCGGCCGGCGGATGATGGACATCGACGGCCTCGGCGAGCGCTACGTCGAGCGCCTGGTCGAATTCGAGTACGTTCACGGCGTCGCCGACCTCTACCGGCTCGGCCTCGACGACCTGCTCGAAATGAAGCGCCGCGCCGACGAGCGCGACAGCATCACCCCGGAAACGGTGAAGTCGGGACAGATCGCCACCCGCTGGGCGGAAAACCTGTTGGCTGGAATTGCGCAAAGCAAGTCGCCGAAGCTGGCCCGCTTGCTGTTCGCGCTGGGTATCCGGCACGTCGGCGAGTCCACGGCGAAAACGCTGGCCGATTGGCTCGGCCGCTTCGACATCGTTCGCCGCGCGCCGGCGCCGCTGCTCGCCGTGCTGCCCGACATCGGCGCCACCGTCGCCGCCGCCATCGCCGACTTCTTCGCCGAGCCGCGCAACGTCGCCGCCACGAACGACCTGTTCGACGCCGGCGTCCGGCCGAGCGACGAACACGCGCCCGACGCCCGGCTGGCGGAACGCCTGGAGTGGGCGGAACTCTACGCCGCGCTCGGCGTGCCGAAACTGACGCCGGTGCGCGCGCGGCAACTCGCCGCCCAGGTTGATGGCGGAGTGCTGGCCGAAGGTCTGCCGGCGGACGTGGATCTGCCCGACGAACTCCGGGCGGCGCTCGCCGGCTGGCTTGATGCGCCGGAAAACCGCGCGCTGTTGCGCGCGCTGGCCGATCTGCGCGCGGAACTCCTGGCCGCCTTGCCGGCCGGGGCGACGACGGCCGCCGGCGGACTCGCCGGCAAAACCTTCGTCCTCACCGGCACCCTGCCGACGCTGTCGCGCGACGAGGCGAAGGCGCTGATCGAGGCCGAGGGCGGCAAGGTCGCCGGCTCGGTGTCGAAGAAGACGGACTACGTCGTCGCCGGCGTGGAAGCCGGGTCGAAGCTGGAGAAGGCTCGGCTACTGGAAGTGCCGGTGCTTGATGAGGTGGGATTGAGAAAAATGCTTAACCAGGGAGAGAACAAATGACAAAGACAAAAATACGCAAGGCGGTCTTTCCGGTCGCGGGTATGGGCACCCGTTTCCTGCCGGCGACCAAGGCCAGCCCGAAGGAGATGCTGCCGATCGTCGACAAGCCGCTGATCCAGTATGCGGTCGAGGAAGCGGTCGAGGAAGCGGTCGAGGCCGGCGTCACCGACATGATTTTCGTCACGGGTCGTTCGAAGCGGGCAATCGAGGACCACTTCGACAAGGCCTACGAGCTGGAAAACGAGCTGGAGCGCAAGAACAAGACCGAAATGCTGGCGTTCGTACGCAACCTGCTGCCGAGGAACATCAACTGCATCTATATCCGCCAGCCGGAGGCGCTCGGCCTCGGCCACGCGGTGCTGTGCGCGAAGCCGGCGATCGGCGACGAGCCGTTCGCCGTGCTGCTCGCCGACGACCTGCTCGACGGTAAGCCGGCGGTGCTGAAGCAAATGGCCGATACCTACGATTACTACCGCTGCTCGGTGCTCGGTGTGCAGGACGTGCCGCGTGCCGAAACGAAAAGCTACGGCATCGTCGATGCCCGGCCGGTGGCCGAGCGCCTCGAACGGATCGCCGCCATCGTCGAGAAGCCGCAGCCGGAGGCGGCGCCGTCCACGCTCGCCGTGGTCGGCCGCTACATCCTGACGCCGCGCATCTTCCACCATCTCGAAACGATCCGCCCCGGCGCCGGCGGCGAAATCCAGCTGACCGACGGCATTGCCGCGCTGCTTGCCGAGGAGCAGGTTCTCGCCTACCGCTACGATGGGGTACGCTACGACTGCGGATCGAAGCTCGGCTATCTGCAGGCAACCGTCGTTTTTGGCCAGCGCCACCCCGAGGTCGGCACGGCTTTCACCCAATATCTGAAAGGACTTTGAAGCATGAGCAACGTGCAGCAAGCGAAGGATTTCCTGGCTTCGGCCGAACTCGTCCACCCGGCGGAAACCGTACTCGACGCGGTGAGGCGCGTCGCCGGCGAGATCACCGAGCGGCTGGGCGAGTCGAATCCGGTGCTGCTCTGCGTGATGAGCGGCGGCGTGCCGTTCGCCGGCCACCTGATGACGATGCTGCAGTTCCCGCTCGACTTCGACTATCTGCACGTCACCCGCTACGGCCAGGACACCGCCGGCGGCGCGCTGTCGTGGCGCGCGGCGCCGTGGATCTCGGTCAAGGGGCGGACGGTACTGGTTGTCGACGACATCCTTGACGAGGGCGTGACGCTGGCCGCGGTGCGCGACCGCTTGCTGCAACAGGGGGCGGCGGAGGTGCTGATGGCGGTGGTCGCCGACAAGGAGAACGGCAAGCAGAAGCCGATCGCCGCCGACTTCGTCGCGCTGAAGGTGCCGGACCGCTTCGTCTTCGGCTTCGGCATGGACGCCTGCGGCGCTTGGCGCAACCTGCCGGCGATCTATGCGATGAAGGAGGAACCGCAATGCTCGGCATAATCGGCGGCAGTGGCCTGACGCAGCTGGCCAGCCTCGACGTCTCGCATCGCGAGGTGGTGCGCACGCCCTATGGCGAGCCGTCGGGGGCCATCACCTTCGGCCAGGTCAGCGGTCGGCCGGCGATGTTCCTCGCCCGCCACGGCTACGGCCACACCATCCCGCCGCACGAGGTGAACTACCGGGCGAATATCTGGGCGCTGTGGAACCGCGGCGCCACCGGCATCGTCTCGGTGGCCTCGGTCGGCGGCATCCGCGCCGACATAGCGCCGGGCGACATCGTCATCCCGCACCAGATCATCGACTACACCTGGGGGCGCAAGTCGACCTACCACGAAGGGCAGGGCTGCACGGTAACCCACGTCGATTTCACCGAGCCCTACGACCGGGCGCTGCGCCAGGCAATCCTGCTCGCCGCCTCGGACGTCGGCATTCCCTTCCACACCGGCGCGGTCTATGCGGCGACGCAGGGGCCGCGGCTGGAAACGGCGGCCGAGATCGACCGGCTGGAGCGCGACGGTGCCGACGTCGTCGGCATGACCGGCATGCCGGAGGCCGTCCTGGCGCGCGAACTGGGCGTGCCCTACGCGGCGATCAACGTCGTCGCCAACCATGCCGCCGGCCGGGCCGACAGCAAGGACGGCATCAGCTTCGAGGCGATCGAGGGGGTGCTGCAGGAGTCGATGCAGCGCGTGCGCCTCGTCATCGAACGCCTGGCCGGCTGTTACGACGAGGTTTGCGGCCTGAGCGAGTGAATTCCGGGCGGGCTGCGTTTCACGCCCGCGGCAGGTCGACGTCCACGATTTCCGTGATCGGCAGCGTGGCGATGTCGCGCAGCTTGGCGTTTTTTTCGTCGTCGGGCTCGATCAGCGACGAAACCATCGCGTAGCTGGACTGGACGAAGACCTCCCGCCCGTCGGCGCCGTGGCGCCTGACGCCGTAGCGCACCCGGTCGCGCAGGTCGTGCGGCAGCTTCGAAACAAGGCTCTTGGTTGCCCAGATGGCGCCGAAGCGGGCGAAGTCGGAAATGCGCGCCGCCTGGTTGATGGTGTCGCCGAGAACGACGAACTCGATGCTCGTCGACGACTGGAAGGTGCCCAGCCATTCCTGGCCTTCGGTAATGCCGGTGTTCAGGTAGAGCTCGTTCAGCCAGTTCTTCGAGACCTGCCAGGCCTTGCTGATGCGTGTCATCTCGCGGCGGATTTCCTGCGCGCAGCAGACGGCATTGTGCAGGTAGTCGCTGTCCGGCTGCGGAAAGAAGTAATAGACCATGCCGTCGCCGACGTGCTTGCCGTAGGTGCCGTGGTACTTGCGGAAGATCGGCCCCATCGCCGCCCAGATTTCGTTGATCAGCTGGAAATATTCGTCCGGCGGCAGTTCCGAGCAGATCTTGACCGAGCTTTGCAGGTCGGCGACCAGTACCGCCAGGTGCGTCAGCACCGGCAGGCGGCGGCGCAGCAGGCTGCGTACGACCTCGTCGCGCCGGCAGAGGAGGTCGACCATCGTGTCCGGCGGTGTGCCCTCCGGGACCAGAACGACGAAGATGCCTTCGCGGAAGAACGAGGCGTAGGCGCGCCGCGGCGACGGATGGCCGTCCCGTCCGAGCATCTGGATCGGGGCGTCGACGATCGGATGCGGCGCTTCCGCTGCCGTTTCGGCGTAGATCTGCTGCAGACGGGCGAAGCTTTCCGGCGACAGACCCTCGCACAGCGCGGCGAAGCCGCCCGGCGAAATCCGGCTCTTGGCGAGCGCCACCTGGAAGCGGAGGAGGTCGCCGAGACCAGCGGTGATGCCGCCGGCGGCGAGCAGCCGGAACAGGCTGCGTTCCTCTTCGGTCGGCGGCAGGCTGTCGATGCCGTCGAGCAGGTCGCTGCGGGCGAGGTCGTTTACCCAGACCAGCTCGAACTTGTGGTTGACCATGTAGGCCGGGTAGGGCAATTCGTCGATCGTCACCCGCAGCGGTCCGCCGGTCGTGGGGGGCGGCGGCGGCCGGTCGGTGGCGGCGGGTGGGGTGGGCACGACGGGCGTCGGGCGCGGCGTGCCGGGGGCGATGCGGGATGCGATTTCGCTCATGCTCAATCCCTCCTGCTTCAGTTGCTGGATGCGTTCGACCAGGGCCGGCGCGTCGTCCGGAAAGAAACCGAGCTGGCGGGGGGCGTGGCCGCCGCTGCCGGGGTTGAGTACCTGGGGCTTGGGAAGCAGGCCGAGCGCAATGTAATTGTTCAGGGTCGCCCTGGAAATCCCCGTCCTTTCGATGAGTTCCTTGCTCGACAGCATCGCCCCGAACTCCCTTTTCGACAGTCTTGAACTGTATATTTGGACTGTCCAAAACAAAAGTCAAGGACTTTTTCGGGCGGCTGTCCGGCGCCGGGCTATACCTTCAGCAGGTCGAGGAGTTCGGCTTCGAGGCAGACGCGGCCGGCGCTCTGGTTCAGGTCGCCGCCGCTGACGAGGAAGGTGTCCTCGACGCGTTCGCCGAGGGTGGCGATCTTCGCTGTATGCAGCGTCGCCCCGTGTGCGGCGAGGGCGGAGGCAACGGCGTAGAGCAGGCCGGGGCGGTCGGCGGCGACCAGCGAGAGGACGAAGTGGGCGCCTTTGTCGTCGGCCTCGATACTGACCGATGGTGCGATCGGAAAGTGCTTAAGACGGCGCGACAGGCGTGCGGTCAGCGGCGCTTCCGGCGGCGCCTGCGCGATCAGGCGCTGCGTCAGTTCGTGCTCAATGTAGCTGAGCATCTCGCGGTCGTTGTCGCGCTCGCCGGTGTCGAGCAGGACGAAGCTGTCCAGCGCGTAGCCGTGGCGCGTGGTGTGGATGCGGGCATCGACGATGTTGTAGCCGGCGCGGGCGAAGAAGCCGGCCAGGCGGGCGAACAGATCGCGCTGGTCGCGCGTGTAGACCATCACCTGCAACCCCTCGCTGGCCGGGTTGAGGCGCGCCTTGACCACCGGCTTCTCGTCGTTCGGCCGGTAGTGCAGGCAGCGCGTGTGCCAGGCGATCTCCTCGGCCGAATGGCGCAGGAAGTAGACGGTGTCGAGCTGCTTCCACAGCCGTTCGTGCACCGTCGCCGACAGCGCGAAGTAGCGCAGGAGGCGCATCGCCTCGGCCTGCCGTTCCTGGATCACGCCGTGCGGTGCCGGCGCCTCGCCGCCTTCGCGCAGCAGGCGCCGGGTGGCGTTGTACAGTTCCTGCAGCAGCTGGCCCTTCCAGCTGTTCCAGACCTTCGGGCTGGTGCCGCGGATGTCGGCGACGGTGAGCAGGTAGAGCGCCGTCAGGTGGCGTTCGTCGCCGACGGCGGCGGCGAAGGCGGCGATGACCTCGGGGTCGGAAACGTCCTGCTTCTGCGCGACGTTGGACATCGTCAGGTGGCGGCGGACCAGCCAGACCACCAGTTCGGTGTCCTCTGCCGACAGGCCGTGCCGTTCGCAGAAAGCCTGCGCGTCGACGGTGCCCAGTTCGGAGTGGTCGCCGCCGCGCCCCTTGGCGATGTCGTGGAAGAGGGCGGCGACGTAGAGCAGCCAGTGGCGGTCGAACTCGCTGATCAGCCGCGTGCAGAACGGGTATTCGTGCGCGAACTCCTCCATCGTGAAGCGCCGCAGGTTGCGGACGACCATCATGATGTGTTGATCGACGGTGTAGGCGTGGAACAGGTCGTGCTGCATCTGGCCGACGATGGCGCCGAAATTCGGCAGGTAGCGGCCGAGGATGCCGTACTGGTTCATCCGTCGCAGTTCGTGCACGAGGCCGCGCGGCTGCTGGAAGATCTGCAGGAACAGGGCGCGGTTGGCCGGGGCGGCGCGGAAATCGTCGTCGATCAGCTTGCGCGCGCGGAAGAGGGCGCGCAGCGTGCGCGCGGTCATGCCCTTCAGTGTGGCGTCCTGCTGCAGCAGCAGGAAGCTTTCGAGGATCGCCGGCGGATGCTGCTCGAAGACCGCCTCGTGGCGCACGTCGAGCATGTCGTGCGCGACCTGGAAGCGCTCGTTGATCGGCTGCGGCGCCAGATCCGGCGGCGGGAAGATGGCGGCGCCGATGTTCTGCAGCAGGATCACGTTCAGCTGCGTCACCGATTTGGCGTTGCGGTAGTAGTCCTGCATCAGCATCTCGCTGGCCCGGCGGGCGGCGGTTGGCTGGAAACCGAGCTGTTCGGCGAGCGCCGTCTGGTAGTCGAAGAGCAGGCGGTCCTCGCGCCGGTTCAAGTGGTAGTGCAGGCGGATGCGCAGCCGGCGCAGGCTGGCTTCGCTGCGTTCGAGGTGCTCGCGCTCCTCGCGCGTGACGAAACCGCCGTTCTCCAGGTCCTGCCAGCTGCCGCCGAGACCGGCGGCCTGGGCGATCCACAGGATCACCTGCAGGTCGCGCAAGCCGCCCGGGCTTTCCTTGATGTTTGGTTCGAGGCTGAACGGCGTGTCCTGGAAGCGCAGGTAGCGCTCGTCCTGTTCCAGCCGTTTTGCTTTGAAGAATTTTTTTAAATCAATAGATTGTGTAAATTTGTTTATAAACGACTTGAACAAATTTTCCTCGCCGGTGAGGAAGCGCGCCTCGATCAGCGTCGTCTGGATCGTGATATCCGCCGCTGCCTCGGCCAGGCATTGCTCCGGCGTGCGGACGCTATGGCCGATTTCCAGGCCGATGTCCCAGAAGAGGCCGACCATCGTCTCCAGTTGCGCCTGCAACGCGCTGTCCGGCTCCTCGGGAAGGAGGATCAGCAGGTCGATGTCGGAGGCCGGGAAGAGTTCGCCGCGGCCGTAGCCGCCGACGGCGACGAGCGCCGGCCCGGAGGGAAAACCCTGCTCGCGCCACAGGTCGCGGAGGGTGTCGTCGATCAGCGCGCAACGTCCGCGCAGCATCGTCTCGGCGTCGCCATCGGCGAGATAGCGCTGGCGCAGGGCCTGCTGGCCTTCCTGCAGGCGCGCGCGGAAGCGGGCGAGCAGCGTGGCTCGCGGCGCGTCGGTCTTCATCGGCGACCTCGCTCAGGCGGCCAGAGTGGCCGGTTGTTCGCGGCTGCCGGCGGAAACGGTGAGTACCTCGAAGCCGGTCTCGGTGACGAGCACGGTGTGTTCCCATTGCGCCGACAGGCTGCGGTCCTTGGTGACGATGGTCCAGCCGTCCGGCAGTTCGCGGATGCCCGGCTTGCCGGCGTTGATCATCGGCTCGATGGTGAAAATCATCCCCGGTTCCAGCCGCGGCCCGGTGTCGGGGCGGCCGTAGTGCAGCACCTGCGGGTCCTCGTGGAACTTGCGGCCGATGCCGTGGCCGCAGAATTCGCGCACCACCGAATAGCCGTTGCCCTCGGCATGCTTCTGGATGGCCGCGCCGATGTCGCCGAGGTGGCCGCCGGGGCGGACCTGGCGGATGCCGATCCACATGCATTCGAAGGTGATCTCGCACAGCCGCCGCGCCTGGATCGACGCCTCGCCGACGCAGAACATGCGGCTGGTGTCGCCATGGAAGCCGTCCTTGATGACGGTGATGTCGAGGTTGACGATGTCGCCGTTCTTCAGCGCCTTGTCGCCCGGAACGCCATGGCAGACCTGATGGTTCACCGAGGTGCAGATCGACTTCGGGTAGGGCTGGTAGCCCGAGGGCGCGTAGTTCAGCGGCGCCGGCACGCAGCCCTGCACGTTCACCATGTAATCGTGGCAGAGCCTGTCCAGCTCGCCGGTGGTGATGCCGGCCTTGACGAAGGGGGTGATGTAGTCGAGCACCTCGGAGGCCAGGCGGCCGGCGATGCGCATTTTTTCGATTTCTTCGGGGGTTTTGATGTTGATGCTCATGCTGTGTGCTGTAGGGGAGGGGGCGGATAGAAGGATACAGGCAATGCCACTGTCAGTGTGTTTGCCAAGATGGTCAGCGGGCCTGTGAATCGCCCCAGCTTCAGTAGACGCTCTGCTGCCGGTTGAAATACTGCTTTTCGAACTCTACCGGAGAAAGTCCGTTCGCATAACTGTGACGGCGTTTCGGGTTGTAGAAAAGCTCGATGTAATTGAAGACATCCCGTCGCGCTTCTTCCCGGTC
>JANJTW010000261.1 GCA_024710925.1 Rhodocyclaceae bacterium | reverse complement strand
GGTACAGGCAGTGACTCAGAACGACGGCGCCGCCGTCGCCGATTTCGGCAACTGGCAGGCGTTCTCCATTCTCATCGTCGACGACGAGGCGGGCATGCGCAGCTTCCTCGAACGCGCGCTGAAGGCGCGCTGCGGACGCGTGCAGACGGCCGCCAATGTCGAGGATGCGGCCGAGCTGATGGCGCGCCTGCACTTCGACCTGATCGTCCTCGACATCTCGCTGCCGGGCAAGAGCGGCATCGAATGGCTGATGGAGCTGCGCCGCGGCGGCTACACCGGCGACGTCGTCCTCATCACCGCCTTCGCCGACATGGAAACGGCGATCAGTGCGCTGCGCGGCGGCGCGTCCGATTTCATCCTCAAGCCCTTCCGCGTCGACCAGATCCTCAATTCGATCAAGCGCTGCTTCGAGCGCGCCGGCCTGGCACGCGAGAATTTCGTGCTGCGCCGGGAGCTGGCCGAACTGTGCGCCGACATCGACGGTTTCGTCGGCCACTCGCCGGCGATCCAGCACCTGCGCGCGCTCGTCCGGCGCATCGCGCCGATGCCGACGACCGTGCTGCTGCAGGGCGAATCGGGCACCGGCAAGGAAGTCACCGCGCGCGCGCTGCACCAGACGAGTCCGCGCGCGCAGCGCCCGTTCGTGCCGGTCAACTGCGCGGCGATTTCGCCGGAGCTGATCGAGAGCGAGCTGTTCGGTCACGTCAAGGGCGCCTTTACCGGCGCCAGCGAGGCGCGCAACGGCCTCTTTTACTACGCGCACGGCGGCACGCTGTTCCTCGACGAGATCGGCGAACTGCCGCTGGCGATGCAGACCAAGCTCTTGCGCGCGCTGGAAGAGCGGCGCATCCGGCCGGTCGGCTCGGTGCGCGAGGTGCCGGTGGATGTGCGCATCATCGCCGCCAGCAACCGCGACCTGAACGAGGAGGTCGCCGCCGGCCGCTTCCGCCAGGACCTCTATTTCCGGCTGGCCGTCGTGGACCTCACCATCCCGCCGCTGCGCTCGCGCAGCGAGGACATCCCCGACCTCGCCCGGCATTTCATGGAACTGTTTTCGGCGCAGCTCGGCGTCGACCCGCTGCCGCTGCGGCCGGACATCATCGCCCGCCTGGCCGCCTATCCGTGGCCGGGCAACGTGCGCGAACTGCGCAACTTCGTCGAGCGCTCGCTGATCCTCGGCGCCTTCGTCGATCAGGGCGCGGCATCGCCAGTGCCGACGGCCGCCGACGAGACGCTGACGCTGGAGGAGGTCGAGCGCCAGCACATCCTGCGCGTTCTCGCCGCCAGCGGCGGCAACAAATCGGAGGCGGCGCGGCGTCTCGGCGTTTCGCGCAAGACGCTGGAGCGCAAGTGCGCCGAGTGGGGACGCGCCGGCGACGGCGACGAGCAGCCGGCGCTGCCCACTGCCTGCCTCGGCTGATGAATCCGGTTGCCCGCCTGGCCGGGGTGTTCGCCGCCTCGGTCCGCGCCAAGCTGCTCTTCCTCGCGCTGGCGCCGCTGCTGCTCGGCTTTCCGCTGATCATGGCGCTCGTCTGGTACTGGAGCAACACCAGCTACCACCAGCTGCTTACCTACAAGGTCGGCAGCGACCTGGTCACCGCGCACGAATATTTCGACCGCGTCATCCGCGGCGTCGGCGGCAGCGTCGAGGCGCTCGCCGACGAGCACCGCCTGCATGCGGCGCTGGCCGGCGGCGACCGCGCGCGCATTGCCGAGGAGATCGGCCGCGCCCGCCGCCGCCACGGCCTCGACTTCATGTACGTGCTCGATGCCGATGGCCGCGTCCGCCACGCCAGCGCGGCGCAGATGCGCGAGGCGCGGCATGCCGGTTCGCCGGTGGTCGCCGGCGCGCTCGCCGGCCGTGCCGGCAGCGTCATCGACATCTACGACGAGGCGGCGCTGGCGGCGATCGACCCGTCGCTCGCCGACCGCGCCGCGATCAACATCGTGCCGACGCCGCACGCGGTGCCCGATGCGCGGACCAGCGAAGGGCGCGGCATGGTCATCCATGCCGCGGCGCCGATCGTCGACGGCGACGGCCGCGTCGTCGGCGTCCTCGAAGGCGGCATGTTGCTCAACGGCAACCTCGGCTTCGTCGACACCATCAACGCCATCGTCTATCGCGACGGTTCGCTGCCGCTCGGCAGCAAGGGTACGGCGACGCTGTTTCTCGGCGATACGCGCATCGCCACCAACGTCCGCCTGTTCGGCGACGAGCGCGCGCTCGGCACGCGCGTCTCGCGGCAGGTGCGCGAGCACGTGCTGGCGAACGGCCATACCTGGCTGGACACCGCCTTCGTCGTGAACGACTTCTACGTCTCCGGCTACGAGCCGGTCGTCGACAGCTTCGGCAAGCGCGTCGGCATGCTCTACGTCGGCTTCCTCGAAGCGCCCTTCCGCAGCGCCAAGGAGAATGCGCTGGCGCTGATCTTCGCCGTCTTCGCGATGATCAGCCTGATCGGCTGCGCCTGGTCGCTGAAATGGGCGCGCGACATCATGACGCCGATTGCCTCGATGAACCGGACCATCGCCCGCATCGAATACGGCGACGTCGCCGCACGCGTCGGCGAGACCGGCAGCCACGACGAACTGGGCCGGCTCGCCGCCGAGTTCGACCGGCTGCTCGACGTGCTCGACGACAAGCGCAGCGAATTGCAGCGCTGGGCCAACGAGCTCGACCGCAAGGTCACCGAGCGCACGCGGGAACTGGAGGCGGCCAATGCCGAACTGCGGCAGATGCAGCGGCAGCTGGTGACCAGCGAGAAGCTTGCCGCCATCGGCGAACTGACCGCCGGCGTCGCGCACGAGATCAACAACCCGGTGGCGGTGATCCAGGGCAACCTCGACGTGCTGCGCGAGGTGCTCGGCGCGCATGCCGAGCCGGTGCGTGGCGAGATCCGCCTGATCGACGAGCAGGTGCATCGCATCCGCGTCATCGTCACCAAGCTGCTGCAGTTCGCGCGGCCCGGCGAATTCGCCGGCTACGTCGAGGCGGTCGATGTGAATGCGGTGTTCGCCGACTGCCTGGTGCTGGCGCAGCACCACTTGGGCAAGCGCAACATCGAGGTGGTGCGCGCGCTGGCGGCCACGGAATGGGTGCAGGTCAACCGCCAGGAGCTGCAGCAGGTGCTGATCAACCTGATCGTCAACGCCGTGCAGGCGATGCCCGACGGCGGCACGCTGACGCTCGCCAGCGAGGACTGGTCGGAGGAGGGCGTCGTCCGCGGCGTGTGCCTGGCCGTGCGCGACACCGGCCGCGGCATTCCGGCGGAGGATTTGCCGCGCGTCTTCGATCCCTTCTTCACCACCAAGAAGAACCTGGGCACCGGCCTCGGGCTGTCGATCAGCCACTCGCTGATCAAGCGCTACGGCGGCCGCATCGCCGTCGACAGCGCGCCCGGGCAGGGCGCCGAGTTCAGTATCTGGCTGCTTGCCGAACCGGTCTATTCCGGCGAGATCTGAGCCAGCGCCGACAGCTCGTCGACGGTGTTGATGTTGACGAAGGCGTCCGCTTCGTCGTCGAAGGCGACCTCGACCGCCGCCTGCGCGCGGAACCAGGTCTCGAAGCGGCGTTCGCCGCGTTCGAGGTAGGCAGCGAGGCCGGGCAGCAGTGCGCGCGCGCACAGGCAGAACACCGGGTGCGGCTGGCTGCCGGTGCGGGCGATGGCGATTGCCGCCCCGGCGCTCTCCAGCCCGGCGGCGAGGCGGGCGACGAGGTCGGCGGGAAGGAAGGGCGAGTCGCACGGCACCGTCGCCACCAGCGGCCGCGTCGCTTGCGTCAGCGCCGCGTGCAGACCGGCGAGCGGGCCGGCGTAGCCGGCGACGAGGTCGCCGAGCACCGGGTAGCCGAAGCCGGCGTAGATCTCCGCGTTGCGGTTGGCGCTGACGAAGAGCTCATCGACCTGCGGCGCCAGCCGCTCGATCGCCCAGGCCGCCAGCGGGCGCCCGCGGAATTCGCGTAGCCCCTTGTCGACGCTGCCCATGCGGCGGCCCTGGCCGCCGGCGAGGACGACGCCGGTGATTCCGTGTTTCGCTGCTTGCATGCGGCCGCTTCCTGCCCGACGAGTGACGGTAGTCCGGCATTGTACGCGTCGCCGCGGGCTACAATGGCCGCATGGTTCCCGATTACTGGCAGAAGGCGTCGCGCGCGCTGGCCCGCGACGACAAGACGATGGCGGCGCTGGTGCGCCGCTACCGCGGCATGTCGCTGGTCTCGCGCGGCGACGCCTTCGGCACGCTGGCGCGCTCGATCGTCGGCCAGCAGATCTCGGTGAAGGCGGCCGACGCCGTCTGGGCGCGCTTCGCCGCCGCCGTCGGTACGGTGTCGCCGGCGACAGTGCTCGCCGCCGGCGCCGGCGGGCTGGCCGGCTGCGGCCTTTCGGCGCGCAAGACCGAGTACCTGGTCGACCTCGCCGCGCATTTCGCCGGAGGCCGCGTCGATCCGGCGCGCTGGACGGCGATGGACGACGAGGCGGTGATCGACGAACTCTGCGACGTGCGCGGCATCGGCCGGTGGACGGCGGAGATGTTCCTGATCTTCAACCTGCTGCGGCCGGACGTCTTTCCGCTCGACGACCTCGGCCTGCAGAAAGCGGTGTCGCTGCACTACTGCGGCGGCGAGCGGCCGCCGAAGAAGGCGCTGGCAGACTTCGGCGAGCGCTGGCGGCCGTGGCGCTCGGTGGCGACCTGGTACCTGTGGCGCAGCCTCGACCCGCTGCCGGTCGAGTACTGAATCCGTCAAACGATGACCAGGAGAGGCGTGGATGCCTGAAGGCCCGGAGATTCGCCGCGTGGCGGACGCCCTGAACCGGGCCCTTGCCGGCCGCTCCCTGACCGGGGTGTGGTTCGCCTTCGAGCGGCTGCAGGCGTACCGGCCCCGCCTGCTGGGAGCTGCGGTGACGCGCGTCGAGCCGCGCGGCAAGGCCCTGCTCACGCATTTTTCGGCCGGGTTGACGCTGTACAGCCACAACCAGCTGTACGGGCGCTGGCTGATCGCCGGCGCCGGCGAGAATCCGTCGTCCAGCCGGACGCCGCGGGTCCGTCTCGAAACCGAGGCGGCGACGGCGGTGCTCTACAGCGCCTCGGACATCGAGATATGGCCCAGTGCCGAGGTCGAGTCGCATCCCTTCCTGCAACGCATCGGCCCCGACGTGCTCGACGACGGGCTGGCTCCGGAAAGCGTCGTCGAGCGCCTGCTGCAACCGGCTTTCGCCCGCCGCAAACTGGGCGCCCTGCTGCTCGACCAGTCCTTCCTGGCCGGACTTGGCAACTATCTGCGCGCCGAGATTCTCTGGGCCGCGTGCCTGGGGCCGGACCAGCGGCCGGCCGATCTTCCGGGTGAGGTGCTGGCGGCGCTCGGCCGGGCGATCGTCGAGGTGCCGCGGCTTTCCTACGCGACGCGCGGCGGCAGCGGCCAGACGCATCACGAAGCTGCCTTCAGGTTCAACGTCTTCAAGCGGGAGGGCGCCGCCTGCCCGCGTTGCCGGACGCCGATACGGAAAATCGCCGACGCGTCGCGGCCGCTCTATCTCTGCCCCGCCTGCCAGGCATAGTCCGCCTGCGCCGTCGGGCGGCCCGGGCTACGCACGCGCGCGGCCTTCAACCATCCGCCGTCGGCGGCGTCAGCGGCAGGCTGATGCGGAAGGTGGTGCCCCGGCCGGGCGTGCTCGTCACGTCGAGCCGGCCGCCGTGCTTCTTGACGATGATGTCGTAGGAAATGGAGAGGCCGAGGCCGGTACCCTTGCCGACCGGCTTGGTCGTGAAGAAGGGTTCGAAGATGCGCTTCCTGACCTCTTCCGGCATGCCGCAGCCGGTGTCCTCGATCTCGAACCAGACGTAGTCGCCGTCGGTGCCCGAGCGCAGGGTGATCCGGCCGCGCTGCGGGATGGCCTGGGCGGCGTTGACCATGAGATTCATGAAGACCTGGTTGATCTGCGCCGGCACGCATTCGATTTCCGGAATCTCGCCGAGCTCGCGCACCACCTCCGCCTTGTACTTGAGTTCGTTCCAGACGACGTTGAGCGTGCTTTCGAGTGCCGCATTGAGGTCGGCCGACTGGCGTTCGACGTTGTCGACGCGCGAGAAATCCTTGAGGTCCTGGACGATGCGCGTGACGCGCTGCAGCCCTTCGGCCGATTCGTCGAGCAGCGCCGGAATGTCCTCGCGCAGGAAATCGAGGTCGATGCGTGCGCGCACCGCCGCCGTCTCCGCCGGCAGCGTTGCCGGCTGGGCCCGTTCGTAGGCGTCGATCAGTTCGAGGAGGCGGCCGACGTAGCCCTTCAGCGTACCCAGGTTGGAGGTGACGAAACCGACCGGGTTGTTGATCTCGTGCGCGACACCGGCGGCGAGCTGGCCGATGGCGGCCAGTTTTTCCGACTGCAGCAGTTGCTGCTGCGTCGTCTCCACCTTCTGCAGCAGCTGCTGCAGCTCGCGATGCTCGCGCGCCAGCCGGGTGTTGGCCTCGGCCAGTTCGCCGGTGCGCTTGGCGATGAGCTGTTCGAGGTGCTCCTGGTGCTGGCGCAGTGCGCCTTCGGCCTGGCGCCGGTCGGTGATGTCCTGCAGCGTCTCGATGGCGCCGATCAGCGTTCCGTGCGTGTCGTGCAACGGCGCCGCGGTGAAGAACATCCAGCGGCCGCCGTCGCCGAGCTTGGGGAAGAAGCCTTCGGCCTCGTAGGCGCCGTCAATGATCGCCGAGCGCCGGAAGCTGCCGTGGTAGTAGTTGTTGACCTGGCTCTCGATGCCGCCGCCGACGATCAGATCGGCCATCGTCGGCCGTTCGTCGTCGTAGAAGGGAAGCCACTGGCGGTTGGTGCCGATCATCTGTTCGGCGGGAACGCCGGCAATCTGCGCGCAGGCGCGGTTCCAGTGCGTGATGCAGTGGTTGGCGTCGATGACGAAGGTCGGCACCGGGTCGCCCTCGATGATCTGCGACAGGTACAGCTCCATGTCGTGCAGCGCGTTCATCGCTTCGGTGCGCGCCGCGTTCTCCTGCGCCAGCTTGCGGTTCATCGCCAGCAGCGCGTCGTTGCGCGCGGCGATCAGCTGGTAGAGCGAATTCATCGCGTCGAGCAGGCGCGCCGAGGTCGGGTCGCCGATGCGCACGCGCTCGGCCTGATAGGCCGCCTCCGGCGGCGTGCCGGCACGGATGGCGCGGATCTGGCGGGCCATCGATTGGTCGATGTCGAGGATGTGGTGGGCGATCCAGGCGGCGAGGAAGCGCAGCAGCTGTTCGGCATCGGCGGGGCCGACCAGCGTCTTGCGCATGGCCGCGACCTGCTCGGCGAAATTGTTGTGCACGCGGGTGTGCGCGGCGACGAAGCGGGCGTCGCAGGCGCACTGCCGCATCAGCGCTTCTTCGTCGCGGAAGTGCGTGATGGCGTATTGCAGCAGGTCGTCGAGGACGCTCTCGATCCTGTCCATCGGCGTCGCCGCGGAGAAGTTGCCGGCGATATCGTTGATCATGCCGACCAGCGTGCGGTGCTCGCCGTCGACCAGCGGTTCGCCGGTGAGGAAGCGTTCGTCGAGCATGAACGGGTCCATGGCCTCTCCTGTCGTCCGGACGCCGGCGCGTGCCTCAGTCCTTTTGCCGGAATTCCGGGTCGAGGATGACCGAGCCGTCCGGTCCCCAGTTGACCTCGGTGATGCCGGGCTCCATCGCCTCCAGCCGCTGTCGCTCGATCTGCTCCGGCGTCGCGTCGCCGAGGTCGGCGCGCATCAGGTTGGCCAGCTGGCGGTTCTCCAGCACCAGTTCCTGGTGCGCCAGCGCCTGCCCGACGGCCGACAGCAGCTCGTAGTCGTTCCACGGCTTGCCGAGGAAACGTTCGATGCCGACTTCGTTGACCGCCCGCGTCAGCGCATTCAGGTCGGCGTAGCCGGAGAGGATGAAGCGGGCGGCGTCCGGCTGGATCTGCTTGACCGCCTTCAGGAACTCGACGCCGTCCATCTCCGGCATGCGGTAGTCGCTGATGACCAGGTCGTAGGTTTCGCTGGCGGTGCTGTCGAGGGCCTGGCGCGGCGACAGGAAGGCGCTGACGGCCAGCGGAAAGCTGCGGTTGCCGTAGGTGCAGGGGGCGGAGCGCAGCAGGCGCTGCAGGGCATTGAGGATGCCGGCCTCGTCGTCGACGATGAGGATGTGCTTCATGCGATCTCCTGTCGGATCCACAGCGTGATCTTGAACTGCTCCAGCGATTCCATCTTCTGCAGCTGGGCGATCATGTCGGCGGTGAGCGCGGTCGCCTTGGCCAGCAGCAGGTAGCCGTCCTTGTGATGGAAGTCGCGCGCGAGGAGCATGCCCGGGCGCAGCAGCGTCGCGCGCACCGGCACCTCTTCGTAGGTGGCGGTGCGCGCCGCTTCGATGATTTCGGCGGCGGCGTCGACGACCTGCGGGTCGTAGCGCTTGCCGCGGTTGTCCACCAGGTAGGTGAGGGCCTCCGAGGGGCGCAGCGGCCGCTGCACCAGCGTGCCGACCTGCAGCGCGTCGTAGTCGTTGGCGACGGCGAGGATGCGGCTGCCGAGCGGAATGGCCATGCCCACCAGGCGGTCGGGGAAGCCGCTACCGTCGAAGCATTCGTGGTGGTGGCGGACGAGGAGCGCGGCCTCCTTCAGGCGGTCGACGGCCATCAGGATGTTCTGGCCGATCACCGGATGCTTCATCACCGTCGCCCGGTGCTCGGCGGTGAGCAGGTTGAACGGGCGCGTCATCAGCTCGTCGGGCAGGCCGATCTTGCCGATGTCGTGGAGCAGCGCGGCGAAGATGAGGTGCTGCGTTTCCGCGTCGCCGAGGCCGAGGCGCTGCGCCGTCTGCCGCGCCAGGTCGGCGACGCGCCGGCCGTGGCCGGAGAGCTGGCTGCCGGCCGGGCCGGCGCGCAGCTCGATCAGGCCGGTGAAGACCTGGACGATGGTGAGGAAGGATTTCTTCAGGTCGCCGTTGGCCTGTTCGACCTTGCCGAGCGCCTGCTTCAGCGCGGCGGTGCGTTCGGCGACCTTCTGCTCCAGCCCGGCATTGAGCGCTTTCAATTCCTCGTTCTGCGCCTGCGTCAGCGCCGTCAGGCGGGCGTTCTCGGCGCGCAGCCGGGCCCGTTCGAGGGCGTCGCGGACGGTCTCGATCATCTCCGTGTCGTTCCACGGCTTGGCGATGTAGCGGTAGATTTCGCCCTCGTTGATCGCCGCCACCGTCGAGGTCACGTCGGCGTAGCCGGTGAGCAGGATGCGCGTCGTCTCCGGCCAGCGCTGGCGGACTTCGCGCAGGAAGGTGGCGCCGTCCATCTCCGGCATGCGCATGTCGGAGATGACCAGGTCGACCGGCTCGCGCGCCAGGATTTCCAGCCCCTCGGCGCCGCTTTCGGCGACGAAGATGCGGTAGCCCTGCGGGCGGAAGAGGCGCCGCAGCGACGACAGGATGTTCGGCTCGTCGTCGACCAGCAGCAGCGTCTGCGCGCTCCCGGCGGTTTCGTTCATTCCTTGCATGCGGTGGCTTCCTGGTGCGTTTTCCCGGCGCAGTCGACCGGCAGCGTCAGGCGGAAGGTGGTGCCTTCGCCGACGACGCTGTCGACCTCGATTCTGCCATGATGCCGCTCGACGATGCTGTACGACAGCGAGAGGCCGAGGCCGGTGCCGGTGCCGACCGGCTTGGTCGTGAAGAAGGGATCGAAGATGCGCTTCAGATTTTCCGCCGGAATGCCGGCGCCGGTGTCGGAAACCTCAATGCAGACCGCGTCGTCGCCGACGCAGCGGGTGCGGATGACGATCTCGCCGCGCGTCTGGATGGCCTGGCCGGCGTTGACCAGCAGGTTCATGAAGACCTGGTTCAGTTGCGAGATCAGGCAATGCACCTTCGGCAGCTCGCCGTAGTCCTTGATCACCGCGCACTTGTACTTGAGCTCGTTCCAGACGATGTTCAGCGTCGAGTCGATGCCCTGGTGCAGGTCGGCCCACTGCCACTCCTGCTCGCCGACGCGCGAGAAGCTCTTCAGGTCCTGAACGATGCGCTTGACCCGGCCGAGGCCGTCGCGCGATTCGGTGAGCAGGTTGAAGATGTCCTCGCGCAGGTAGGCGAAGTCGAGGTTCGCCTTCAGCTTGGCCAGTGCCTGCCGCTGCGCCTCGATGTCGCTGCCGGCGTCGCCGATGCGGTCGCCGGCGTCGATGATCTCCATCAGGTCGTGCAGGTAGCCGTCGAGCGTGCCGAGGTTGGAATGTACGAAACCGATCGGATTGTTCAACTCGTGCGCGACGCCGGCGGCGAGCTGGCCGATCGAGGCCATCTTCTCCGACTGCAGTAGCTGGTTGTGCGCTTCCTCCAGCTTCTTGTTCAGTGCCCGTTGCGCCGCCAGGTTCTCGGCGAGCATGCGTTCCTGGGCGACGCGCTCGCTGATGTCGGTGACGACGCCGTCGAAGAACAGCGGCCGGCCTTCGTCGTCGCGGATCACCGCGGTCACGTCGAGGATTTCGATCTCCTTGCCGTCGCCGGTGCGCAGCCGGTACTCCTGGGTGTAGCTGTTGCGTCCCTCGGCGGTGTAGCGCTCGACCTCGGCGACGACGCGTTCGAGATCGTCCGGATGCACCATCGCCGCATAGGGCGGGTCGCCGGCGAGGATGCGCTGCGGGTCGTAGCCCCAGCGGGCGACGTTGGCGGAGACGAAGACGACCGGCCAGTTGCCTTCGGCGCGCCAGCGGAAGCAGACCGTCGGGCTCGAACTGACGACCTGGTTGGCGACGTGCAGCGCGCCCTCGAAGCGCCGCTGCAGGACGACGCGGTAGACCTCGTTGCCGATCAGCTGCAGCGTCTCGACGTCGGTGTCGGTGTACTCCTCCGGCTTGTTGCCGACGCCGATCATCAGGCGGACGACGCCGTTGTCGAGGACCGGCACGCTGATCAGCCGGAACAGCGGCGAGTGGCCGTCCGGCAGCGCGGCGCAGTGCGCGAAGCCGGCATGGCTGTTTACGACGACCGCCTGCTTCAGCCGGGCGGCATCGGCCCACAGGCCCGCCTCGTCGAGCGAACGGTGCGGCGGCGTGGCCGTGCACACGCCTTCGGTGGCGGTCGACCAGACCGTCGTCTCGATCGTGTTGCCATCGTCGGCGATGAAGTGCATGAAGGCGATGCCGCTCTCGGTGAGCGCCTCCGCCTTGTCCAGCGCGAAGCGCATGAATGTCGATTCGTCGAGGTCGGCGGCGGTTTCGAGCAGCGCCAGCTGGACGCCGGCGCGGCGTACGCGCAGGCCGAGCGCCTCCTTGATCCGATGCTCGGCAGTGATGTCGGTGGCGACGCCGTCCCAGACCGTGCCGTCGTCGCCGAGGCGGCGCGGCCGGGCACGCAGGCGGAGCCAGCCCCATTCGCCGTCGCGGCGGCGGATGCGCAGTTCGGACTCGAAGTCCGCCATGTGTTCGCGGCTGTGCTGCAGGGTTTCCTCCAGCGCCTCGCGGTCGTCGCGGGCGATCTGCGACAGCAGGATTTCCGGATCGGCGAGGACGGCGTCGAGGCTGACGTTGTGGATGTGCTCGACGCCGGAGCTGAGGTAGAGGAAGCCGGTCCTGCCCGCCGGGTAGCGGGCATACTGGAGGATGTAGGCGTCGGGCAGGTTGTCGCCGATCAGGCGCAGGCGCAGTTCGCTTTCGCGCAGCCGGGCCTCGGCGTGCCGGCGCTCGGTGACGTCGAAGGTGATGCCGCCGATGTCGGGCGGGCCGCTGCGGCGCGGAATCGGAAATTTCACCGTCTCCAGGCTGCGGCCGCGGAATTCGTCGACGAAGGTGATGGCGCAGCCACTTTCGAGGACGCGGCGGTCCTCGGCGACGATGTCGCGGCCGAAGTCCTCGTTGAAAACATCCTCGGTCCGCTTGCCGATGATGCTGGCCGGGTCGATGCCGTGGATCCGCCGGAAGCCTTCGTTGGCGGCGACGATGCGCGATTCGCAGTCCTTCACATAGGCCAGCGCCGGCAGGTTGTCGAGGAACTGGCGCAGCGTTTCCGCCGTGCCTTCGTGCTCCGCCCGGGTCGATTGCAGCGCCTGCTCGCGGTCGATGCCGCGCCGGATCTCGACGGCAACGAGGGTGAGAAGCACGGCGGCCCAGGCGAGGGCGCCGGCGATGTCGCTCTCATGAACGCTGGCGTGCCAGAACAGGCCGGCGACGAGGACGGCGAAGATCGGCAGGATGCGCCGGGCGAACTGGGACCAGGGCTGCCTCATCTCACGCCTCCCCGCCGTTGGCGATTTCCGCGTTCTCGCGGGCGCGGTCGCGGACCAGGCGGAAGGCCTCGCGGATCTGCTCGCGCACCTGGTCGTCGTCCCACGGCTTGGTCAGGAATTTGTAGATGGCGCCGCGGTTGATGGCGTCGGTGACCGAATCGAGGTCGGTGTAGCCGGTGAGGATCAGCCGGATCGTCTGCGGGTAAAGCTGGCGGACGCGGGCGAAGAACTCGGTGCCGGACATCTCCGGCATGCGCTGGTCGGAAACGACGACCTGCACCGGATGGCGGGCGAGCAGGTCGAAGGCTTCGCGCGGCTTGCCGGCGGTCAGGATCTGGTAGCCCTCGCGGCGCAGCAGCCGGGACAGCGAGGCGAGCACGTGCGGTTCGTCGTCGACCAGCAGCAGGGTCGGCGGCGCCTCGTCGCCGGCCTGGGCGAGGTCGAGCGGGCGGTCGTCGGCGACCAGCGCCGTGAACCGGTCGGCGTCGAGCGGACGACTGTAGAGGAAGCCCTGCATCGCGTCGCAGTGGCGGGAGCGCAGGAAGCGCGCCTGCGCCTCGGTCTCGACGCCCTCGGCGATGACCGTCAGGTTGAGGCTGCGCGCCATGACAATCGCCGCCGTCGCGATGGCGGCGTTGACCGGGTTCTCGACGATGTCGCGGATGAAGCTCTGGTCGATCTTCAGCTTGTCGAAGGGAAAGCGTGAAATGTAGGCGAGCGAGGAGTAGCCGGTGCCGAAGTCGTCGAGCGACAGCCGCACGCCCAGGCCCTTCAGCTGGCGGCAGATGGCGATGGCGTCGTCGAGGTCGGAGATGACCGCCCCCTCGGTGATCTCCAGTTCCAGCGCCGATGGCGGCAGGCCGGCGTCGGCCAGCACCTGGCGCACGAGATCGACCAGGCCGCTGTTGTGGAACTGGCGCGGCGACAGGTTGACGGCGATGCGCAGTGCGCCCTGGCCAAGGTCGTGCCAGTGCCGCGTCTGGTTGCAGGCGCTGCGCAGGGTCCATTCGCCGATCGGCAGGATCAGCCCGGTCTCCTCGGCGATGGGGATGAACTCGCTCGGCGCGACTTCGCCGAACTGCGGCGAATGCCAGCGCAGCAGCGCCTCCATGCCGATCAGGTTGCCGCTTTCCAGGCTCACCTGCGGCTGGTAGGCGAGGCTCAGCTCGCCGCGTTCGAGGGCGCCGCGCAGCGCCATTTCGAGGGCGGCGTGGCGGTGCGCCTCGGCTTCCATCTGCGGCGAGTAGAAGCGGGTCGAGCTGCGCCCGGCCTGGCGTGCGCGCGCCAGCGCGATGTCGGCGCCGCGGGCCAGCGCCTCGGCGCTGTCGCCGTCGCGCGGATAGATGCTGCAGCCGATGCTGGCGGTCAGCGAGACGCTCTGTCCGCCGACCTCGAAGGGGGTTGCCATGGCTTCCTGGATGCGCACGGTGAGCATCAGCAGGTCGCGTTCGTTGCCCATGCTGGCCATGACGAAGGCGAATTCGTCGCCGGATTTGCGGCCGAGCGTGTCGCCCTCGCGCATCTGCAGCGACAGGCGGCGCGAGACCTCGATCAGGACCAGGTCGCCGACGGCCGGGCCGAGCATCTCGTTGACCGTATGGAAGTGGTCGATGTCGAGGACGATGAAGGCCGCCGAGCGATGGAAGCGCTGTGCCATCAGCAGCGCCTGCGCCAGCCGGTCGGCGACGAGGTTGCGGTTCGGCAGCTCGGTCAGCGGATCGTGGCTGGACAGGTGCTGGATGCGCGTTTCCGCCGCCTTGCGCCCGGCGAGGTCGCTGTAGATGCCGACGTAGTTGGTGGTCTTGCCGCTGGCGTCGCGCACGGTGGAGACGGTCAGCCATTCGGTGACGAGGGCGCCGTCCTTGCGCCGGTTGGTGATCTCGCCCTGCCAGCTGCCGGTTTCGGCGATGCGTTTCCACATCGCCTTGTAGAACGTGGCGCCGTGCGTGCCGGAATGCAGCCGGCTGAGGCGCTGCCCGACCAGTTCGTTCGCCACGTAGCCGGTGATGCGGCAGAAGGCGTCGTTCACCATCAGGATGCCGCCGCTGGCGTCGGTGACGCTGATGCCGTTCTCGATGCCGGAGAGCACCGCCGCCGACAGCACGCGCTCCATTTCCGCCGATTTGCGCACGCTGATGTCGGACAGCGTGCCGACCGTCAGCAGCGGCTTCTGCTCGCCGTCGCGCAGCACCGCCCGGCCGCGCATCTCCACCCACAGCCAGCTGCCGTCGCGGTGGCGCATCCGGTATTCGGGCACGTGGATCGCGGCGCCGTCGCGCAGCGCCGAGGCGACGATGTTCTCGACCAGCGGCCGGTCTTCCGGATGGATCAGTGCGGCATATTCGGCGATGCTCGCCGGTCCCGCCTCGTAGCCGAGCAGCGTGCACAGCGACGGCGACCACTGGCTCTGCCCGGTGGCGTGGCTGTACTCCCAGACGCCGAGGCCGGCGGCGTCGAACGCCAGCTGCAGGCGCGCTTCGAGTTTCATGTTCTCGGCGACGCGGCGGACGACTTCCTGCTCCAGCCATTCCTTCTGCCGGTCGGCCAGCCGGCGCGCATGCGCCAGTTCCAGCTGGGCGCCGACGCGGGCGAGGAGGATGGTGGCGTGGATCGGCTTGGTGATGAAATCGGCGGCGCCTTCGCGCAGCGCGCGCACCTCCTCGGCGTCGTCGTGGCGGCCGGTGACGAAGATCACCGGGATGTCCCGCGTCGCCGGGTCGGCGCGCAGTGCGGCGAGGACCTCGTGGCCGCCGAGGTCGGGCATCAGGATGTCGAGCAGGATGAGGTCGGGCCGCGGCTCGCGGCGGGCCGCCTCGATCGCCTGCCGGCCGCTGGTGGCGGTGCGGATTTCCGCCGCCAGCGGGCGCAGGATGCCGGAAACGATCGCGAGATCCTCCGGCGTGTCGTCGACCGCCAGAATCAGTGGCGGCATCCGCTGCTTGCTGTCGATCATTCCCGTATTTCCGTGTTTCCGAGCCTTCGCAGTGTAATGCCTCCCGCCCGGGGGGGGAACCGGATGACTTGCAGAGCGGGTAAGATGGCCGGGTGATCGACGCGTGGAGAGGGAGACCAGACCGATGCGCAGCACTTTCCTCCGGTCCGCGGCGGCCGGCCGTTTCCGCAGGGCGGACGCCGATGCCTGAGTTCGAGCCCGACGCCGGCCGCCTGACCTTCAAGCTGGTCTATTACGGGCCGGCGCAGGGCGGCAAGACGACCAACCTGATGCAGCTGCACGCGCAGGCCGGCACGCAGATGAAGGGCGAGCTGATGACGCTGGAGACGCAGCACGACCGCACGCTGTTCTTCGACCTGCTGCCGCTCGGCTTCCGCACCGCCTCCGGGCTGACCGTCCGCTTCCGGCTGTTTACCGTGCCCGGCCAGGCGGCGCACGACGGCACGCGCAAGGCGGTGCTGTCGCGCGCCGACGGCGTCGTCTTCGTCGCCGATTCGCAGCGCAGCCAGGCGACGAACAACGGCGAATCCTTCCAGAACCTCGCCGACAACCTCGGCCGCGTCGGCCTCGACATCGCCCGCCTGCCGCTGGTGGTGCAGTTCAACAAGCGCGACCTGGCCGACATCCTGCCCGAGGACGAAATCCGCCGCCGCTACGCGTCGGCGCCGTGGCCGCTGTACTTCGCGGCGGCGATCGATGGCCGCGGCGTCGGCGAAACCTTCTCGGCGCTGCTGCGCCTGGTCTGGCGGCGCTATGCCGACGAATACGACCTCGGTGGCCGCCACGGCCTCGACGAGGCGGCCTTCGTCGCCGCCGGCGGGGGGGCGTGATGGGGGCGGAGGGCGGCTTCGACCGCGATTTCACGCTGCCGGAACTGCTGTCGCCGCGCGATGCCGCCGAGCTGTGCGCCGTCGCCGGCGCCGTCCTCGGCGTGCCGGTGGCCGTGCTCGACGCCGCCGGCGCGGTCTATGGCGACGGCCCACCGCCGCCGGCGGACGCTGCGCGTGCGCCGCTCGTCGTCGAGCTGGAGCCGCTCGGCTTCATTGCCGCCGCCTGTCCGCCGCCGGCGCTCGCCGAGGTCGCCCGGCTGCTGCGCTGGGGACTGCTCGCCCGTGCGCGCCTGCGCATGGTGTCCGACCTGCATCTGGAGGCGGTGCGCGCCGACTACGCCCGGTTGCAGCAGCAGAACGAGGCGCTCAAGATTTCCGAGGCGAAATACCGCGAGCTGGCGGCCAGCCTCGACGCCAAGGTGCGCGAGCAGACGCAGATCATCGACGAGCGCCAGCGCCAGCTCTACCAGGCCGAGCGGCTGGCGTCGATCGGCCAGCTGGCGGCCGGCGTCGCGCATGAGATCAACAATCCGCTCGGCTTCATCAACAGCAACCTGTCGGCGGCCGAGCGCTACCGCGAACAGCTCGCCGGCCTGCGCGATGCGCTGCCGGCGGTGGAGTGGCAGGCGCGCGACCTCGACTTCGTCTTTGCCGACTTCGCCGACCTGCTGCGCGATGCGCGCGACGGCGTCGACCGCATCGCGCGCATCGTCCGCGACCTCAAGGGCTTCTCCAGCGTCGACCAGCCGGAGGAGCAGGTGGTCGACCTCAACGCGCAGCTGGCCTCGCTGCTCGCCGTCGTGAACGGCCAGAAGAAGGCGACGATCCGCCTCGTCACCGACTTCCAGCCGCTGCCGAAGCTGATGTGCCTGCCGGGGCATCTCAACCAGGCCTTCCTGTGCATCCTGCAGAACGCGCTGCAGGCGGTGGAGGCGGCCGGCGGCACGGTGACGGTGCGCACGCGCGCCGTCGGCGAGCAGATTACCGTCAGCATCGCCGACGACGGCCCCGGCATCCCCGAGGACGTGCTGCCGCGCGTCTTCGATCCCTTCTTCACGACGCGCGGCGTTGGCGCCGGCACCGGCCTCGGCCTGACCGTCGCCCGCGACATCGTCCTCGCCCACGGCGGCCGCATCGTCATCGACCTGCCGCTTGCCGGCGGCACCGTCGTCAACGTCGAACTTCCCGCCTGATCCGCCATGGTCAACTACGCTTCCTACTTCACCGGCGCCGGCGACGAGCCCGCGGAACCGGCCGCCGCTGCCGAGCGCTACCGGCTGCTGATCGTCGACGACGAGCCGGGCATCCTCAAGGCGCTGACCCGGACCTTCCGCGCCGAATCCTACGAGGTGCTCACCGCGGCCAGCGGCGAGGAGGCGCTGGCGCGGCTGGCCGAGACGCCGGTGCAGGTGATCGTCAGCGACTACATGATGCCGGGGATGAACGGCGCCGAGCTGCTGAAGCAGGTCAAGGCGCGCTACCCGGACACGCTGCGCATCATGCTCACCGGCCATGCCGATACCGGCGCGGTGATGGGGGCGATCAACGAGGGTGCGGTCTACAAGTTCATCCTCAAGCCGTGGAACGACGACGACCTGCGCGTCACCGTCTCGCTGGCGCTGGAGCAGTTCGACCTGGTGCGCCGCAACCGCGCGCTGAGCCAGGAGAATTCGCGCAAGACGAAGGAGATCAGCGCGCTGTCGCGGCTGGCGGTGTCGAACCGCAGCCAGCTCGGCATCATGCTGCACAAGAAGAACCTGCTCTCCAGCGCGCAGCTGCAGGAGCTGACCCGCCTGCAGGGCATCCACAAGGAGCCGCTGCTGAAGCTGCTGCTCGACCGCGGCTGGGTGCCGGAGAAGACGCTGCGCCGGATCCTGCGCGAGGACCTGCTGGTCGAGGAGGTCGACCTCGGCCAGTTCCGCGTCGAGCCGGCGGTCGCCGAACTGATCCCGCGCGCCTTCTGCGACCGCCAGCTGGTGGTGCCGCTGAAGCTGGAGGGGCGGCGCCTGCTGCTGGCGGTGGCCGACCCGATGGACGCCGGCCTGATCGACGACGTGCGCTTCACCGCCGGCCTCGACCTGAAGGTGGCGATGGCCGACGTCGACGGCATCCGCGCCAAGATCGACGAAGTCTACGGCGACCGCGAAGGCACCGACATCCGCGAGCTGGCGACGATCGTCGGCAGCGTCGACCCCTACGAGGGCATCGAGATCGTCATCGACGACGACGAGGACGTGCCGCTCGACGAACTGCTCGCCGCCACCAACGAGCCGCCGGCGATCCGCCTGGCCAACGCCATCATTCTGGAGGCGATGCGCCTCGGCGCCTCCGACATCCACCTGCAGCCGCGCACCAGGAACGTCGTCGTCCGCCTGCGCATCGACGGCGTGCTGCACGACAAGATCCAGATCCCGCACGCGCTCTACGGGCCGCTGGTGTCGCGGCTGAAGATCATGGCCGAGCTCGACATCTCGGAGCGGCGGCGGCCGCAGGACGGGCGGCTGACGGTGAAGTCGCCGCTGCGCGTCGTCGACCTGCGCATCTCGACGCTGCCGACGATCAACGGCGAGAAGGTGGTGATGCGCATCCTCGACCGCAACTCGGCGGTGCTCAGCCTGGCCGGGCTCGGCTTCGGCGAGGCCGGGCTGGCCAAGGTGCGGGTGATGGTCGACAAGCCGCAGGGCCTGCTGCTCGCCACCGGCCCGACCGGCAGCGGCAAGACGACGACGCTCTATTCGCTGCTGCAGGCAAACGCGACGCCGGGCAAGAACTACATCACCATCGAGGACCCGGTCGAGTACTACCTCGACCACGCCGGGCAGGTGCTGGTCAAGGAGAAGATCGGCCTGAGCTTCCCGGTGGCGCTGCGCTCGGTGCTGCGCCAGGACCCGGACGTCGTGCTCATCGGCGAGATCCGCGACATCGAGACCGCCGAGGTCGCCTTCCACGCCGCGCTCACCGGCCACCAGGTGCTGTCCACGCTGCACACCAACTCGGCGCTGGCCACCGTCGCCCGCCTGCTCGACCTCGGCCTGAAGCCGTTCATCGTCGCCAGCGCGCTCGAAGGCATCATCGCCCAGCGCCTGGTGCGCCGCCTCTGCCGCCATTGCCGGCAGGAGGCGCCGCCCGACCCGGCGCTGGCCGCCCGCCTCGGCCCGCGCTTCCGCGACCAGCCCTTGCCGGTGGCCTGGGTCGGCGCCGGTTGCGCCGAATGCAACGGCACCGGCTTCCGCGGGCGGCTCGGCCTCTACGAGATCCTGCTGCCGGACGAGGGGCTGCGCGACCTGATCACGCAGGGGGCGAGCCTGAAGGCGATGCTCGCGCACGTGCGCGCCGACGGCCACGAATCGCTGTGGGACGACGCCTGGCGGAAGGCGGCGAGCGGCGAGACGCCGCTCGCCGAGGTGTTGCGCGTGCTCGGTCCGGAGCCGGAATAGCCGGTGTCGCCGCACCTGTCCGCAGCGACGGCGGCCCGGCCCGCGTTTTCCGCGATGCGGAACGGCCATTTAGCCGGGAGCGGCATCGGGCCTTTGCGGTAGAATACGCGCCGGCCAAAACAAGCAGACTTTCCATGAAAATCAGTTTCCTCGATTTCGAGCAGCCGATTGCCGAACTCGAAACCAAGATCGAAGAGCTGCGCTTCGTCCAGGATGATTCGGCGGTCGACATCTCGGAAGAGATCGGCCGCCTCTCCAAGAAAAGCGAACAGCTGACCCGGGACATCTACGCCAAGCTGACGCCCTGGCAGGTCGCGCAGGTGGCACGCCACGCGCAGCGCCCCTATACCCTCGACTACGTCGAGCACATCTTCACCGACTTCCGCGAACTGCACGGCGACCGCGCCTTCGCCGACGACCACGCGATCGTCGGCGGCCTGGCCCGCTTCAACGGCCAGCCGGTGATGGTCATCGGCCACCAGAAGGGCCGCGACACCAAGGAAAAGATCCACCGCAACTTCGGCATGCCGCGCCCCGAGGGCTACCGCAAGGCGCTCAGGCTGATGAAGCTGGCCGAGAAGTTCGGCATCCCGGTGATGACCTTCGTCGACACGCCCGGCGCCTATCCCGGCATCGACGCCGAGGAGCGCGGCCAGTCCGAGGCGATCGGCCGCAACCTGTACGTGATGGCCGAGCTGAAGGTGCCGGTGATCGTCACCATCATCGGCGAGGGCGGTTCCGGCGGCGCGCTGGCGATCGCCGTCGGCGACGTCGTGCAGATGCTGCAGTACTCGACCTACTCGGTGATCTCGCCGGAAGGCTGCGCTTCCATCCTGTGGAAGAGCGCCGAACGTGCCGCCGACGCCGCCGAGACCATGGGCATCACCGCGCAGCGCCTGAAGACGCTGGGCCTGATCGACAAGATCGTGAACGAGCCCTGCGGCGGCGCCCACCGCGACCACGCGGCGATGGCGCAGAACCTGAAGAAGGCGCTGCAGGACGCGCTCAAGCAGCTCTCCGGCCTCTCCGCCGACGAGCTCCTGGCCACGCGCTTCGAGCGGCTGATGGCCTATGGCCGCTTCAAGGAACAGCCCGCCCGCTGAGCGCGCGGCAGGCGCCAACCCCGCTGCGCATGGCGGGGCCGGCGAACACGGCGGCGCGGGCGGTTCGCGCGGCGATGCCGATCTGGGCGGCTGCGTCGCCGCCTTCTTCGCGCCACGGCTCGACCACGGGCGGCGCGTCTGCGTCGCCCTCTCCGGCGGCCGCGACTCGGTCGCCCTGCTGCAGGCGTTGGCCGGGGCCCGCGCCGCGCTGCCGCTGCGCCTCTCCGCGCTGCATGTTCATCACGGCCTGTCGGCCAATGCCGATGCCTGGGCCGATTTCTGCACCGATCTCTGCCGCGATCTCGACATTCCTCTGGACATCGTCCGCGTCCGCGTCGCCGACACCGCCGGCGAAGGGCCGGAGGCGGCCGCCCGGCGCGCGCGCTACGCCGCCTTCGCCGGCTGCGCCGCCGACTGGCTGGCGCTGGCGCACCACCGCGACGACCAGGCCGAGACGCTGCTGCTCAACCTGCTGCGCGGCGCCGGTGTGCATGGGCTGGCGGCGATGCCGGAGGAGCGGCCGCTGGCGCCGGCTGCGACGCTGCGCCTGGTGCGACCGTTCCTCGGCACGGCACGCGGCGAGATCGAGGCGTGGCTGCAGGCGCGCGGGTTGCGCTGGATCGACGACGAAAGCAATGCCGACGACCGGCTGCGCCGCAATTTCCTGCGCCACGAGATCCTGCCGCGGCTGGCCGCCGTCTTTCCGGAGCCGGCGGCGGCGCTCGCGCGCAGCGCGCAGCGCCTGGCCGAGAGCGCGGCGCTGGCCGATGCGGTGGCGGCCGACGACGCCGCCGGCGTCGTCGACGCCGACACGCTGCGCTTGCCCGTCTTCAACGCCTTGCCCGAGGCCCGGCGCGCCAACCTGCTGCGCCGGGAGCTGCGCCGCCGCGGCCGGCGCATGCCGGATGCCCGCTACCTCGCGGAAATCCTGCGCCAGCTGGCGGTGGCTGGGAGCGACGCGGCGCCACGCTTTGCCATCGACGGCGGTGAAATCCGCGCCGAGCGGGGGCGGCTGCATTTTCCCGGTGTGCCCCCGGTGCTGCCGGCGGCGCTACCGGCGGCGCTACCGTGGCGCGGCGAGGCCAGCCTGCCCTGGGCCGGCGGCGTGCTGCGCTTCGTTGCCGGGGTCGGCCTCGGCATCAGCCGGGCGCGCCTACTCGCCGCCGCGGTGGACATCCGCCGCCGCGCCGGCGGCGAGCGCCTGCAGCCGCATCCGCGCCGGCCGCGTCGTTCGCTGAAGAAGCTGCTGCAGGAGGAGGGGCTGCCGGCCGGGCAGCGGGCGGTGCTGCCGTTGCTGTTCTGCGACGGCGAACTCGTCTGGGCCGCCGGCATCGGCGTCGACGCCGGCTTCGCGGCGGCACCGGACGAGGCCGGCGTGCTGCCTATCTGGGAGCCGGCGGCAGGCGGCTGAGAAGGCCGCCGGAGTCGCGGTAGAGCGCGGCGAACTCCTCGGCGACGAGCGGCTGCGAGTAGAGGAAGCCCTGTGCCTCGCGGCAGCCCTCGGCGAGCAGGAAACGCGTCTGCTCGACGGTCTCCGCGCCCTCGGCGAGAATTTTCAGGCGCAGGCTGCGCGCCATCTGCGTGACGGCGCGGACGATGGCGGCGTCATCCGGGTCGCTGCCGATGTCGCGGATGAACGAGCGGTCGATCTTCAGTCGGTCCACGTCGAGCTGCTTCAGGTAGGCGAGGCTGGAGTAGCCGGTGCCGAAGTCGTCGATGGCGATGCTGATGCCGAGCGCCTTCAGCCGCCGCACCTGGTCGAGGACACGGCCGATGTCCTGGATCAGGATCGATTCGGTGAATTCCAGTTCGAGCATCGCCGGGTCGTGCCCGGTTTCGTCCAGCGTGCGCAGCACGCGTTCGACGAAGTCGCCGTGGCGCAGCTGCAGCGCCGAGATATTCACCGCCATCGGCAGCGGCGGCAGGCCGTCGTCGTGCCAGGCGCGTGCCTGCCGGCAGGCTTCGCGCAGCACCCAGTCGCCGATGGCGACGATGGCGCCGTTCTCCTCGGCCATCGGGATGAAGCGGTCGGGCGGCACCAGTCCGAGCGCCGGGTTGCGCCAGCGCACCAGCGCCTCGACGCCGATGATGCGGCCGGTGTCGAGCGCCACCTGCGGCTGGAAATGCAGGACCAGCTCGTTCTTCTCGATTGCCTGGCGCAGGTGGTTCTGCACGAGCAGGCGCTCGTGCGCGTGCGCGTTCATCTGCTCGGTGAAGAAGCGGTAGGTGTTCCGGCCGGCGTCCTTGGCGTGGTACATGGCGATGTCGGATTTCTTCAGCAGCGTGTCGAAATCCTCGCCGTCGTCCGGGTAGAGGGCGATGCCGATCGAGGTCGAGGTGGACAGCCGGTGGCCCTCGATGACGAAGGGTTCGTGCACGGCGGCGAGGATCTTCGCCGCGATGCCGGCGGCCATGTCCGGATGGCCGAGGTCGCCGGCGAGGACGACGAATTCGTCGCCGCCGAGGCGGCTGACGGTGTCGGCTTCGCGCACGGCAGCCTTCAACCGGCGCGTCAGATCCTGCAGCAGCGCGTCGCCGACGGGGTGGCCGAGCGAGTCGTTGATCGTCTTGAAGCGGTCGAGGTCGAGGAAGAGCAGGGCGATCCGCGTCTGCGTCCGTTCGGCGTGCGCCAGCGCCTGGCCGAGGCGGTCGGCCAGCGTCATGCGGTTCGGCAGCCCGGTCAGCGGGTCGTGGCCGGCGAGGTACTCGATGCGCTCCTGCGCCGCCTTGCGCTCGCTGATGTCGGAGAAGACGGCGACGTAGTGCGTCAGCCGTTCCTGCGGATCGCGCACCGCCGAAATGCCGAGCCACTTCGGATAGATCTCGCCGCTCTTCCGGCGGTCCCAGATCTCGCCCTGCCAGTGACCGGAGGCGTTGAGGCGCCGCCACATCTCGGCGAAGAAGGCGTCGTCGTGGCGCCCGGAGCCGAGGATCGACGGGTTCTCGCCGACGACTTCGCCCGGCGCGTAGCCGGTGATGTGGGTGAAGGCCTGGTTGACCGAGATGATGCGGTTCTCCGGGTCGGTGATCATCACCGCTTCGCCGCTGTTCTCGAAGACGGTCGCCCAGAGGCGGATCGTTTCCTCGTTCTCCCGGCGCGCCGAGATGTCTTCCTGGATGCTCAGGTAGTGGGCGGTGGCGCCGCTCTCGTCGCGGATCGGCACGATGTGCACGTTGTCCCAGTAGAGCCGGCCGTCCTTGCGCCGGTTGCACAGTTCGCCGCGCCAGTCGTCGCCGCGCCGGATGGTCTGCCAGAGGTCGGCATAGACCTCCGGCGGCGTCAGCCCGGATTTCATCACGCCGGCCTTCTGGCCGAGCACGTCGTCGGCCGCGTAGCCGGTGATCTCGCTGTAGCGCGCATTGACGTATTCGATGCGGCCGGCGGTGTCGGTGATGATGATCGACAC
>JANJTW010000048.1 GCA_024710925.1 Rhodocyclaceae bacterium | reverse complement strand
ACCTCGGCTACGTCCTGCCGCACGCCGACCTGTTCCAGGAAGGCAACATCGGCCTGATGAAGGCCGTCAAGCGCTACGACCCGGACCGCGGCGTGCGGCTGGTGTCGTTCGCCATCCACTGGATCAAGGCCGAAATCCACGAATACGTGCTGAAGAACTGGCGCTTGGTGAAGGTCGCCACGACCAAGGCGCAGCGCAAGCTGTTCTTCAATCTGCGCAGCCTGAAGCCGGGCAGCGAGGCGCTGACCCCCGGCCAGACGCTGGCGGTGGCGCAGCAGCTTGGCGTCAAGCCGGAGGAAGTGACCGAGATGGAAACCCGTCTCGGCGGCCACGACCTGGCCCTCGAAGGCAACGACGACGAGGACGAAAAATTCGCGCCGATCGCCTGGCTGGCCGACAGCCACAGCGAACCGACCCGCGTGCTCGAAGCGCGCGAGTACGAGCGCCTGCAGAGCGACGGCCTGCGCGCCGCGCTGGCCGGCCTCGACGCGCGCAGCCGGCGCATCGTCGAGGCGCGCTGGCTGGCCGAAGGCGAAGCGGCGACCCTGCACGAACTGGCGGCCGAATTCGGCGTTTCGGCCGAACGCATCCGCCAGATCGAAGCGAAGGCCTTGCAGAAGATGAAGGGCCTGCTCGCCGCCTGAGCCCCGCCCGTCCCCGAAACGCGGCCATCCGGCCGCGTTTTTTTTGCTCCGCGGCCACGGCGGGGCGCATTGTTCGGCGCAGCAAATCGCACCGCGCACGTCCCGCCAACCCATGCCCCTCTTCACCGGCAGCGCCCCGGGCACTTTCCGCAGCGCAGCATCGGAACAAAATTTATCTTTTGACATCATAGAGTTGCGGATCGCCTCCGCTATTGCATCAAGTTGTGCGCTTGTTTTACACTCGACTCGCTATTTGATGCAGATCAAATTTATTGCGCAGCCGCTCCGCTTCTCTAAAAAGGGGGAAACGATGGCCCGGGTTGTCAGGCAGACGATTGCCGAACAGGCGCCGCGCCACTGGCCGGCCGCCGCAGCCTCCGACGCTGGCGCACGGCCGACGCCTTGCCCTGCCGCCGGCATCCGCCCCCCCGTCCGCAACGAAACCGACGGCACCGGCCGCGGCCACCCCGCCGGTGGCGACATCTGCCGCCGGCCATCCCCCAGACGACCGCGGAACGGCGAGACCACGACGGAGGAGGCCACTTGAAGACGACGCCACGCTTTGCCCGACCGCACCCGGCTGCAGCGGCCGGGACGTTCGCCGCGCTGCTCGCGCCGGCAACTGCGCTCGCCGACTACACCTGGAACTTTCCGCCGCCGGTGACGCCGATCGCGCGCGACACGCTGAAGATCCACAACGAATTCATGATCATCATCGGCGTGCTGTTCACGGTGGTATTCGCGATCATGATCTATTCGATGATCAAGCACCGGAAGAGTGTCGGCCATCCGCCGGCGAAGTTCTCCGGGCCGACCGGTACCGTGCAGTGGATCTGGGCGCTGGTGCCCTTCGCCATCCTGCTCTTCATCGACTTCGTGCTGATGGGCATCCCGGCCTACCACGCGGTGGTCGAGATGGAGGACACGAAGACGAAGGCGGACATGGTGCTCAAGGTCACCGGCATGCAGTGGAAATGGCAGTACGAGTATCCGGAATCCGGGGTCAAGTTCGTCAGCACGATGTCCACCCCGCGTGCGCAGATCGCCAACGAGGAAGCGAAGGGCGAGCATTACCTGCTCGAAGTCGACCATGAGGTGGTGCTGCCGGTCGGCAGGAAGGTGCGCATCCTGCTCACCGCCACCGACGTCATCCATACCTGGTGGGTGCCGCAGTTCGGCGTCAAGCGCGACGCGGTGCCCGGCTTCCTGCGCGAAACCTGGGTCAAGATCGAGGAACCCGGCGTCTACCGTGGCCAGTGCGCCGAACTGTGCGGCAAGGATCACGGCTTCATGCCGGTGGTCGTGCGCGCGGTGCCCGAACCCGAATACGCGGCGTGGGTCGAACGGAAGAAGAACGAGCAGGCCGCCGCCGCGGCCGGCACCGACAGAACCTGGAGCAAGGACGAACTGATCGCCAAGGGCAAGGACGTCTACGAAGCGCAGTGCGCGGCCTGCCATCAGAGCGACGGCAAGGGCATGCCCCCGGCCTTCCCGGCGCTGGCCGGCAGCAAGGTCGTCCTCGGCCCGCTGCTGTCGCCGGCAGGCAAGCTGCTCCGCGACAGCCATGTCGACCGCGTGCTCAACGGCAAGGAAGGTACGGCGATGCAGGCATTCAAGGGAACGCTGTCCGACGTCGAGCTGGCGGCGGTCATCACCTACGAGCGCAACGCGCTCGGCAACGCGCTCGGCGACCTGATCCAGCCCGCCCAGATCAAGGCCCTGCGCCAGGAGGCCCCATGAGTCAGACGACCACCGCACCGCACGCTGCCGGCCACGAGGGCGGCGTCCACGCCGATCACCCGTCGGGCCTGCTGCGCTGGCTGACGACGACCAACCACAAGGACATCGGCACGCTGTACCTGCTCTTCGCGCTGCTGATGTTCTTCGTCGGCGGCGCGATGATCCTCGCCGTCCGCGCCGAGCTGTTCCAGCCCGGCCTGCAGCTGATGCAGCCGGAGTTCTTCAACCAGCTGATCGGCGTGCACGCGCTGATCATGATCTTCGCCGCGCTGATGCCGGCGGCGACCGGCTTCGCCAACTGGCAGATCCCGCTGATGATAGGCGCCCCGGACATGGCGCTGCCGCGCATCAACAACCTCGGCTTCTGGCTGCTGCCGCCGGCGGCGATCCTGCTGACGCTGCCCTTCGTGCTGGCGCTGTTCGGCATCGGCGACGGCGCGGTGGCCACCGGCTGGACACTGTACGCGCCGCTTTCGGTGCAGGGCGGGCTGGGCGTCGACTTCGCCATCCTCGCGCTGCACATCCTCGGCATCAGCTCGATCCTCGGCTCGATCAACGTCATCGTCACCATCTTCAACCTGCGCGCACCGGGAATGACGATGATGAAGCTGCCGATCTTCTGCTGGGGCTGGCTGATTACCGCCTTCCTGCTGATCGCGACGATCCCGGTGCTGGCCGGCGCCATCACCATGCTGCTCACCGACCGCCACTTCGGCACGCACTTCTTCAACGCCGCCGGCGGCGGCGATCCGATCCTCTTCCAGCACCTGTTCTGGTTCTTCGGCCACCCCGAGGTGTACATCCTGCTGCTGCCGCTGTGGGGGCTGATGCCGCACGTGCTGGCGACCTTCAGCCGCAAGCCGATCTACGGCTACAAGGCGCAGGTCTACGCCTTCGTCGCCATCGGCATCCTCTCGGTGATCGTCTGGGCACACCACTTCTTCACCGCCGGCCTGCCGGTGCCGGCACTGCTCTACTTTATGTACAGCACGATGGCCATCTCGCTGCCGCTGGCGGTGCTCTTCTTCTGCTGGATCGCGACGATGTGGAAGGGAGCGATGAGCTTCGAGACGCCGATGCTGTTCGCGCAGGGTTTCATCGTGCTGTTCGGCATCGCCGGCCTGACCGGGCTGGTGCTCGCCGACGTCGCCGCCGACGCGCAGTACCACCACAGCTACTTCGTCGTCGCCCACTTCCACTACGCGCTGTTCGCCGGCGGCATCATGGGCGTGATGACCGGTGTCTACTACTGGCTGCCGAAATGGACCGGCTACCTGATCGACGAGAAGCTCGGCCGGCTGCATTTCTGGCTGACCATTATCTCGTTCAACCTGACCTTCATGCCGCAGTTCTTCGTCGGCCTGGCCGGCATGCCGCGGCGGATTCCCGACTACGCGCTGCAGTTCGCCGAGTTCAACGCCATCTCGACGGTCGGCGCGATGATCCTCGGCCTCTCGCAGCTGCTCTTCGCGTGGAACGTCTGGAAGTGCATGAGGGGCGCCGAATACGGATTGCCGAAGGCGGAGGACCGGGCCTGGGAAGGCGCCGACGGTCTGGAATGGGCATTGCCGTCGCCGCCGCCGCACCACAGCTGGGAAACGCCGCCGGCGCTCAAGTGAGGAGACGATCATGAAACCTGCGTGGGCCGCCGCCGAACTCGCCCGCCGCCGCGCCGCCAGCCGCCGGCTGGCCTGGGTGATCGGCGCGCTGGCGCTGTTCATCTACGGCGCCGCCTTCTGGTTCCGCTAGGAGCTGCCGATGTCCGCCCGAAGCATCCCGCACGGCCGGCTGATCGCCCGGCTGGCGGCGATCGTCGTCGCTTCCTTCGCCTTCGGCTTCGCACTGGTGCCGCTCTACGACGTGCTCTGCGCCGTGACCGGGTTCAACGGCAAGACCGAAGGCGGCCCCGGCAGCGGCTTCTCGCTCGGCGGCATCAAGGGGGACGGCGACCCGCCGTCGCCCATCGACCGCAGCCGGACGGTGACGGTCGAATTTACCGGCACCGTCATGCCCGGCCTGCTCTGGGAAATGCGGCCGCTGACCTTCAGCCTGGAGCTGCATCCGGGCGAAATGCAGCTGGTCAGGTATCTGGTGCGCAACGTCTCGGACCGGCCGATCACCGGCCAGGCCGTGCCGAGCGTGACGCCGGGGCAGGCGGCGCAGCATTTCGACAAGATCGAGTGCTTCTGCTTCGCGCAGCAGACGCTGGCGCCGGGCGAATCGCGTGAAATGCC